>CALXBD010000099.1 GCA_944386445.1 uncultured Clostridia bacterium
ATCATGGTGCATATACCGCACCTTGACACCCATTCCTTTGAGGTAATCCGTCAGATCCTCCGCCATCTTTTTGGTAAGAGTCGTAACCAGTACTCGTTCCTTCTTTTCGGCGCGCTCGTTGATCTCACTCAGAAGGTCCTCGATTTGGCCTTCCACCGGCTTGACGATCACCTCCGGGTCCACCAGCCCGGTAGGCCGTATCACCTGTTCCGCAATATTCAAGCTCCGTTCCCGCTCATACTGAGCCGGTGTCGCTGAAACATAGATCACCTGATTCAGCTTGCTGTTAAACTCTTCAAAATTAAGAGGCCGGTTGTCAAAAGCAGACGGCAGCCGGAAGCCGTAATCCACCAAAGTCTGCTTTCTTCCTCTGTCACCGAAATACATACCACGCACTTGAGGGACGGTAACATGGGATTCATCGATAAACATCAGAAAATCCTTCGGGAAATGGTCCAGCAGGGTGTACGGGGTACTCCCAGGGGCCCGGCCCGCAAGGATCCGGGAGTAGTTCTCGATTCCCTTGCAAAACCCGATCTCCTCCAGCATCTCCATGTCATACCGGGTGCGCTGCTCGATGCGCTGGGCCTCAATGAGCATATCCCGATCCCGGAAATACTTGACCCGCTCTTCCAGTTCCGCCTCGATTTCCTCCACAGCCGCGTGGAGCTTGCCAGGTGGAGTGATGAAGTGAGAAGCCGGATAGATCATCTCATGGCTCATGACAGCCTTGACCCCGCCGGTCAGGGGATCAAACTCGGAAATCCTGTCGATTTCATCGCCGAAAAATTCCACCCTGACTGCTGTTTCGCCGCTGCCCGCCGGGAAGATCTCCACCACATCCCCACGGACACGGAATTTTCCTCGTACAAAGTTGATATCGTTCCGGTCGTACTGCCGGTCCACCAGCTGCCGCAGCAATTCATCCCGCTCCATCTGCATACCGGGCCGCAGTGAGATGACCATGCTCCGGTAGTCCTCCGGGGCGCCCAGAGAATAAATACAGCTCACACTCGCCACAATAATTACATCATTTCGTTCGCCCAAAGCGCAGGTTGCCGAATGGCGGAGCTTATCAATCTCATCGTTGATGGCGGAATCCTTTTCAATATAGGTATCGGTTCCCGGAATGTATGCCTCCGGCTGATAATAATCGTAATAGGACACGAAATACTCAACCGCATTGTTAGGGAAAAATTCCCGGAACTCCGAACAGAGCTGTGCCGCCAATGTTTTGTTGTGGGCCAGGACCAAGGTAGGCTTCTGGACATTCTGAATGATATTGGCCATGGTGAATGTTTTACCTGAGCCGGTAACACCCAGCAGTGTCTGTTCCCGCAAGCCCTTCTTAACACCTTCCGACAAGCTGCGGATTGCCTGAGGCTGGTCACCGGTAGGCTGATAAGGCGCCACCAATTCAAAACGTCGCTTTTCCTCCACAAATATCCCTCCCATGCAAACAAATGGTTGCTATATCCTTTGATAGTTTACCACATTCTCTCCGCGTTTGCAATGCGCGGAACCATCAAATCCGCAAAAATTCGAACAAAATTTCTATCTTTTTTGCAAAAACCTATTTCAACTCAAAATTGCCGCTCCCGCACCTTTTTTACTCCCAGGTAGCCGAGTTCCATCATTGATACGTAATCCTCGCCGGAAATAATAAAATGATCCAACAGTTCCAACCTGAGCCGCTGCAGCAATGGCGCCAGCGCCTGTGTATTACGGATATCCTGTGAAGATGGACGGGCGGTTCCGCCGGGATGATTGTGAGCTAATATGAGATTGGTAGCTTTACACTGAAGAGCGACCTCTACAATTCGTCGTGGGCTAATTTCAAAGCCATTCACCCCGCCCTCCGACAATGTTTCGCAGCGGACCAGCCGACAGCTGCTGTCCAGGCACAGCAGGCAGATTTCTTCCGCAGTCTGACCCATGAATCTCGACACAAAAAAGTGTCCGATTTTATCTGTGCTGTTCAAAAGCCCGTCCATTTCTTCCGTTGTTTGAATATATCTCCGGGACAGCTGAGGAATCAACGTCAGCAGCAGGGCTGCCGAAGCAGTCATACCGGGGATTTGCCGCAGCTGCTCATAGTCTGCTTCAAAAATCTGCCGAAACGACCCGAACTGCTCCAGCAGCTGATGCGCCAAAAGATTCGTATCCTTTTGGGGAATTCCAAAATACAGCAACAGTTCCAGAACTTCGTGATCCGCGAACGCACCGAGTCCTTCTTCCAGAAACCGGGCTTTAACCCGTCCCCGATGCCCTGCATGAGGATTCTTATTATCCTGCTTTTCCAACCCATATCCCTCCTGAAATATTCTACAGAATCAGTATAACATAAATTCTCATCCTAAAAAACAATATTCCGCGAGAAATATCAAACAAATCCTTTCGCCATAGGGAACTTCGGTTTTGTTCAAATCTTCTGGTAGAAATCTCAGTAAAAATGGTGTATAATAAAGAAATCATTTTGAAATAGTGTGTCCGGTATTTGCCGGATCTATCATAAAGGAGCATTACATTGGAAATCTATCTGGATAACTGCGCCACAACCCGGGTTTGCGACGAAGCTGCCGCTGCCTGCCTCCGGGCCATGACCGCAGAATATGGGAATCCTTCCTCCCTTCACCGCAAGGGCCTGGAAGCTGAATCGATCCTTACAGAAACCCGTAAAACTATCGGACAAATGCTTTCCTGCCCCCCTGAATGTATCCGCTTTACTGCCAGCGCCACCGAAAGCAATAACTTGGCTATTCTGGGCTCTGCAGCCGCCCGTCCTCACGGAGGGAAAACCATCGTTATTACCGCGGTGGAACATTCTTCCGTAGAAAATGCTGCCGCTGCCCTTGAAAAAAAGGGATATACCATCCGGCGGGTGCATCCCCGTCCCGATGGACATTTTGCTGTTGAGGACTTTCTGAATGCAGTGGATGATGATACTTTGCTGGTTTCTTTTATGATGGTCAATAACGAAATCGGCACGGTGCTTCCCTATGAGACGCTGATCCCCGCACTACGGCGGAAGGCTCCAAAAGTTCTGCTCCATATGGACGCCGTCCAGGGATTTACAAAATATCCCGTCAGCATGAAACGATTGGATTTGGATTTTCTCACCTTCAGCGGACATAAGCTCTATGCGCCCAAGGGCATCGGGGTTTTATACATAAAAAAAGGGACTAGGCTTTTTCCGCTGGCATATGGAGGAGGTCAGGAACAGGGCCTTCGTCCGGGTACTGAAGCAGTTGAACTGGTTGCCGCGCTGAAAGAAGCGCTTCTCCTCTGTCAACGGGACGGCCGCCTGTGGGAAACGAAATACCGCGCTCTGAATCAACGCCTCCGGGAAGGAGCCGCTGCTTTGCCGCGGGTCTCGGTCAACTCTCCGGAAGACGGAGCGCCCAATATTGTAAACCTGTCTGTACTGGGAATCCGTTCGGAAATTATGCTGCATTTCCTGGAGGAAAAGGGAATCTACGTTTCCAGCGGTTCCGCTTGCTCCAAAGGGGCCAAAAGTCCCGCTCTGGCTGCTTTTGGACTGACGCCGGAACGAATCGATTCCGCCCTGCGGATCAGCTTTTCCAGGGAGACAACAGAGGATGAGGTCGATGCCCTGCTGGCTGCATTGGAAGATGGAATCAGACGGCTGCGACCTGTCATCGAAAAAAATGGAAAGGAACTGCCATGAACGAAATTATTCTTTTTAAGTACGGAGAAATTGCCCTCAAGGGACTCAACAAAAATGTATTTGAGGATATCCTTCTCCGGAATATCCGCTGGCGAATGCGGGATCTTGGTCCCATGCGGCTGCGGAAGGCACAGTCAACCATATATCTGGAGCCGGAAAATCCGGATGCCTTCGATTTCGACGAGGCTTTGGACAGAGCTTCAAAAATTTTCGGGGTAGCTGCTGTTTCCCGGGCCTTGGTGGTCGAAAAATCCATGGAAGCTATCTGTGCCGCTGCACCGAAATATCTGGAACCGCTGCTTTCCGGAGTCCAGACATTTAAAGTGGAAACCCGCCGCTCAGATAAGAGATTCCCTTTAAAATCGCCGGGGATTTCCGCGGAAACCGGCGGCGCTTTGCTGGATGCCTTCCCACACCTGAAGGTAGATGTCCACGAACCGGATGTAATCGTGAATGTGGAAATCAGAGATTTTGCTGCTTACATTCACGCGGGCTCCATTCCGGGTGCCGGCGGTATGCCGGTATCCTCCTCCGGACGGGCTTTGTTGCTTATTTCAGGCGGGCTTGACAGTCCGGTCGCTGCATATATGATGGCAAAACGGGGACTGGCTCTTTCTGCGATCCATTTCCAGAGCCCTCCATATACCAGTGAGCGGGCGCTGCAGAAAGTGGAAACTCTCTGCGAAAAGCTGACTCCCTATACCGGCAGCATCCGGTTTTACTGCGTTCCCTTCACAGAACTGCAGGAGGCAATCCGGGAACACTGCCCGGAAGAGTTATTTACTGTAATCATGCGCCGTATGATGATGCGGGTGGCTACACTTGTTGCTGCCCGGGAAGATATCCGGGCGCTGGTGACCGGCGAAAGCCTGGCCCAGGTGGCAAGCCAGACTCTGGACGCCCTTTATTGTACGGATAATTCCACCGACTTAGTGGTGCTTCGTCCCCTCATCGGCATGGATAAAACGGAAATCATTAAAATAGCGTATCAGATTGACACGTATGAGACTTCTATCCTGCCATATGAGGACTGCTGTACCGTATTTACACCCCGGCACCCCCGCACCAAACCCAAGCTGCATTTTATTGAAAAAGCTGAAGCCTCTTTCGATTTTGAGCCGCTGATTCGCCAGGCTGCCGAAAATACTACTGTCAAAACAATTCACTAATCATCTTCCAAGGAACGTGACCCTTTTATGAAAATTCTTGTGCAAATCAGTGTCGTTTTCGGTATCTGTTTTTTAGGCGAAGGCCTTGCCCGTATCCTCCCACTGCCGGGAAGCGTCATCAGTATGATTTTACTGCTGATTCTCCTGCTGAGCCGCGCGGTCAAACCGGAACATATCCGGGAAAAATCGGATTTCCTACTGAAAAATATGGCTTTCTTTTTCGTTCCTGCAGGAGTGGCCATAATGGATACATTCGATGTTCTGGCCCGAAATCTGCTGCCTTTTTTGGCGGTTTGCTTCATCAGCACTTTGGTAACTTTTGCTGCGACTGTCTTTACTGTCCGAGGAATTCTTTGGCTCCAGCGACTTATACATGCAAAATCCCACCCTTCTTCCGGGAAAGGAGCTGTCTCCCGTGTCTGAATGGCTCTCTTCTCCCCTTTTCGGAATTACTTTAAGTATTCTCGCCTATGTGTTTGGGGTGTGGATCAATAAAAAGCTCCGCTCTCCTCTCGCGAATCCGCTCCTGATTGCTATCATCTTAGTGATACTCTTTTTAAAGCTTACGCGAATTCCCCTCTCCTCTTATCAAGTAGGCGGCGATTTTATAGGAATGTTCCTAGCACCGGCTACGGCGTGTCTGGCTGTGTCAATTTACAATCAGTTTGCTTTGCTTAAAAAAAACCTCCTGCCCATTTTGGCAGGTTCCGCTGTTGGGTCTGCAGCCTCTATGGGCAGCGTTTGGTTCCTTTGCCGGATTTTCCGGTTGGATGACCAGTTTACAGCTTCCCTGCTGCCCAAATCGGTGACTACTCCTATTGCAATGGGGGTGGCCGAACAGCTGGGCGGCCTGACCTCCATTACGGTAGCTGCCGTCGTTATTACCGGAATCCTGGGCGCTATGCTGGCACCTTTGCTGCTGAAGCTCTTCAGAGTAAAGGACCCTGTTGCAGCCGGCCTTGCAATCGGCGCCTGCAGCCATGCTATGGGGACTGCAAAAGCCCTTGAAATCGGTGAAGTTGAGGGCGCTATGAGCAGTATTGCAATCGGCGTATGCGGACTGATTACGGTTGTATTTGCAATGTTTATCCACTAATTGCAGGAGGCTGTTTCATGGATGAAAACCTTCCAAAGTCTCCCCCGGGAGAATGCCTGACTCGAATCCTTGCTTCCAAAAAGCTTCGGGCTGCTATCGCAGAAGCAGGTACCGGCGGTATGCTGTCTCAGGCTTTTACCGCTGGTCCGGATACAGATGCCATCCTTCGCTGTGGGGTGGTTATTTCCGAAAATGAAGGTATGTGGCGTCTTGCAGGTGTTAAAAAATCTGTCTGCCGCCGGTATGGTCTTAATTCCAAAGAAGCAGCCATTGCTATGGCAGACGGTATCCGCAGGCAACAAAAAACAGATATTGGCATTGGCGTCTCAGGACTTGATCGTAGCGTAATTCACTTTGCTGTCTGCCTGAAAAGCAACTCTAAAATCTGGATTTCGGTTCATTCTGTGGAATCTCTGCCGGATGAAAAACTGTTCCAATATCGTCGTCGGACAGTAGAAACAATTCTAACCCTTTTGGTGGGGTACTATGAGCAGGATACCGCCAATTTAGCGGTTTTCAGCTCCATCAAAGTGTATCGCCATCTTTGCAGCACTCCGCTGCTGCTGAAATTTTTCCAGTTTTTCCTTCCATGGCCCGGAGACGGTTTTGGGGATGTCTCAGTGAAATTATTGCTTTTGGCTGCTATCGCTGTCGGATGCTGGGCAGGAAAAGAGCTGTCTCAGGATACTGTGGCAACCATCAGGTCTGCTCAGGTCATCGAACGGGCTGTTGAAGCAATAGAAACAGAACCTACTTCTCAACAGGTCAGTAACCTTCCGAATGGATATTTGAAAAAATTTGCTGCGGCGTATGAGATTAACCACGATCTGGTAGGGTGGCTGACCATTCCAAATACCAATATCAATCTTCCTGTTACCCAATGTGAGGACAACGATTTTTATCTGAATCATTCCTTTGAGGGCGCTTCTGATACAGTCGGAACCCCTTTCATGGACTTCCGCAATGATATAACACCGGAATTGAATTCCAATACGCTGATCTATGGGCACAACTGGGAATCGGGTGCGATGTTTCACAGCCTCCTGCTGTATCGGGACATTGAATTTTATAAGACTACGCCGGTGATCATCTTTGATACGGTATACGAGGAGAGCCAATGGAAGGTTATTTCCTGCTTTGAAGCTACCACGGATCCAAATATCGGAGAAGTGTTCGATTATTTCAATTTTGTCCGCACAAAAAATGAAGAACGAATTCAATGGTACATTGATGAGATTTTGGCCAGAAGCTTTTTTCATACAACGGTGGATGTAAATACCAATGATAAGTTTTTGACAATTCAAACTTGTGCCAATGATCGCTATAATACCAAAGTTTGCATCGTTGCCCGTAAGGTTCGCCCGGGCGAAAGCGCAGAAGTCGACGTGAACAATGCGACGGTCAATGAAAACCGTGTTCTTCCAAGTCGTTACTGAGCCGTGCTACTGTGAAAGGATGATAATCCATGTTTAAAAAAATCCTAAATGCTGTAACCCGAAACCTTTGGCTCCAGATTCTGGCGCTGATTGCCGTAATGTGTGGGCTGACCTTATTGATTGGCGCTTCTTTTGAAGAAGTTACTACTACTTCAAAAGGTATTTCCTCTACTTCGGGAGGATCCTCCGGGGAAGATCCTTCTGATACCGCAGAACCTTCCAATGATTTAAATGACTTTCTGAACAACAGCGGAGCTTTTGGTAACTGGGAGGAATTTTCCGATTTTTATGTGGAATCCAATCCCGTTCCCAGCAAGCCTTCTTCTCAGCAGACTTCGTCTGCGCCATCTTCTTCCCAAGCGGAGGAATCTCAGCAAGTACAGTCTCAGACATCTGTGGAACCGCCCATAGAGCCGCCTACGGAATCCTCTACTCCGACAGAATCATCGGAAGAATCTTCAACTTCCACTCCGCCTGTAGAATCCTCTGAATCTACAGAAGATTCCTCTGGATCTACAGAGTCTTCCAGCTCTTCCGAAGAAGTTTCCGGACCTCCTGAAGGCGAAACGATCCCTGGCGGAGAAAGTTCTGCTCCCGGCGGCAGCAGTCCCTTGGATGCTCCGTCAATCTCTACAGATGATTCTGTTACCAACGGATAAGGAAAGGTCTTTTCATGCGTAAAACTTATCTTTTAGTAATGGCAGCGATTCTTTTGACAGCCGGGCTGGCAGTTACCGCTGTTCTCTCCACAGGTGCAATTGCGTCAGCAAATGAAGTGGAAGTAATGGCATTTATACCGGATGAGGAAGCTTCTTCAATGCCTGAAACCGGCGGCACTGCTTTGGATATTGAACCTGAGCTGTCTTCCCGGGAAGATAGCTCGGAAGAAAGCTCTCAATTATCCGCGGAAGAAAGTTCGGAGGGATCTTCCGAATCCTCTTCAGAGGAAACTTTGTCTTCCAGTTCGCTTTCGTCTCAACAGCAGAGCTCGGAGGGACACTCATCCTCTTCTTCCGGACAAGCATCTTCAGCACCCTCTTCCCACACGAAGCCTTCCTCCAGCACCCCATCCGGTCCGCCATCTACAGAGGGATCCTACACTACCTCTGAATCATCCTCAGGTCATTCATCCTCTTCATCTTCCGCTGGATCTTCCAGCCATACTTCTTCATCTTCTCCTCCGGTCTCTCAACCGGAATCTTCGTCCAGCAATACTTCGACAGGAGAAACATTGCGTGTTTCATTAAGCGGACAAGTGGTGGAAGGCGATGCTTACACAATTCTCTGCCAGATCGTAGAAGCGGAAATGGGTGGTAGTTTTAGCACAGAGGCCTTGAAAGCACAAACAGTTGCCGTCCATTCCTATATTCGCTATGAGAATGCGGCAGGCCGTACGCCTTCGCTGCCGAGCCGCACTCCTACACAAAAAACTAAAGATGCGGTTTCGGCGGTACTGAACGAACTGCTTTATTACAATGGTTCGATAGCTTTCACGCCCTATCATGCCAGTTCTTCCGGTGTGACCAATTCTTCCGCTGAAATCTGGGGCGGGGGTTATCCTTATCTCACCAATGTAACCAGTGCGTATGATCCTTCATCTTCGTATAAAAACGTGCAGACCTCGATTGCGATCTCAACTGTCCGGGAAAAGGTGGAGGCGTATTTGAACATTACACTTCCAGATGATCCTGCTACCTGGTTTGCTGACTATACCGCTAACAGTGGCGGATATGTAACACAGGTGATGATTCCGGATTCTTCCGGGGGTACCCACCGTGTCACCGGCCGTCAGGTTCGGGAAAATATTCTGGGTTATGCAATTCGCAGCCACGCATTTACTGTTACCGTCAGCGGCGACAATCTGATTTTCACCACCAATGGCTATGGTCATGGAGTCGGGATGAGCCAAACGGGGGCCAATGCGTACGCTGTCAATGATGGTTGGACCTACAAGCAGATCCTTTCCCATTACTATCCCGGCACTTATTTGGGATAAAATAATGTAGTTAGATTGATTGACCCTCAGTTGAACTGGAATTTCAGTATACCTTTTGGATGCCATTAACAGAAAACCCGCTCTATCCCTTTCCGGACGAGCGGGTTTTCTGCATCATTTTTGCATACAATACCGAAAAATATTTATATATATTCGGTGTGTTCAGATTTGCAATGAATGAAGTATTAACTCATATACCATACGTTAGGCTAGGCAACTTTCTCAGATTAGAATAATTACCATATCAGAAATGCTTTTTCAAAATTCTTTTTCCTTTTCTTTTTCCGACAACGAAGGAGTAAAAGGGCGAAATCCCAATCGACTGATCACCCTTTGCATAGGAAAATTGTCCTCCTCGGTTCTGATAGTGGGAGTTTTCCCATGAGACAAAATATAGCTTGTAACAAATCGGGATATTTCACTTGCAAAACCGTTATTTCGGTAGGCCTTCACAACACGAACATCAGAGACTTCCCACATATCTTTCGAATACTTTTCAACGCAGGCGCGTGCAACAGGAAGATCATGGACAAATAACAATGCGTACATCGTACCTTCATCGTATATAGAGTCCCATGTTTTGTTATCAAGAGGATTTTGGTTACACAAAAGCAGATGGTGATTGAAGCATTGTAAGTCATCGCGCTGAAGCCACTTGATGTGGGCGGTTGTCTTCGCAACAGGGGGACCGCAATAATAGTAAATGATTTCAGCCATCTTCTTACTCCTTTAAATTTAGCAGCCTATACGATTTTTCCACACCCGGATTGTAGCATAGATCATAAAAATTGTCAATCAGCTGCCGTTCCCACTAATTCAAATTCTCCGGAGTCTATTTTAGAAGCATTTGAGTTACCGACTTAATTATTTAGAAATGATCTCTCCTTTTTCGTTAGTTATAACGCAGGCACCTTCCGGGACGTAAATGTTACCTACCGTGCTCCTTTGAGCATTGAAACAATATACCTTTCCTTCAATTTCCTGCAGGCCGGTAAGCATGATACCATCTGGGCCCAAACGATACCTCCATCCATCGGAGCAAATCCACTGATCCTTTACAGGGATGCCTTGATGATAGTAATACCATTTAGCGTCAATACAGGTCCAGCCATCTTTTACCGGAGAATTCATCAGTCCATCATATCCGCAGTTCAGATCGACATTCCCGATGATTCCATCAACCTTTCCGCTGCTGGAATACTGCCAGGCAATCAGATTCGAACCATGATAACTGCAAACATCCGCATATTGAGCTATCCAAAGAGGGATCTGTGACAACAGCGAATTGTTCAATTTATTCTTCCAGAAATCCCAGGAACAGTATAGTCCTCCCCGGTATCCTTGCTTTTGTATCCGCTCGATGAAATTCAAGCTGATTTCGGTTCGGGTCTGATTGTCCAGGGCCAGAATACCGGGTTCATACTCCTGATCAAAGAACACCGGCAGCACGATCTGGGACTGGTATGGCTCGATGATTTTTAAGCAGACCTCCGCCTCCCGGATAGCTTCAGAGATGCTAACAGCATAGCTGTACCAGTACACCCCCACAGGGATACCAGCAGCTTTGGCGCCAACCATATTTTCCGCGAACCGGGAATCGACCTGATTTTCATACATTCCATATCCGGCCCGCACGATACTGAATTCAACACCTGCGGCCTTGACCTTTTGCCAGTCGATTTTACCTTGGTGCTTGGAGACGTCAATTCCCTTCATCGGTCTTGTCCTCCGACTTTTGAACGTTGGCGGCATCCACAAAGCCTTCCCCCAGGATGTAAGCGATCAACGCACCTACTGCTATTACCAAGGCAGCAACCTGTTCCATAGTAATATCCTCCACCCCAAAGATCACACAGACTGAGGTAATCACCGCCACGATTGCCGCCCAGAACTTCCGGGAGGTCAGTTTCTGTACCCAGTTGATTTTCATAACATCCTCCTTACTGCTTCACAGGGAGCCTG
>CALXBD010000100.1 GCA_944386445.1 uncultured Clostridia bacterium
ATGTGTTTTATTGTGCGTAACTGGCAGGTCACGTTCTTATTTTAACACATTAGGAGTTTTTTTATCTTGTTCACCGCTTAAGCTTTTTTGAACCACGCGACTATCGCGTGGTTTTCGTTATACAAAAAACAGGCCCGGTTACCACCGAGCCTGTTTTTTAAATTTTCTATCGTGCTTTCTTTAATGCGGGTTTCCGATGGACCAGCTGCGCTTGTTCTGTCCCCTCCACAACTCCGGGAGTAATGATCACCTGCGCAATGCTGTCGTCAGACGGAATCATAAACATCAGATTCAACAGCAAATCTTCCATAATATTCCGCAAGCCACGAGCACCGGTTTTCCGTTTAATGGCTTTCCGTGCAACTGCCCGCATGGTATCCTCGCCCATAACAAGCTCCACATCATCCAAAGCAAACAAGGAGCTATATTGCTTGAATATGGAGTTCTTAGGCTCTGTAAGCACCCGAACAAGCTGATACTCATCCAGATCATCCAACGTCGTAATGACCGGCAGACGCCCTACCAACTCCGGAATCAAGCCGAATTTCACCAAATCGTGCGGTTCCACCTTTTTGTAAAGTTCGCCTTTATTGTCATCCGTCTTTTTCCGGACATCACCGTTAAAGCCCATAGTTGAGGACTCCAGCCGACGGCCGATAATCTTTTCGATTCCCTCAAATGCACCGCCGCAAATAAACAAAATATTTTTAGTATCCAGCTGGATGCATTCCTGATGCGGATGTTTCCGTCCGCCCTGTGGTGGAACATTAGAAACAGTTCCTTCCAGGATCTTCAGAAGAGCCTGCTGAACGCCTTCGCCGCTTACATCACGGGTGATAGAGGGATTCTCAGATTTCCGGGTAATTTTGTCGATCTCATCAATATAAACAATGCCCCGTTCTGCCGCCTCGATATCGTAATCGGCGGCCTGTATCAGCCGTACCAGAACATTTTCCACATCGTCGCCCACGTAACCTGCTTCTGTAAGCGTAGTAGCGTCTGCAATTGCAAACGGAACATTTAATATCTTCGCCAAAGTCTGTGCAAGCATTGTCTTACCAACGCCGGTAGGACCCAGCAATAGAACATTACTCTTCTGAATTTCAACATCCTCATCTGCAGGGGCCATGAAAATCCGTTTATAATGGTTATATACCGCTACTGACAATGCGATCTTTGCCTTATCCTGACCCACCACATATTGGTCAAGTACGGCCTTGATCTCAGCGGGCTTCAACAGTTCCGGAATCTGATCCGGAGCTACCTGATGTTTATTGCCACTGCTGCCAGGTTCGGGAAAAATTCCTTCTTCCACCAGCATATCATAACACAGGGCAACGCAGTTATCACAGATATTTGCACGGGACGAATGGAGCATCCGTTCCACACTCTGCTCCGACTTCCCGCAAAAACTGCACCGTACCGGTTCTCTTTCGTTATTATCAGGCATATTACAGTGTGCCTCCTTTTAGCCTGCCAGCCGCAATTCTCAGTGATGCGCAATAATCTGGTCAATAACCCCGTACTCCAGAGCCTCTTGCGCTGACATGAAATGATCCCGCTCGCAATCTGCTGCCACCACATCAAACGGCTTTCCGCAGTTGTCCGCCAGAATCTGAGTCAAGTTCTTCTTCATTTTTAAGACCCTCTCCGCCTGAATCGCAATATCAGTTGCCTGTCCCTGAGCGCCGCCCGAGGGCTGGTGAATCATAATTTCGCTATTCGGCAGTGCCAACCGACGGCCTTTTGTTCCGCTGGAAAGCAAAAACGCTCCCATGGACGCCGCCATTCCCACGCAAATTGTGGAAACGTCGCATTTAATAAACTGCATCGTATCATAGATGGCCATACCGGCTGTAATAGAACCGCCGGGGCTGTTGATATACAAGCTGATCTCCTTTTCAGGATCCTGACTTTCCAGATAAAGCAGCTGCGCAACTACTAAAGACGCTGTTGTGTCATTGACCTCTTCGCAAAGCATTACGATTCGATCATTCAGCAATCTGGAAAAAATATCATAAGACCGCTCGCCGCGGCTGGTTTGCTCGATGACCATTGGGACCAGACTCATAACTATGTCCTCCATTTCAAGTTTTTCCCAAAAAGCAAACAACTGCCATCTAAAAATGGCTTTTTCCAATAGTTGTATGCATTATTATATTTAGTATACACTTCAAACATGAACGGCAAACAGACCATCTGCAACTATTTCGTGAATTTGCCTTCCGCCGCCTGATATATGGATACAGGGAAACCCTCTGCGCTCAACCATTGGCAAAATCGCAGAGGGTTCTCATGCTTTTCATGATAGCAAAGGATCTATCCTTCAGCAAGCAATGCCATACCCTACAAACTGCCTCTTGCTGACAGAGCCTTCCTTATTCAGCTACAGCGCTGTCACGGATCAGGTCGATTGCCTTGTTAACAGCCACGTCTTTCTTGATATCTTCCGCAGGAATCATGGGTTTGAGCTTCTCCACATCCATCTTGTAGGCTTCTGCCAGACGGGCATATTCCTTTTCGATTTCTTCTTCCGTGGGCTCAATGCCTTCTACCTCAACGATCTTCTCAAGCGCAAGACGAATCTTCACCTGACGCTGAGCCTGTTCTTTGAAAGTTTCCCGGAAAGAATCCTTGGTCAGGCCGGAGTACTGCAGATAGAGATCCAGGCTGAGACCCTGAGACTGCAGACGATATTCGAAATCCCGAATCATCTCATCGATGCGGACCTCATACATCTCTTCAGGAATTTCAGCCTCCATATTCTCAATGACATTATCAATCAACTTATTTTCAAACTCTGCAGATGCCTTTTTCTCATTGGCTTCTGCCTGGCGTTTCCGGATATCTTCCTTCAACTCTTCCAAAGTATCGAATTCGCTGACATCCTTTGCAAACTCATCATCAGCTTCCGGAAGTTCCTTGGTGCTGATACCATGCAGTTTCACCTTAAATGTTACAGCTTTTCCCTTCAACTCTTCCGCATGGTAATCTTCCGGGAAAGTCACATTGACATCGAATTCATCTCCGATATTATGGCCGATGATTTGCTCCTCAAAGCCAGGGATAAATTGGCCGGAACCAATAGTCAAGCTGAACTTCTCGCCTTTGCCGCCTTTGAAAGGTTCCCCATCCAGGAATCCCTCAAAGTCGATAACAGTGATATCGCCGTTTTCCACAGCGCGGCCTTCCACATCCACCGTACGGGCATTGCGTTCGCGCATCCGATCAATCTCGGCAGTAATATCCACATCAGTAACCTCTGCTACATCCTTGGAAGCCTTGATGCCCTTATAATTCTTCACAATGACTTCAGGCTTCACGGTGCAGACAGCTTTAAAGGTAACGCCCTTCTCCTTGGATACTTCTGTTACTTCCACCTCAGGACGGCAGACGATTTCCAACTTTGCTTCTTCAACGCCGGACTGGATTGCAGAAGGATAAAGGTCATTCACTGCATCCTCATAGAAGACAGCGTCACCGTACAATTTTTCGATCGTTTTACGGGGAGCATGTCCCTTACGGAAACCGGGGACCTCGATGCGTTTGCCTTTTCTCTTATAAACCCGCTCACAAGCCTTTTCGAACTCTTCTGCAGGGACTTGAATCTCCAGTTCAAACTTATTGGTAGCCACATTATTCTTCGATACTAAACTCATGAAACTTCCTCCTGTTATTCTGTCAGGGCCGCACCCATCGGCAACCCGAACGATCCTCTTACGAAAGCCCGCAGTGCAGACTTTTCAGACTAATATATTATAGCACAACTCAATTAATTTTGCTAGTTTTTCTGATAAACTTTCACCTTTTTTACGGATTACATGATTTTTACTGGGTTGAATTGGATAAAATCACAGGAAATCAGCCGAAAATCAATCCCATTTCGTTCCCCGTTGATCGCATATCCCGCGGAGTACCCATGAATATGCCCATACCACACCCGTTTGATATCATATTCCAGCAGCACATCCAATATCTCATAACATTCGCCGCCTCCGTAAACAGGCGGATAATGCAGAAAAACCAGCGGCTTCTTACCCAGTTTCTTCCCCGCTTCCAATGAGAGCCGAAGCCGTCCGCACTCCCGCATCAGAACTTTTTTCTCTGCCTGATCATTCATCCATCCGCGGGTACCGCATATGGCATAATCCCCATACTCATAGGCATTGTTAAAAAGAATCTTCAAGGTTGAAAAACCATGTTCTTCAAAAAAGCGCTCCACTTTGGTCTTGGTAGAAAACCAAAGATCGTGATTCCCTTTCAGAAGAATTTTTGTCCCGGGCAGACTATTTAAAAAAGAAAAATCTTCCACTGACTCCTCAATGTCCAAAGCCCAAGAAAGATCTCCTGCAATTACCACCGTATCTTCCGGCTGGACATTCCTTCTCCAGTTTTCCTCAAGCTTTTGTACATATCCTTCCCATCCCGGAAAGACATCCATTGGCTTGTCCACTCCCAGAGAAAGATGCAGGTCTGCAATTGCAAATAAGCTCATAAATCACCTGTTTTCGTTTGCTTCTTCAGATTTTTCCATCTATATTCCATACCGACAAACACAAACTATTTTCGGAAGGATTCAATCCTTCTGAAATTTTGCTTTCATTCCGCTGTGTTGTGAGGAGGAATTGATATTATGAAAAACAGCAACTCTGCTGCTCCTTGTGTCCGGTGTGATGTGGTCAATTGTATCCACAACAGCAACGATTGCTGCTGTACAGCAACAAACATTAAAATTGGCCCGCATTTTGCCAACTGCTGTTCCGATACGATTTGTCAAAGTTTCTCTCCGCAAAAATAACCGCCTTCTGTACGGGACAGAAACCCGTCGGAACGGGCGGGCAACTGTACCTGGACCAGGCACGCAGGAAGAATTCTTCCTGCGTTTTATTTATTTCAGCATTTGAAGGACTTCCTCCACCATCTGCTCCTTCGGGACACTTCTCTTAAACCGTACTTCCTTTTCCTTTAATGCCAGCAAGGATGCCGGTGCAGGCAATCCGGACAACTTTTCCAAAAGCTCCACCTGTGCGAAATCGTCCTCAGGAACAGGATCGCTGCAGATCGCTTTCAGCACGCTTCCGGTAAATTTATAAGGAGAAGCTGTAGACGCTATAATTGTCTTCATGGGGTCGCCGGTCTGCTGTACATAATCCTCATATACCTTAACGCCGACAGCGGTGTGCGTATCGCAAAGATACCCGTATTTCCGGAAGATTTTGCCGATTGCAGAGATCGTTTCCTCATCGGTGCAGTAGCCGCCATAGAACTCCTCTTTCAGCCGGGTCAGCACCTGTGGTGTCACCTGGTATCTTCCTTCTTTGCTCAACGCAGAAAACCATTCCCGAATCTGGCCGTCGTCTTTTCCGCAAAGGTCATAGAGCAGCCTCTCCAAATTAGAGGAAATTAAAATATCCATCGATGGAGAAGGAGTTGTATGGAAAGTCCGATTCCGATCGTAAACTCCGGTACGCAGGAAATCCGTCAGCACCTTATTTCGATTGGACGCGCAGATCAGTCTGCCAACTGGCAAGCCCATTCCTTTCGCATAATACGCGGCTAGGATATTGCCGAAATTACCGGTGGGCACCACGATATTCACCTGATCCCCCAAAGCGATCTCGCCCTGTTCCACCAAGGATGCGTAAGCTGCCATATAGTAAACAATCTGGGGAGCCAACCGCCCCCAGTTAATGGAGTTGGCGGAAGAAAAAATCTGATTATTCTTTTCCAGTTCTGCCAAAACTGCAGGATCTGTAAAAATCTTCTTAACCCCGCTCTGTGCGTCGTCGAAGTTACCTTCGATGGCGCAGACGCCTACATTTTTGCCTTCCTGAGTTGTCATTTGGAGCTTCTGCATATTGCTGACGCCGTGAACCGGATAGAATACCAGCATTCTGGTGCCGGGAACATCCCGGAAGCCTTCCAGAGCAGCTTTTCCGGTATCACCGGAAGTAGCTACCAGCACCACGATCTCTTTGCCGGGAACTGTCTTTTCTGCTGAAACCGTCAGCAAATGTGGCAGCAGCTGCAGTGCCATATCCTTAAAAGCGCAGGTCGGGCCATGCCACAATTCCAGCAGATAAGCATTTTCCCCTACCTTAGCAATCTCAGAAATATTATCGCTGTCAAACTTTTCCGAAGTATAGGCACTGTCCACACAACGGTTCAATTCTTCCTCGGTAAAATCCGTCAAAAAGCGAGAAAGGATCATTTTTGCCTTTTCGTTGTAGCTTTTCCCGGCCATAGAGCCGATTTCTTCCAAAGAAAATTTCGGCAGATTTTCCGGCACGAAAAGCCCGCCCTCGGCAGAAATTCCCTGGGAAATAGCTTGTGCTGCCGTCACGCGGCAGGAATTATCACGGGTGCTGTTGTAGTACATAGTTGGCGTCCCCTTTTACGTTTAGTTTGCAAAATCAAAGATTTTCCTCAAAAAAGCGCTGTGCATTTCCGAAGGTGATCTTTTCTACCAGTTCCGGTTCAAAATGCTTGAGCAGATTCTGATGCCAGTCAGGAATCTTATCGATCCGTTCCAGCTTAGAAGGCATGGCGGCTCCATCAAAATCGCTTCCTACCGCCAGTACATCCTCTCCGCCCAAGGACAAAATATGTCGGATATGACGGCGGATCTCCTGGAAGGAAGCATCGCTTTCCCCATTGATGAAAATCGGGAAGAAATTGATACCGATCAAGCCCTTCCGGCGGATGATCTCCTGAATCTGCAGGTCATCCAAATTTCTCTTATGCGGACAGATCTCAAAACAGTTGGAATGGGTCGCAATAAACGGGCGCTCTGCAACTTCGCAAAGATCCCAGAAGCTCATCGTATTTAAATGAGAAACATCCACGACCATATGGTGTGCTTCCAATTCCCGCACAGCCTTTCGGCCAAACTCCGTCAAACCGGTCTCACTTTCCACGCCGCCGGCCAGTTCATTTTCCCCATTCCATACCAGTGAAAACACCTTCACTCCCAACCGGGCGAATTCCTCAATTCGTTCCAGCTTACCTCCCAGGGCTGCCCCGTTCTCAACGGTCAGCATCGCGTTGCACACGCCTTCCTGGAGATGATGCGGATCATACGCAACGATTTTTTCACTGGATTCCATAGCCTCTCTAAGTACAGCCACCTGGCTCAGGAAATCCTGATATGCCTCTTCACCGCGATGGCTGTCCCCGATAAAAGCCGCAAATGCCTGGACCCAGCAGTCAAAAATCAGTCCGCGTTCTACTGAAACAGCGCCCTCATTCTGAAGCAGTGTCTCCTTAGATGCCGCACAGCGGCACAACGTATCACAGTGCAGGTCAAAATGTCGCATACCCATTGCCTCCGTTTCCCGATTCTGCCGGAAATGCGTTTTCCAGATGTTCGATCGAACGGACTGCGCCGTTCCCGTCAGAAAGAGTAACTTCTATCACATCAAACCGGGGCTGCAGCTCCGATGGATGCTCGGAAAGATAACAAAGAGCTGTTTCCGTCAGCTTTTTCCGTTTGGAAGGCCCCACTGCCTCCCGCGGTGCACCGATACTTCCTTCGGTACGGGTTTTCACTTCGCAAAAAACCAGGTACTTCCCATCTGAAACGATCAGGTCTATTTCACCATATGCACAGCGCCAATTCACCGCGACAACCGCAAAGCCCTTTTCTGCCATCATCTGAGATGCCGCTGCCTCTCCCCTCATTCCATCTGAGAAAGGCGGTTCGCCGGATTTTTTGGCATAATATTTCTTCAGGAAAGACATTCGGTGAATCGGACTGGGTCCCAATTCATCCAGGCATTGATAGTGGGCCTTACTTCCATAACCCTTATGCTTTGCAAAAAGATATCCGGGATATTTCTGATCCATCTCAATCATGTATCGATCCCTTGTAACTTTTGCCACAATGGAAGCCGCTGCCACGGAAGCTGACGTTCCGTCTCCCTTGACCAAACATCGGGAAGGCACAGGCAAAGCCGGATTTTTATTCCCGTCTACCAAAGCCATTGCAGGCTTAACAGGAAGTGCTTCCACCGCACGGCGCATAGCAAGCATTGCTGCCTGAAGGATATTCAAAGTCTCGATTTCCTCCACCGAAGCCACGCCTACTGCCCAAGCTACTGCCCGACTGGTGATTTCTTCATACAGCGCATCCCGCTTTTTTTCTGAAAGCTGCTTGGAATCGTTGATCCCCGGGATTTCTTCATCCAACGGAAGGATCACTGCCGCCGCGTACACGTCTCCTGCCAAAGGTCCGCGACCTACTTCATCCACTCCGCAGAAAGGCGGCAGCCCCAAAGAGCGGTCATATTCATAAAGTGTCATGCCTGTTCCTCCTGCGGCGGAATCTCAAGAGAAAGTTTCCCCAGTTTTCCGCCCCGATACTCGTCAAGCACCATTGTTGCTGCCCGCAGGGTATCTACTTCGCCGCCGCTGACCAGCATTCCGCGTTTGCGTCCCGCCAGTTCCAGCAGCTCATAATCTTCTAACCCTTCAATATCCGACGGAGTCATCTTAAACCGCTCCAGCAGCTGCGGATATTCCTCTCTCAGCCAGCTAAGCAGTCGGATCGCCAGCAGCTCCACGTCCATGACCTGATCCTTGACCGCTCCTGTAAATGCCAGCCGTTCCCCCACTGCCTGGTCCTCAAACTTTGGCCAAAGAACACCGGGCGTATCCAGCAGCTCTACATCCTTGGCAATTGACACCCACTGTTTTCCCACAGTCACTCCAGGACGGTCTTCCACGCGGGTACGCCGCTCCTTTGCCGCACGATTGATAAAAGAGGATTTCCCTACATTGGGGATTCCCACAATCATCATTCGCAAAGGACGCCCTGCCATCCCACGCTGCTCCCGGCGGCTGATCTCCTCAGAGAGAATCTCCCGCACCTTTGGCAAAAATTTTTCCATTCCGCGGCCGGTCTTGGCATCCACTGCAATCGCCGGGATCCCCTGAGCCTGATACCAGGCAAGCCACTGCGCCGTAATTTTCGGGTCGGCAGCATCACATTTATTCAAAACAATCAATCTTTTTTTATTCCCGATCCATTTGGGGAGCTCCGGGTTCCGGGAACTTTGCGGAATCCGGGCATCCGTGATTTCCACCACCAAGTCTACCAGCTTCACATGACTTTCAATCATTCGTCTGGTTTTCGCCATATGTCCCGGGAACCACTGTATTGAGGGGGATTGTGCCATAAAGCAGCTCCTTTCCCACGGCGCTTAACGCACCGGTCCGATCTTATCCAGGGGCAGCAGCCGGAAAATGACTCTCCCCAAAATTTCATCCTCGTCAATAAAGCCTACTGCTGAAAACCGGCTATCTGTCGAATGATTTCGGTTATCTCCCATCACAAACACCATTCCTTCCGGCACTGTCACCGGATAATCGAAATCGCCTCTCCTATTGTCGCTGATCGTTTCCGCAATATACGGCTCGGACAGTGCCTTTCCGTCCACCACGACCTCACCGTTTTCATTAATGTCTACCGTCTGGCCCGCCACAGCAATAATTCGTTTGACCAACGCCTCGTTCAGCCCTGTATTCTCAGAAAGGATCACAATATCCCCATATTGCGGCGTATAGAACAAGTTCGAAGATATAAGCCGATCTCCCTCCTGCAGTGTAGGTACCATAGATGTACCATCAACCGATACCACCTGAATCAAAAAGCGGAAGACAATAAAGACGATAATTCCTGCAAACAGAAGGGCCTTTACCCATTCCCACAGTTCCTTTTTTAAATTAAACGGTTCTTTGCCGCCATTCTCTTCCGTTTCCTGCTGAAGCGTCTCCTTCTTTTCCATCTCTTCCATACTGTCCTCCTGAATTTATCGGATTTGTCCGGCACGGCCCAGCGGCAAAAACCGAAATAACACATGTCCAATGATTTCTTTTTCCGCAATATATCCCACTTGCGGAAACCGGCTGTCGGTGGAATACGGTCGGTTATCTCCCATCACAAACACATAACCCTCCGGGACCTCCAACACTGTTCCCATAGGTCCGGGATCTGTTTCTGTGACGCTCAGATACGGTTCTTCCATCAGTTCTTCGTCAACGTATATTTTTCCTTCTTCAAATCTGACGGTCTGACCGCCCGTGGCTATGATTCGTTTTACCAGTCGCTCATGAAGCCCATTCCTGTCCGACAATACCACTACATCCCCTGGCCGCGGGTCGTAAAACAGTCCCGATATAACCAACCTGTCTCCGTCAATCAGTGTAGGCTCCATAGAATGTCCTTGGACGTTCACCACCCTGAATGCGCAGAAAAACACAAAAAAAGAAACTGCTGCTGTGATGACCAATATCCGAATCCAGCCCCACAGCTCCTTTCCACATTTTCCACCCGAAACCGCAATGACCCCTTCAGATTTCTTTGGACGGCGTTCCTCCAGAATCTGATCGATTTCCTCATCAGAATAGCGCTGCTTCCCCGCCACCGAAACCGTCCCCTTATGTCAAAATCTCCCAAATAGCAGAAAAAGGGACGTTACCGTCCCTTTCCTCGCCGCTCGGATTAAAGTTTTTCTTTGATTCTTGCGGACTTGCCGACTCTGTCGCGCAGGTAGTAGAGTTTCGCTCTTCTGACCTTGCCGTGACGGAGCACTTCGACGTTGACCACATTGGGAGAATGAACCGGGAATACCCGCTCTACGCCGCAGCCGTAAGATACACGACGTACGGTAAAAGTCTCAGAGATACCGCCATGTTTCATAGAAATAACGGTGCCCTCGAACATCTGGATTCTTTCCTTGTCTCCCTCACGGATTTTCACGGAAACGCGAACCTGGTCGCCTACCTGAATTTCCGGTTTGTCAGCCTTCATGCTGGACTGGCTGATGATTTGCAGTGCGTCCATATTGATCCTCCTAATTTTCAGACATTCATGCATGCAGGGATTCCTGTGCAGAGGACTGCCCGCTTTAATGTTGCGCAGATGCGCAGTGAACATTAATCCCCACTCGTACAAAAGTACAAGCGGAACAATATCTAGTATATTTTAGCACATCTCATTTCATTTTGCAAGGGATTTCTGAAATTTTTTATATCATTTCATATTTCCCACTGCGCGACTTCTATTATATCAAAAAAAGCATACTGCGTCAAGCGCGGATCTGTTAATAGCCTTCTGTTTTTTCAATTAGTCCTCACCTAAAATATGGTATAAAAAGCTTATCGCCTCATCCATATCGATACCATTATGACCTTTTTCTGGGCTTAAATGGAGAATCACTTCAATATTGTTATACTCCTTAATGGAAGTCATTGTTTCAGCTTCCTTTAAAAACGGAACCAGCTGCGTAGAATTATCTGCGCTAGAACACATGTTTACATGCAAATATATTTTAGGAACGTATTGATGCTTTTTAAAGGCATCTATAACATTAAAACGCTCTTTATAACTCAATGCGGCACCAATATTATCAAACGAAAATGTGATAACAGAATCCAGTGCGTCTTTAAATATCCAGTTTCTTACATCCAGCTGCGCATTATCCGCTACAACTTTTGCGCCTTTCAAATAGATACCCATTATTATAGAAAGATATCCTCCTGCCGATGTGCCATAGATTGCAGCATCTTCCAGCCGGATTCCCATTTTGCTGATAATTCTCTTCAATATAAGGCTGCTGTTTTCAAGATAATAATTTTCATTTTTTCCAATTCCCCATCCAATCTGCAAAAAGCTGTTCAAATATAGCGTGGGGTCCATACAAAATACTGACGACGTTTTCAAAATACTAGCCCAGCTGTGCCTTTGAAACACAGGCACAGACACATTGCCCTCTGCTATGGCTCCGTTATTGAATACAATCAGTTTATCGTTATCACTTCTCCGATTGATCAAATATTCATACGGCACTCCATCCTTAATCACCCGCAATACATAAAGGCTATCCTTTACAATTTGATAGTTCTCCAATTCATATTCATGAATCGTGACTTCCGGATATGGAAGTTTTTTCATCTTCGTATTACTGCTTGCTTTCTGCACGGTTTGCTCAATTAATTCTACCGTTTTCTTTACTTCTGTTTTGATGTCATACTCATTTCCGATATCAAACCCTGCTTTATAGCCGCCATATTTATTAAGATACCGGATTAAAATGGAGGCAAGTTCTTTTTCATCATAATTAATCAGATCGCCGCAGTTATATTTTTCTATCAATTCCCTAACAGCGTTTGTCTCGTTGACGGATTCCTAATATTGTTTATGTTGATTCTGTTCTTTTATATCACATATCATTTATTGTCCGGCAGCGCCTCTTCCAATGACACCACTGCGGTAGATATTATTGTCAGGACGTCTGCTGCTGGTATCTTCGGGTATTTCATAAGCAGCAATTTTACAAAAAAGCATCTCCATCCGCCACGCGTAACACAAACAATCAGATTTTAAGCCTCGCCTCAAAATCTGTGGGCACTGACAATCATATGCAAAACCAAATTGGCTTTCAATCCTCTTCCAGTCCATCAAATGAAGATGTCGGTAATATATCTTTTTCCCAGGACTCTCCCGCAGCCGCAGAACAATGCAATAGAATTCAAGTATTTATTGTATCGATTATT
>CALXBD010000101.1 GCA_944386445.1 uncultured Clostridia bacterium
ACTGTCCCGGCAATAATCGGGCCGCGCCAAATCACCGGAGCGGTATCATCCTCAAGCAAAAGGTTAATGCTCATTACTTCGATACCGGTTTTCGTTTTAACAGGATAAATTCCATTCTGATCGCCGGTAGCCTTTTCCTTAAGTCCAAAGACCTTAGGGATAGAAGGTCCGGTAACGTCAGCATCCAGAACAGCTGCCTGGTAACCACGGCGCTGCATGATAACGCTGAGCATTGAGGTCACGAGGGATTTTCCGACGCCGCCTTTACCGCTGATGACGCCGATCACCTTTTTAATACTGCTGAGCTCGTGGGGTTTTTCGAGAAAATCCGCAGGATTGCTGCCGCCGGAACGAGACGGGCAGTTTTCGCTGCAGCTCTCACAGTTATGTGTACATTCGCTCACAAAAACGCTTCCTTTCTACAAAACTCCGCACCACAGGTACGAACATTGAATTCAGTCTACCATAAAAAATCCCGGCTGTCAAATCCGTTTCCGGCCAAAAAATCGAATGATTCCGGCCCTCTTTTCAATATTGTCCTAAAACAGTATATTTTCTCCAATTCCTGAAGAAAACACTCTTTCAAAACCCATGAGACGGCATAGCCAAAGCCTGCCGCCTCATGCAATCGTGTTATTCTACGGACTTTAAGGATTCCACCATATCGATCTTTTTCAGTTTGAAGTGAAGGAAGAAATTCACCAGCAGTGTAAAGATCATCGTGAGAACAGCCGATAAAACATAACAGTCCCAAGACATATCCGGAGCGAACATAACGATATCCACTTCCGCAGTCAGGACCACAAAACGTTCCAAAGCAATACCGCCTACCAGTCCTACAGCCATACCCAAGATTGCAGAAATCGTATTCTCTCTGGTAATATAGGAGGTCACTTCCTGGTCAAAGAAGCCCAACACTTTGATCGTAGCCAGTTCCCGCACTCTTTCGTTGACATTGATATTAGCCAGGTTATACAGCACCACGATTGCCAGAGCGCCTGCAGACAGTATCAGCACCCAAACGATACTGTTAAGGCTGCCCAGCATGTTCTCGAAATCATGGCTGATGCTGGAGCTTTGAGCTACGCCCTGAATCCCGTCCAATTCCATCAGTCCACTGGAAACGGCCTCCTCATCGGCACCTTCCTCAAGATTCAAAAGGATCTCATTATATGCCGGATCCTGACGGAACTGCTCTTTATATAGCGTCGGCGACATATACACGTAGTTCAAAGCATAATTCTCATTGATACCGGTAATTGTAACCGTAATTGGCCGGCCATCAGGGTTAATCAAGGAAATCTCGTCCCCTTCTCCGACGTCCAGGATCTTTGCCAACTTTTCATTGATTACAACGCCGTCATCTGTAAGCGAAAGCTCATCGCCGCTGGTTCGCTCATGGAGATCGATATAGCTTCTCAAATCATCCGCGTTTTCTGGCACCATCAAATCAATGGAGCGAACGATATTTCCGGCTCTGACATCCAGGCTTCGCGTATAAAGGAGGGTTCCGCTCTCCACCTGTGGGATAGAACGCGCCTCATCCAGAAGGTTTTGGACCCCTTCCTGTGAAAGGTCATCTTCCATTGCCGCCAAAGTATCATAAACGAAAATATTATGATACTGTCTTTCGCCAATAGAAGTAATTGCGTACCGCAAGCCGAATCCAGTCAGCATCAAAGCCGTACACCCGGCAATTCCCACGACGGTCATCAAGACTCTCTGCTTATAGCGGAAGATATTCCGGACTGTAACTTTACGGCTGAAACTGAGATGTTTCCAGATAAACGGGATTCGTTCCAAAAGCACTCGTTTCCCCGGTTTGGGAGATTTAGGACGCATCAGCTGAGCCGGGAATTCCTTCAAAGTTGCCGTACAGGCGCCGAAGGTGGTAAGTCCCATGCAGGCCACTGCCACTGCGGTACACGCTGCGCCGAATCCCCAATGGACAGGGATCAGTGGTGTCGGCAGATTGTACATCGTTTTATACGCATTGATAATGACCAGAGGAAATAACTTAAAGCCGACAGCCAATCCTATTACGGAACCCAGCAAGCTGGCAATCATAGCATAGATGATGTATTTCAGCATAATCGCCTGTCTGGAATAGCCCAGTGCCTTAAACGTACCGATCTGTGTTCTTTGTTCCTCGACCATACGGGTCATGGTAGTCAGGCAGACCAACGCTGCCACCAGGATAAAGAACACCGGAAATACAGCGGCTACAGCATCTACTTTTTCCGTATCCTCCGAATAGTTGGTATAATCCGGGTTATTATCGCGGTTCCAGACATACCAGGTAGGTTCCTTCAAATCTGCCAAAGCCTGTTCCGCGTCGGCAATCTGCTGGCGAGCATCTGCCAGTTCGGCATCCGAATCAGCTTTTGCCTGGTTGTATTGTTCCTGGGCGTCATCCAGTTGCCGCCGACCGTCCTCCAGTTCCGCCCTGGCATTATCCAATTCCTTCTGCCCAGAACGTTTGGACGAAGCGAGCTGTCGCCATCCTTCATCCAATTCGGCATCCTTTTCATCCAGTAACGCTTTCGTTTCATCCAGCTGCTGTTTTGTGCTGTCAAGCTGGGCTTTGGCATCATCCAACTGCTGTTGGGCTTGTGCAATACCGGCAGTCAATTTTTCCAAAGCCTCTTTTGCCGGAGCCAGTTCTTCCTCAATAGGGGTCAGACTCTCATCAGCTGCCTCAGCCAATTGACGAAGCTGGCTTTCCAAGGAAGCCTTTACCGTTCCCTCCGCGGCGATGTACTGTTTCAGTAAATCCGATATTGTCATTCCACTGGGCAGTGTCCCCTCTGGGAGCAGAGAAGAAATTCCTTCTGCGGCTGCAATAGCATCCAAGGTTTCCTGAGGAATCTGATCCTGGGGCAAAGTGGTATTCTGATACGCATCCAGCACCTGTTCCAAAGCGGTAATAGAAGCCCTTGCAGCATCTGTTTGACGGATGGCTTCCCCGCTTTGCTCTTCGAGGGCATCTGCCTGCTGCTGGTATTCCGCAATCTGAGCCTGGGCAGCAGGCAAATTATCGTTATACTCTTTTAGTCCGGCCTCATATTGTTCAAGGCCGTCCTGATAGGCATCTTCACCTTCCGACAGTTGTTTTTCGCCTTCTGCCAGCTGTTTTTCCGCGTCTGCAATTTCCTGATTGAATTCAGCTAGGGCGTTGTCATACTTTTTTTGTCCTTCATTAAGTTCCGCTTGGGCGTCATCGATTTTCTGCTGTCCTTCGGCAAGTTCTTCCGCCTGCGTTTGCTCGCCTTCTTCCAATTGGGACTTTGCATCATCGATTTCCGCCTGTGCATCCTCATAAATCTCATCATACCGTTCTTGGCCCCGGACGGCAGCTACTTCTTCAAAACGGTCAGTTGCCTCATTTACGGCTGTTTCATAATCCTCATCGAAAGCCGACAAGCCCTCTGTATTCTGAAGGGTAAGGAAAACATCCGTATAAACATCCAAGACAAAATCTTCTTCCGGGACCATCATAAAAGCGTCCACTTCTCCGTCGCCGATGGTGCTGTGTCCGCGATCAAATCCCAGATACATCGCATTTTCGACAATCCCCACTATCGTATAGGTATCATACTGGAGGGTATCCGAAAGCTCTTCACCGGATCCCGGCAAAAGCCGAATCGTATTTCCCAGCTGGAATTCTTCCGGCGTGTGGAGGTTTCGCTCCACTACACATTCGCCGGGGTTTTCAGGGAATCTTCCCTCTGTAAGGATGGAGCGGTTCAAATAATTCTCGTCGTTTTCATCGCGGTTATCCGGCAGCGAGTAAACTTTAACGATTGTATTGGAGGTATCCCCTGCTTCCAGAAAGGCATCGACAGAATAACCCGGCATGATTCCCCGGATTCCTTCCACTTCCTGAATGGCCTCGAGATCATTCTCGTTAAATCCCATTGTTGAAACCAAATGGAGATCCATCAAATTACTGTCCTGGAAATATTTGTCAGCTGTCAGCTTCATATCCGGGCAACTGGCTTTTACGCCGGCAAAAAATCCGCATCCGATGGCAACGATCGCAAGGATCGACAAAAAACGTGTTCGGGTCCGCCAAATACTCCGCATTGTTTCGTGCAGCAGCTGGTTATGTTTCCCTTTCATTGCGGCAGCCCTCCCGTCACCACTCGATCTCGTCCACAGGCGTAGGCCGATCAT
>CALXBD010000102.1 GCA_944386445.1 uncultured Clostridia bacterium
GAAACTGGCTGAACTGGGATATATCCGGTATACGCTGGACACCAAAACTAAAAAACTGACCTATCAAATCCATGACTGGGTGCTGAAATGTTCCGGTGCTGCCTGCATGGATGGCTGCGTCTATGCAACGGAAGGATATGGCTTTCTCTGCCTCCCCCGGAATATTACCCAACGCCTTGTGGACGCGGGGCATACCTTCCAGGAATCAGATGCCTGGCTGGATCTGTGGTGTCACACTATTTGGAAGGACCGAGGCAATGCCTTTTCTATGCTCGGGCCTGTCATTCAAATTGAAAGGCGCCATAGTGTTCTGACATTGGAAACTTTGGGACAGCGCTGGAAATGGGAAAAAACAAAGGTCTGGCGATTTCTGCGGAAGTATCAGGATACCTTTCCGCTATACCGTCTTCCCGGTTCTTATGGCTGTCTCATTTACAACGGACAGTATCCTACTGGAACCAATACCTCTCTGCCCTCTCCAGAAGATGTTGTGCGTATTTTGAAAGAAATACGTATTTCTTTCGCAAAAACGCATGGGCAGGGTTCCGATCATGAACGCCTGAACAGAATGATCGCAAAGTTCACTTACAAAAATGGAACAGATTTTTTGATGCAAAAAGAGAGTTGTCCGCAGTCTGTCCAAAAATGCCGCGTTGCACTTTCCGCCCCTATAATACGCGCGTATTTTTCTTTGCATTGTAAGAACTGTAGGAATTGTAGTTATGACTGCAGAGGTACAACCTATGGCACCGATTTTGAAAAAAAGAAAGAGATCCGGGGGCCATGTTGAGGCATAAACAAAATAATGCAACAAGGAGAATGAACATGAACGAATTTGAAAAAACAAACCAGTCTGCCTATGAGCAGCAGGAAAACCAGTTATCTGCTCAATCTGCCGCCTTTCTGCAAATGCTCACCAAACGAGGACTGCTGGCAGACAGTGAAATTGACAATGACAAAATCCGACAGGCACAAAAAGAAAAGAAACGGCAAACGTATCACAATACAGAAATGCTGCTGCATCACTATCGGAGCATTGTATGGGCATTGGAATGCTTTCCATCTGCTGTTGAGGAAGAACTGGATCGCCCTTTGGGGACTTTAGACGCACTCTTAAACTATGTGGATGTAGAACTGAGTTTGGAGAACCGCAAACTGGAAAGCCGATTGGAAAGCATCCGAAAATCAAGGCTTCTCTTGGACCGACTCAACGAGGCACTGAGTATTCTCAAGAAGAAGCCGGGAAATGGTGAGAAAATGTACGAATTGATTTTTCTGACCTATATCGCACCTCAGAAACTTTCCCATACAGACCTGATCAAACAATTAGGAATTTCGACCCGTCATTATTACCGGCTCCGTTCACAAGCCATTGGGATTATTTCTCTGCGCCTCTGGTCTGTTCCGGCTGCTGAAATGGATGCATGGCTGGAGATTTTAACTTTGCTAGAGGAATTATGTTAAGAAGGTGGCAAGGAAGATGGCACGAAAAAAAAATAAATTGGCATGCATAGCGCCGATGACATGAAAATGAAAAAGGTGTATAATGATATCGTCCCAAAGTGGGACTGGATGAAGAAAGCTGTTTCAGCGGTTTGAAAGAACCAATGAAGCAGCAATTTTTTTGCCCCAAATTCAAAAGGAGGAATGGAAAGTCATGAAAAAACACAACGAAAAAGGCAGACAGTTGCTGGTGAAAGGATATTGGAGTATGATCGGCGCCATCTGCGGATTCATGCTGAGTATCCAACCGGTATATGCTGCCAATACCACCATTTGGGATCGCTTTACCGATATTATGCGGGATATCTATGGCCAAGTAGCTGGAATCAGTACCATTGTCGCGGTTACAGCAGCCGCAGTTGCACTGCTGGTGCGGATGATCTCCCGAAATCAGCGTGCTGTAGATGAAGCGACATCCTGGCTGAAACGAATTGTTGTTGGATGGATCATACTAAACAGCCTTGGCTTTATTGTTGCTTATCTGCAGCCGCTTGTCAATGGCGGAAAATATAACGGCTGATGTTTACTGACCAGATAAATTGGAGGTGATGGATTATACTTGATTGGATTTTTGAAGGGATTGCAGACTGGGTTGCAGGAATCATCAGTCAGTTGATGGACGCTGTATCTGGGATATTTCTAAATGCTCTTGGAACAGATATGACAACTATGGAAGAGTACTTCCCTTTCCTTGCCAAAGCATTTAATATTATGCAGTACACCGCATGGGCACTGTTGTTTCTGATTACAGTCTGGCAGCTTTTTCGATCATTTGGAGGGCCGATTACAGAAAGCGAACATCCCTTACAGCTCATTGTGAGAAGTTCCATTTTTGCCGTATTGATTTCGTTTGCAAAACCAATCTTCGAAATCACGCTGGATATTGCCAGAGCGCCTTATACCGCTCTGATGGACATTCAAATGTCTGGAGGAGATTTTACCTTTGCAGGCATTGAGGAAGTTTTGAAAAACGGGATAGCAACCATGGTATCTCTTGCTGCTGTTGTCGGACAAATTCTGCTGATTATCCTTCTCATATCTCTTGGATGGAATTATTTCAAGCTGCTTTTGGAAACAGTGGAGCGATATATCGTGGTTGGCGTATTGTGCTATACTTCTCCGCTGGCCTACTGTATGGGTGGTTCCAAAGCCACAGAACAGGTCTTCAAGTCCTGGTGCCGTATGGTTGGTTCCCAGCTTTTATTACTGGTGATGAATGTCTGGTTCTTGAGAGGGTTCAGTTCCTCTGTAGGCCAGTTCCTTGGGGATGGCGGGGCTCTTTCCAGCGGTCAGGGAAACATTTTTCTCTGGATGTTCTGCGCGTTGGCTTTTTTAAAAACAGCGCAGAAATTTGACAGCTATCTTGCTTCCATAGGCCTGAATGTGGCACAGACTGGATCGAGTATGGGCATGGAAATCCTGATGGCAGCGCGTGTGCTGTCTGGCATCAGCAGCCCCGCCAAAAATGCCGGAAGCGTTTTTCAAGGTGTGGGCGGAACTGCGGGAAGTTCTGCAGCTTCCTCCTTTGCCGCAGGATTTGCCAGTAAGTTCAAAGGAAACTCCTATGTCCGGGATGCCGTTGTCAATGGCGGAAGCCGAATGGGAGCTGGCGGAGGGTTAGGCTTTGTAGCCCGCACTTTCGGCGGAATTGCCGCACGAAACGGTGCGGTCTTAACCGGGGAATCCATTTCCTCAGTAGCGTCCAGAGCATCCAGCGTATCCGGCACCATAGCCGGTGATATTGCAGATCGCAGCCTTGGAAACTATATTCCAAATTTAAGCAGTCATAAATTGAGCGGCACGCAAATAACCGGCGGACATATCAGTACCACCGCTGTTGGACCAGATGGAAAAAGTGCGGCGGTCGATTTGTACCAGGCTGCACAGTTTGAAAAACCCCAGGGATCTCATTCCCTTGTGACAGCCTCTGATGGAAGTCAGTGGTATCAAATGGCAAGTGGAGAAGGCAGAAGTTCCCTGTTCCATACACCGGAATTTACCGGAGACATATCGGAAGCAGCACAAGCTGCCTCCCTGTTTCCCGGAATACCGGAAGGAACTACGCTTCGCACGGTTTCCGAGGGAACTCTGGAAGCTACTTCGGAAACCGGAGAAAATACGATGTGGTACAACAGTGCTTTTTATGGAGAACCAGAGGCTCCGCATACAACCATGATGGACACCAATGGCATGGAGTGGTATGCCATGGAACCGCACGGAAGTATGCCATCCTTTGAATCCGGAGAAGCCGCAGCATCCTATAACCAAGCAGCGTTTCAAGACTTTATGCCCGGCTATGAACAGCAGGTCGTTTCGGTGGACAGCAGTGGACGTGCGGATGGGCACTTTGAAGTGCGCCACAACGATGGATCCGGCACTATGTTTTATGATACAGCTCAATATGCCGCACCCAGAGGAGATTATCAGGTGTTTGAGGACAAGGGCGGGCATCAATGGTACGCAATCCATGGAGAAGCATCTGTGGAACGAAAACCAGTCTATGAAAACGGAAAACCTGTCTATGAAGATGGCAGTGTGAAATCCGTGAATGTAGAGTCCGTTAAATACCGAAGCACTCCGAACCGTTATCAGGCACCGGAACGAGTCAATGACCAGCAGACAAAACCGCCCAGAAAAAAGAACTAAGCGAATCGCCAACAGCCGCAGCAGAATGGAATGTTTTCCGAATGCCGCGGCTGTTTACTGGAAGGGGATGAAGATTTGGCTGAACCAAACCAGACACATATTGGGGATGGTCAGGATTCTTACAGTCAGGCAGCCGCACAGATGGCAAAGGCCGCGAAGCAGATGGGGCAGCAGACAGCAGCAAAGGGCACGGAATCTGCAGTAAACGCAGCAGCCGCAGCCGTAAAAGCAAGCGCTCAAGGCGGAAAAGCAGCCGCCAAAATAGCTGTCGGAACAGCCGCCGGCGGACCTTTCGGCACAATTTTATCTGCCGCCTGGTCATGCCGGCATACACTTTTCAAGGTCATGATCTGTTCTGCTCTTGCCACAGTTTTTCTGGTTGTCCTGATTGCATCATTGCCAACCATTATAACAAACGGCATCTTCGGCGCAAACGGAGCTTCCCCGGGTTCTGATGTGTCCATATCCGGTATCTATCAGACACTGGCCGCTTCTGTCACCAGAACCATTGAGGAGGGATACCAACAGTCTTATGAAAAGGTCGAGGATACGATTCAAGCTGGAGGATATGATTATGATGTGTCAATGGACGCACTCATTGATTATGGCAAGACGTCGGCAGGATTTGATGTCAGTTATATTTTAGCTGCTTACTCTGTTTCCGTGGATCAGCAAAATATGAGCATTGATGATATGGCATCCAAATTACAGTCTTACTCTTCTGAAATGTTCCCGGTTACTTCAGAAGAAAAAAACAAAGAGGTCACAACTCCTGTTTCCTATTATACATACAAAACGGTCCAGGTAACGGAAGTTACCAAACAAATTCTCGCAGGCATTGTCAATGGTGTACAGCAGTATCAGTATGAAACCAAAACAACCACCTACTATGCACAGGACGAACAAAAATCATCGGATAACACCATAACGGTTCCTCACTATGATCCTGTTGAAGTCATTGTACCGATTTACACAAACGGAACCATAACAGGCACCGGGAAAGAAACCTATTATGTCCGGAACGGGCTGGATACATTAACCCCCACAAAAGATATGGTCACTTATCTGGAATGTACCATTCATCAATTTAATCAGGATATTGTTGCGGAAGCTTTCGGACTGGATCTGGCCGCACAATTTGCTGAAACAGGCCAGACATATGAAGAAGTCATAAACAGTATGGCTCAAGCCTTAAAGATGACCCTATATGGTTCTGCAGGAAATGGTTCGGTTCCGCCATTATCGGATGCTGAACTTCAGGAGTTTGCGGCAATGCAGGATTGCAATGCCGCCCGCAAACATTTATTGACAACAGCCTTATCACTGGTTGGAAAAGTCCCATATTTCTGGGGTGGAAAATCCGAAGCTGGATGGAATGAAGAATGGAATACCCCGAAACTGGTAACTGCAGCCGGTTCCAGTGAAACCGGCACCATCCGTCCATACGGACTGGATTGTTCGGGATTTACAGACTGGGCGTTCAAGACCGCTTTTGGTATCAGTATCGGAGCCGGAAGCTGGAACCAGTGGGATCATACTTTTGAAATTTCAGAGGAAGAACTGCTTCCGGGAGATTTAGGATTTCTGGCAGTGCCTGGTACAGTTTCTGTAAACCACGTCCTGATTTTTGCGGGTTATGCGGAAGATGGAAAGAAAATGTGGGTGCATTGTGAAGGAGGAAGTGGCGTGATTCTCAGTTCTCCAAACTATGTTACGCAGTACCGCAGGCTGTCTGACATTGATTTTGATACCATAACAGGCGGTGAGTAAATGGAAGAAAAAGAAGTGAAAAATGTCTATGCAATCCCGGCAAACTATACAGATTCCGGGAAATTGCTCGGTGGGATGGTAGAAACCAGAAATGCGGTGGAAACCGGAATTCTTCTGTTGGCGGTGGGATATCCGGAACTGAAATGGATTCCCATGCCAGGAACCTTGCGGATTGTTGTCATGTCTGTCACCTTAATTCCCCTTGCAGTTGCGTCTGTCATGGGGATAGACGGAGATTCCCTATTTCAATATGCGGGTCATATCTGCAGATTCTGGATAAAGAGGAGAAAATTACACATGAGGAGGGTTGGATATCGATATGGAGATACGGGACTGGCTAAACCAGATCAAAAAAGGAAAAGAAAAGCCAAAAAAGCTTGAATTTGTACAGGATTTCCTGCCCATCAAAAGTCTGCAGAATGGCGTCATCGAAACAAAGGATGGCCGGTACCTGAAAATTCTGGAAATCGAACCCATTAACTTTATGCTCCGTTCTGAGGAAGAACAAATCAATATTATTGCTTCCTTTGCGAGCTGGCTGAAAATATCACCCATGCATCTGCAGTTTAAGTCCATTACCCGCAAAGCAGATTCTGACAAGCATATTGCCCTGCTGCGGCAGGATCTGGAGTCTGAGGATAACCCCAAATGCCGCGAACTCAGTGAGGACTATATTCATTTGATCAAAGATATTGGAAACCGGGAAGCGCTGACAAGGCGCTTCTTTTTGATTTTTCAGTATGAAATGGTTGGACGAAATGACAGTGAGGATTATGGAAAAATATACAGCATGCTTCAGACAGCCGCACAAAACGCAAAAGCATATTTTATGCAGTGCGGCAACACCATTGTGGAACCCCAGGATGCGGATGAAGCAGCGGCAGAAATCCTGTATCTGTATTTCAACCGGCGTTCCTGCATCGAAGAACCATTTTCATCCCGCATGCAGCGTGTGGTGATGGATACCATGGCAGCGAAACACCAGATTATCGGCCTGGATCCTGTACCCAAAATCCGGATTGCTCATTTTATCGCGCCTCGCGGCATTGATTTCAGCCATACCAATTATGTCGTTATGGACGGACTCTACTATTCATTTTTGTATATCAAAAAAGATGGATATCCGGGGATTGTACGGGGCGGATGGATGTCTGCCTTAGTCAACGCGGGAGAAGGAATCGACATTGATGTGCATTTACGGCGGGAGAACCGAAGCAGAACCATTGATAAAGTCGCCCAGCGGATTCGTTTGAACCGCACGAAACTCAAAGGTCTGCAGGATACCAGTACGGATTATGAGGAACTGACCAATTCCATTATGGCCGGCTATTACATCAAAAATGGAATTGCCAATCGAAATGAAGATCTGTTTTATCTGTCCGTTTTCATTACAGTATCCGCCAAAAGCTATGAGGAATTGATGTGGCGAAAACAACAGATGGTGGATTTGCTGAAATCCATGGATATTTACACCAGCGATTGCCGGTTTCAACAGGAAGCGGCATTTCGGTCCGTGATGCCTTTTCTGCAGATGGACCCACATCTGGAAAAGAAATCCAAACGAAATGTCCTGACCAGCGGCGCAGCAGCCAGCTATCTGTTTACCAGCTTTGAAATGTCGGATGATTCTGGGGTTCTGCTGGGCGTCAACCGGCATAACAATTCCCTTTGTATTGTCGATTTGTTCAACACCAAGAAAAATAAAAACGCAAATCTGACCATGTGCGGAACAAGCGGCGCCGGAAAAACCTTTACCATGCAGCTTTTAGCACTGCGCATGCGAATGCGAGGGATCCAATGCTATATTGTTGCCCCATTAAAGGGCATGAATTCAAACGGGCCTGCGACCGGATCGGCGGAGAGTTTATCAAAATTGCCCCTGGTTCCCCTCACTGCATCAATATCATGGAAATCCGGCACACCATCTCACCGGAAATGGAACTGATTGATGATGTGGACTATAACGACATGGATTCCATGCTGGCAAAGAAAATCCAACAGTTAATGATCTTTTTCTCCCTCTTGATTCCGGACATGACCAATGAGGAGGAACAGATGCTGGATGAATCTCTGATCCGAACCTATCACGATTTCGGAATCACCCATGACAACAGCAGCCTGTATGAGGAGGCGGAGGCAAATCCCCCCAAAATGAAACGGATGCCGATTCTGGGAGATCTTCACAAACGCCTGCAAGAGAATGAATTGACGGGTCGAATTGCAACGATTGTAAGCCGGTTTGTTACCGGTTCCGCACAGAGCTTTAACAGGCAGACCAATGTGGATCTGAGCAATAAATACATTGTATTGGACCTGTCCGAATTAAAGGGAAAACTACTCCCAGTTGGCATGATGATAGCCCTGGACTATGTTTGGGACAATATCAAAGCAGACCGGACGAAGAAAAAAGCAATTCTAATTGACGAAATCTGGCAGTTGATTGGTGCTTCCTCCAATCGTCAGGCAGCGGAATTTTGCCTGACAATCTTCAAAACGATTCGTGGATTCGGAGGGGCTGCCATCGCTGCAACCCAGGATCTGTCTGACTTCTTCAGTCTGGATGATGGAAAATATGGCCGCGCCATCATCAACAACAGCAAAAATAAGATTATTCTCAATCTGGAACCGGATGAAGCCGAATATGTCCGGGAAACTCTGAAGCTCACCCGGACAGAAATTCGATCGATCACCCGGTTTGAACGCGGCGAAGCACTCATTTACAGCAATAACAGCAAAATTCCTGTCGTGATCAAGGCATCCAAAGCAGAACAGGAAATGATTACAACAGACCGGGCCGAGCTGGAAGCTTTGCTGAAACAAAAACAAAAGCAAACGCATTCCGACCAAAATACGTATTCTTAATCAAATGCGCATATCAGAGAAGGTGAAAAGATTGTTGCTGCAAGAAGAACAAAATGTAATCCAATGGTTGTTCCAGTACGGTCCTCTGCCCAAAGCGCAGGTCATCCGCCTGCTGCACAACAAACCGCCCAATACAGCAGAAAAGATCATCCGGAACCTGAAGAAAGAACATCAGATTACCGAGACAGACATCGGATACCTGGGGTTAGATTCCAGAACCAATCCGGATCAGCGGCTGATTCAGGCCATCTGGGTGCTGCTGAAATTTGTGGATAAGGTGGCTCCCCAGGCCCATTACCCAGCGTCGTATCCATCCCAGTTGTTCTTTCTGAAAGAAAATATCGGGTATGAAATTGCGGTGCTGCATGACGGTGAACAGTATCTTACCAGGCTTTTACAACCGCAAGACAGCATGAAATATATTCTTGTCGTTCCCCATGTTTCTATGATTCCAACCCTTTTCCTTCCCAACGCCCCCTGCCTGTTTGCAACTTTGGATTTTGACGGGAAGGAGGAACCAGATGTGACCTTTTACACTGGAAAGGAGGACAACTCAGAATGACGGAATTTGAAAAGGCGCTGATCAGAACCAAAAAGTTTGTCAGCCAGATTACGCGGGAAATCCAGATGATTCAGAGCCTTCTGGATTGCGGGAAAATTCCGGCGGCATATCGGGCCGCCCTGAATCTGGAACAATACTCCGAACGGCTCACCCTGTTGACCCGCACCCTCCCGGCGTACACCGGGAACCCGGCAGCCAGGCATGATGTGGAGCAGATTCTAGAGGAGGAAATCCCGGTGGAGATTGGATTCACTATGGAAGGCTGGTTCTGTGTCCGGTTCCCCGCCCTGCTTCCTAAAAAGGAAAGCGGCTCCGCTTCCTATCTCCGAGCCTTTTTATACCCGGCTATGCGGAAATTCTTCGCCCGATCTCCTCCGGTTCGTTACGATGACTGCGTTCTGATTTTCCGCCATGTCTATGACCGGCAGCGGCCGGATCGCCAGTACCGGGATCATGATAATATCGAAGTCAACATGGCGGCGGATATTATTACCTTGTATGTACTGCGGGATGACGCCCCCATAAGTTGCTGCCATTACTATTGCACGGCTGTGGGAAATACAGACCGCACTGAAATTTATGTGGTTCCAAAGAGTGACTTTCCCAGGTGGTTTCTCCTGGAAAAAATACTGCCGGAAGAAGGTGAAAAGCTCCAT
>CALXBD010000103.1 GCA_944386445.1 uncultured Clostridia bacterium
ACTGCTGATTTTGAAGCAAGACTGCCGAAATATCTGCGTAACGCACTCCATCCTGAGGCTATAGGGGCATAAATCACTATTTTGTCAGCTGAAATATTGAATTTTCAAGGAGCGAAGCCCATTACAGATATGGGAAGTCTTAGTAATATAAATAAAATTGTATGGAGGGGAAGCTTTAACAGGGATCATTGAAAATCTTGTTCCGATTGGATGGGTAGTGAAAATGGCGCGGCGCATTAACGCTGGTATCTTTTTGGGAGGGGGATTGTGCAGCATATTGCTTTCTCTGTTGCCCACTATTGCGCTCAGTTCTATGTACAGATTTGCCAAACCATCAATTTGATAGATTCATAAACGGTTATTTTTGCTTGCAAAGCCTTGACCACCTTGGTCAAATTTTTTTATTAGTTTGCGTGTTTTGTGCAAAAAAAGGTCTCTCCATACATGTACATCCAGTTCGTCCATCCGTATAATAAGACTATCTTCAGGAAATGGAGGGATCTTTTATGTATACAATGGAAAATGGTATTTTGTTCAAAAACGGAAAACCTCAAATCGGCTTGGGCACTTCCTACTTTGCCTCATACCACCCCGAGAAATACCCGGTGGCTTCCGGAGATAACCGGATGGAGCAAATGAAGTTGGATATCCGTGACATAGCGGAATATGGCTTTAACAATGTCCGCACCGCAGCTATTGAGCGGCTTTGGTGGGAGGGAGAAGAGGTGCGTATGGATTTTCCTTTCATCGATGCCATGGTGAAGGAGATCTCCCGCTGCGGAATGTCCTCTGTGGTACGGCTCAACGGCTATTCTATGAATCATCGGAATCATCCGGAAAACACCCCGATGGATCAGAACGGGGAACATCACCAGACTACCTTTGTCTGGGACTGTCTGAGTAACGAGGAGGTTCTCTCTGATGCCTACACCGCTACCGCCGCACAGGCCGTGCATTTTTCTGGCTTCCCTGATATGGTGGGCTATCAGATTTACAATGAGCCCGCTTATCCCTGGACCGGCGGAAGCTACTATGACTACAGTGCGCCCAGTATCCGCGCCTATCGAAAATGGCTGGTGGAAAAGGGGTTGATGTCCCAGGAGGAAGCAGCGGACTACCAGCCTCCTAAGGCCCCCCCTCAGGCTGGCGGGGATTTCCGCCAATGGCTGTGGTTCCGGATGTTCAACACGGAAAAAATGACCCGTCTGTTGACGTCCCTGAACCGTGCTGCAAAGGATGCCGATCCCAAATCGGAATCTATGACGAATATGATGAGCTGCCCCTTTTCTCCCGGCGGCGCACGCATGGGCGAGGACTACTTCCCTGTGGCGGAGGGAATGGATTATCTGGGCCTGGATCTGTACAGCCCTCAGCGCGGAATGTCCTACTATTTTAACGATCTGGTCCTTTCCGCTGTGGAATGCGCCGCTGCTGTACAGGGCAAACATGCCTGGATCGTGGAGTATTGCTGCCGGACGCATATGACCATCGAGGACATGGAGCGCGAGGGGATCAACGCCTTGGGAGCCGGTTTCAAGGGGATCAACTACTACGCATGGCGTTCGGATGTCCGTGGGCCAGAAGGCGGACTCGGCGGAATCATCTGCGCCGACCGAAGCAAAACGCCCAAATACGACGAAGGGAAAAAGTTGCTAGCCCTGATTGGAAAGCTGTCTGAACAACTGGCCAGCGCTCACCGCGTCCGAGATGGCGTAGCGATTCTCTACTCCACCTATGCTAACAACTACTCCGACGCCTTGGGAGCAGATGCACCTGTCCAGACCCGTACCCTGCGCATCCATTCCCAGCTGAAAGAGCTGGGGGTTACTGCAGACTATCTGACAACGGGAGACTTGAAACGAAATCCTCTTGGAACCCGCCTGTTGTTCGTTCCTGCACTGGAATTTCTCTCTCCCGAGGAACAGGAAGCCTTGGAACGGTACGCACAAAACAGCCCGGTATTCCTTTACAGCGTTGGAGGCAATGATCTGGGCTTTCATAAGCACCCGGTCTGTGCGGACACCCTCAACGGCTTTCCTTTGGAGCAAAACTGGTGCTACAAGACCCGCGAACTGAGAAACTGGCATTTCCGCCTGCGTGAGGTTTTGGAGATGGCCGGAATTCAGCCGGAATTTTCGGTTACCTCCCCCCGTGACTCCATCGGCTTCGGCTATCTGCGGAATGAAACAGCTGAGACGCCCTACGCCATTGCCTGCCTGACTAACATCGACAGTTTTGAACGCCCGACTGTTGGAGGGAAACTCTTCTTTAACGGCTACTCTCAGGCAATGTTTTACGCCAGGAACACGGAGCAGTTGTTGACGGTCCAGACGGTAGGAGAGCGAAGATATGTAGAACTTCCGCCCCTTTCCGGCGGCGCTTTCGTTGTATTGCAGTGAGTTATCGAAAAAAGCGTACTGCCCTCTATGGACAGTACGCTTTTCCGATTCTAGGCCTTTTCCAAAACCTTACCGATGATTCCGGTCATATAAAAAAACAAAATTGTTTGGGTGGATTTCATCAGCCAAACAATCCTCCATGCCGTTGGAGCCAAACAGCGAAAATCCGTCGATAAAACATACGCGGTCATCCCCGCCCTCCCAGACCGCACGACAGGTCTGGGAGACGATATTCCGCCTTCTTCGATTGCCCGGGCTGGCATAGCCAGTTACAGGACGGCTGAGTATCAGGATGGGAATCTCTTTTGCCCGGAACGGACAATACGGTAAAACTCCCTATGGGTTTCCTCCAAATGTTCTGCGGTGGGTGCATTATAATCATAATCACACATAAAGGCGCTGCAGGAAAGTCCGACGAGATACTTCGCCATGGCACGTTCCCCTTTTGCGCCTGCGGCAAATCCGAAATTGCGGAAATCGCAGTCCAGCATCCGGGAAATCTTTGCCTCATAACTCATGCCCGGCCTGGAGGCGCTGGTTCCCTAGGTGATAGAGCTTTCGTAATAAACCACCAGAGAGGCTGTCCGATACCCCTCTTCTTCTAGCCGAGCGCCCTTTTCCAATCCAATCAAGATCCGGTTGACATCATTATACAGCGGAAAATACAGCGCAATCTCTCGCTGCCGCCTGTCTGGAAAGTACAGGATGTTTTCATGCCCGTCCGTCATATCAATAGGCGGTCGGAAGCTGTCGCAATAGACCTCGCGGCCTCCCCCCTTAACATACAGGTCAAATCTCGCTGGACAGAGTAACGACATGATGGGACGGTTGGCAATGTAGGAAATCTCCACTTTGATGGCAACGTACCGAGAGTTTGTGGAAAACCGGTCCCGTCCGCCAGAGGTGTTGGTGTACAGCTGCCCGACAATCCCACTACTATCCACTGTCACATTGTCCGGGAGGCGTTTGAATACAGGTTCCGCCTCAGGCCGGCATAGACAGTACATGCGGAACGGAGCTTCACTGATATCATAAACCCGGATATCCGGTTCCTGAACAGCGAAATGGTGCTTAAAATAGAATTCGTTGATGGGAGCCTGCGTAAACTCTTCCCTCCTTCCTGGATTTTGGACGCATCAGCGCATCCAGAACCCCGCCTTAAGGTTTCTGGATGCGCTGTCTTTCTTCTATCTATCCCTTAATGGCGCCGATCATGACACCTTTAACAAAATACCGCTGCAAAAACGGATACAGAATCAGAATAGGCACCGTCGAAACAACAATCAGCGCGTACTTGATCAATTCAACATAGCGTGCCTGATCTTCGACGCCCACATCTCCCATCATCTCATTAACGTTAACGTTGGCAGAATTGAGAATATTACGCATGACCAGTTGAAGAGGGAATTTCGAATTGGTCTGCAGATAGATGGATGCTGCAAACCAGGCGTTCCAGTGGCCTACGCCATAATAGAGGATCAGTACGGCAATGGTTGGCACTGAGAGCGGCACTAAAATCTGCGTCAGAATAGTGATATGCTTCGCTCCATCCAACTGGGCGGATTCCACTAGGCTGTCTGGCACGGAGGCAAAAGCTGTTTTCATGATGATCATGTTATAGGTGCTGATAGCCCCGGGCAGGATCAACGACCAAAGAGAATCGATGAGACCAAGAGATTTGATATTCAGATATCCCGGAACCAGTCCGCCGGAAAAATACATAGTAATGACAATGAAAACCGTAATTGGCGTGTTGAGCATCAAGCCCCTCCGAGAAAGAGTATATGCCGTCAGAATCGTCATGACCATGTTGATGACCGTTCCGATCACCAGAACAAACAACGTATTCGTCCAGCCGCTGAGAAACAGGGAGTGACTGAACACCTTCTGGTATGCACTCATCGTATACGGCTCAACTGGCCATAGCAGCAACTTCCCGGCATTCAGCGTTAGCTGCGTCGGATTACTAAACGATGCAGCCACACAGTAATAAAGCGGATATGCGGTGATCACGATCATCAGCAGCATAAAAATTGTGTTCAGGATGGTAAAAATTCGATACCCCGGCGTTGTTTTGATTTTACTCATGTGAAAATTCCCCTTTCCCGCTACCACAGGCTGACCTCGCTCACCCTGCGGCTGATCTGATTAACCGCAAAGACGATGGCAAAGTTGATAACCGAATTGAATAGGCCTACAGCCGTACTGTAGCTCCACTGAAACTGTTGCAGGCCCTTGCGGTAGACGAAGGTGGAGATGACATCCGCTGTCTCAAAAATTCCTTCGTTGTAAAGCAGAATGATCTTTTCATAGCCGACGCTCATGACCGACCCCATTCGCAAAATCAGCATGATGATAATTGTGGACGTGATCCCGGGCAGGGTGACATGCAGCGTCTGCTGCCAGCGGGTGGCCCCGTCAATGGTCGCCGCCTCATAAAGCCCAGGGTCAATGGCGGTCAGCGCAGACAAATAGATGATCGACCCCCAGCCCACTTCCTGCCAGATGCCGGAAATAACGTAAAGCGGCACAAAATACCGGGATTTGGACAACATAGTCACCGGTTCAAACCCCACCACAGATAGAAGGGAGGTGATGATGCCGTCTTCCGCGGTGAACAGCTTAATCAGCGAACAAATTACCACCAGGGAAATAAAGTGTGGCATATAGGTCACGGTCTGCACAACACGCTTGAATTTCATGTTCCGGATTTCGTTTAGAAGCAGAGCAAAAATAATCGGCGCCGGGAAGCCAAAAACAATGGATGTCAGGCTGATGCTCAGCGTGTTTTTCAAAAGCCGCCAAAAATAGTAGGAAGAGAAGAAGGCTTCAAAGTGCTTCAGCCCGACCCATGGGCTGCCAAAAATTCCCTTTCCGGGAGAAAAATCCTTAAACGCGATAATAATGCCATACATGGGCTTATAGCAGAATATGGTATAGTAAAGGATTGCTGGAAGAATCAGCAGGTATGCGCCATAATTCTTTCGGATGTCGCGACCAAGCCTTGCTAAAAGGGAGTTGGACTTTCCCAACCCACTTTCCGAGGCGGCGGTTTGAAATTTCGTGGTCATCTTGCGCTCCTCTTTCTGAAAAATCTTGCGCCCCGCCCGGATACTGCCGCGGCGGGGCATTTATGCTTGGAAGGTTCCCGTCAAAGCGGCCTGCTATCGGGCATTGTAATTATCCAGGGCGTGTTGCTTCAGTTCGATAAAACGTTCCACATTCATAGATTGCAGGGTGGAAAGATATTCCTCCCACTGGGTGTTGATATCCATATCACCGTTGACGAATTTTACAAAACACTCGCTGATATAGGTCGAGATTTCAGATTCCAGCGCGGAAGCTTCATCGATTTCTTCCGGGAGCATACCTGCTCCGCTGGGGATCCGATAATCCTCGGTATCGCCTTCGTTCCAGATGGTATAAGCATCTATGATCTGCGGATAGCTGATGGATGCAAGGGCAATTTCCGTCTGGCGGATATAAGCCCCCTGGCTGGCAGACATGGCGTAAAAACCCAGGGAGTTTTCGGCGATGGCTTCCTGATTCAGCACAGGCGCGCCGTCTACATAGTCAAAGCTGACACCCTCCCGGCCGAAATTCGCGAGGATGTTGCCTTCCTCAGTATAACAATAATTCAAGAATTTGCAGGCTGTCGCAACATCCTTACAGGCAGTAGTGACAGAAACACCATAGGTGTTCACTTTCTGGTCGCGGCCATTATACATCGGGGTTTCACCGGTATTCTTCGTCAGATTCCGAATAGCGGCCACGTCGAACTCCTGCCCTTTCATCTCATCGAGCATGGACTGCATTCGGGTTCCCCAGCCGTACATCACACCGGAGATGCCGCTCAGGAAATTTGAGAACATAATGGTAGTGTCCACCGTTTGGAAGTCCCGGTCAATGATCCCGTCCACATACAGCTTATGGAGATACTGCAAAATTTCCCGGTAGGCCTCCTCTGTGTAGCCATAGTGGACTTTTCCATCGATCTGATACCAGTTGGTCGTAGGAATCCCAAAAGCAGAGGCAATGGAGTGAGCTCCAAAATAATTCTGCAGGTATGCCGACGGAAGGCTGATCACCTTTTCAACGCCCAACTCATCCTTCATACGATAGCACATGTCAGTGAACTCATCCAATGTCTGCGGTGTCTCCAACCCCAGCTGCTTCAGCCAGTCCGCTTTTGTCCAAACTCCCTGGGTGGTCACCTCGTCCACATCGTTTCGAATGTAGCCAAAAGTATAATACTTGCCGTTGGAATCCTTCAGTGACCGGGAGAGGTCCTCATCCTGTGAGATGAAGTTGTAATAGTCCGGTGCGTTTTCCGGCAGATATTCATCCAATTCCACGATAACTCCGTCGGAGATGGCTTTCACCGGTCCGCCGGCATAGCCCGACCAATTGTAAAAAACCATATCCGGGTAGTCTCCGGTAGCAAACAGCAGGGAATAGTCAGAGGGGAAGGACATGGTGAGCTTTACGCCGGTGTCCTCCTGCCACCATTTGAAGAAGTCGCTATACGACCAATCCGTCATATAGCTGAGAATGCCGGTATTCGTTTCCCATGCAATAGAGAGCTCCGGGTTCCCTTCCAAGGGATAGGAAACCACAGCGGACCCCGAGGCTTCGCTGCCAGCGGAACTGTCCGTATTAGATTGAGATTGCGAGGGGGTTGAGGACGCGTCGCTGGAAGGGGTGTCGCCGCAAGCGCTGAACATCATTGTCGACACAAATGCAGCAAGAATCAGAGACAAAATCTGACTTTTGGGTATCAAAACGGATTTTTAGGGAAAACCTCTTAAAAAATCCGCCCAATATCCGATTTTGTCCTCTTTTTGTATGAAAATGGAAAGGATTTATGGGTTCCATCTTTCCGGAATATCTGTTATAATTCTTATATAACATTTTTACAAAGAAGGAACCAGTTATGAAAAAAACGGACCGAAAAGAAAGATCCTGCTTTACTGGGCGGTTTCCTATGTCATAATTCTGTTGATTCCGTTTGTCTCCTTTTTGTTCAGCTACTCCAAAACGATGCAGAGCTTTAAGGAGGAGCTTTCTCACTCCAATGATTTTTTTCTGCACACCCTGTCTTCCAATATGGATCAGGTCTTTTTATCCGTCAAAAATGCTGTCTCCTTTGTTCTCACCAATTCAACCTTTCAAAAAACCAAGCTGAGTTCCTTAGGATCCCCTTCTATAGACTCCGATACTATCTCAAAACTGAGAAGCGCTCTGGGAAATTATGCAAGTTCCAGCGCGTTTGACCTGGGTATCCTGATCTACTACAGCGGACAAAACTACATTATTTCCAATCACGCCGCAACGGATGAAAAATCCTTTTACCGCGTCCAACTATACAGCGGTATGATGCTTCCGGAAGAGGAATGGACGAAGTTGCTGTCTCAGCATTATTCATCCTCCGAATTCTTCCTGTCCTCCTTTCTGCGCAGCGAAAGCGG
>CALXBD010000104.1 GCA_944386445.1 uncultured Clostridia bacterium
AAACAGCTTGCTATCCACAACCGTCGCTCCAACAATTTCCCTATGAGGCCCCTCCATTGGCTTTCTCCTTTAGAGTTCTCTGTCCAATATCTTTGACAATCCTACAGCCATTCAGGTTGTGCTGACAATTTGCAGCAAGATTTTTTTGTAAAAACGGGTAGCCTTGCACATAAATTTAAAAAAATTGAGAGAAATGGAAAAAGTTAAAAAAGAATTTGTTTTTTTGTAAATTTGTACACCTTTTTGTTATTGCAAAATAGATTTCATTCATGTACTATTAAAAGTAACAAAGGAGGAGTGCTTATGAACGAGCAGAAAACGCCCAAGAAGCCATTGATTTTTTATGTAGTGCTATGCTTTTTGGCTTTGATGATTTTTAACGCTTTATTTGTCCCGATGATGCAGAATATGCGGATCAAAGAAGTCAGTTATAATACATTTGTGCAGATGCTGAATGATGGTGAGATCAGTCAGGTAGAGTATGAGGACAGTCAGATTGTGTTTGCTCCTTCAGATAAGGAGGATCCATATATCTACATGACTGTGACAATGCCGGATATAGATATCACTAATCGATTAATTGATGCCGGAGTGGATTTTGGAAGAGTTCAAGAGAAGAGCAATCCGCTTTTGAGCTTTTTGCTGACATGGATTTTGCCAGTGATTTTGATGTCTCTGGTAGGCTTTTGGATGATGCGGATGCTTCAAAAACGGATGGGCGGCGGCCCGAATGCGATGACATTCGGAAAGGCCAATGCCAAAGTCTATGTGGAAGCGCAGACTGGCAAAACTTTTGCAGATGTGGCCGGGGAAGATGAGGCCAAGGAAGCCCTGAAGGAGATTGTTGATTTTCTCCATAACCCCAAAAAGTATGAGTCCATTGGCGCGACAATGCCAAAAGGGGCTTTGCTGGTTGGGCCTCCCGGTACTGGCAAAACTCTGCTAGCCAAGGCAGTAGCCGGAGAAGCTAGGGTGCCGTTTTTCTCGATTTCCGGATCGGAATTTGTGGAAATGTTTGTAGGAATGGGAGCTGCCAAGGTACGGGATCTGTTTAAACAGGCTCAGGAAAAGGCTCCTTGTATTGTATTTATCGATGAGATCGATACTATCGGCAAAAAGCGTGATGCCGGCATCATGGGTGGCAACGATGAACGGGAACAGACATTGAATCAGCTGCTGACAGAAATGGACGGCTTTGACGGGAGAAAAGGCGTTGTCATTCTTGCGGCGACTAACCGGCCGGATTCCTTGGATCCTGCATTGCTGCGGCCGGGCCGTTTTGACCGGCGGATCCCGGTGGAACTGCCGGATTTGGCAGGACGGGAAGCGATTCTTAAAGTTCATGCTAAACAGGTGAAATTGGAAGACAATATTGATTTTAACACGGTGGCCCGGGCTACTGCAGGTGCATCCGGTGCCGAACTGGCAAATATCGTGAATGAAGCCGCTCTTCGGGCGGTACGATGCGGCCGCAGCGCCGTAAGCCAGGAAGATCTGGAGGAGTCAGTAGAAGTTGTGATCGCCGGTTATCAGCGTAAAAGCGCAGTGATTCCTCAGAAGGAACGTGAAATCGTGGCGTATCATGAGGTGGGCCATGCATTGGTTGCAGCTCGGCAGTCAAATTCCGCGCCGGTGCATAAGATCACCATTGTCCCCAGAACATCCGGGGCGTTGGGATATACTTTGCAGGTGTCGGAAGACGAACAGGTATTGATGTCCAAAGAGGAAATCCTGAGCAAGATAGCTACTTTTACCGGAGGACGCGCGGCGGAGGAACTGATATTCAAGACTTGTACTTCCGGCGCTTCCAATGACATTGAACAGGCGACGAAGCTGACTCGCTCGATGGTGACCCAATTGGGTATGACTGATGATTTTGATATGACAGCATTGGTGACAGTTTCCAACCAGTACTTGGGCGGAGACACTTCCATGGCATGCTCCGAGCAGACAGCCGCCAAGATAGATGAGAAGGTTATCAGTATCATCCGGGATGCGCACAAGAAGGCGCTGAAAATCCTATCGGATAATGAACCGCTTCTGCATCAGCTGGCGAAGTTCCTGTTGGAGAAGGAAACCATTACCGGAGAACAGTTTATGAGTATCCTTGAGGAATATGATCGGCAGGCAAATTCGTAAAAGCCGTTGCAGATAGGGAAAATACACTATAAAGGGCAGCACTTCAACGTTATTCGTTTGGGTAACAAAAGAAGTGCTGTTCTGCGTCGATGATGCAATTGTTGCTTCGGGCTGTGGAAGTGCCTGATCGGGCCTTGCGGGAAAAGAAAAAATCGTGTATAATAAAAGGAAATAATTTGTCAAACCTGGCGGATAATAAGAGAGATCCGGCAGCATATCCAGCGGAGGTTCTTTTCATGGAAGATCAACAGAAAACAGCGTTGTTTGAACAAACCCCGATTCCCACAGCAGTTATGAAGCTGGCAATACCGACCATCCTCAGTTCTTTGGTGATGGTCCTTTATAATCTTGCGGATACTTATTTTGTAGGAATGCTTAATAATCCGATCGAAAATGCGGCAGTTACATTGGCAGCGCCGGTTTTGCTGGCTTTTAACGCTGTCAACAATCTGTTTGGCGTAGGAAGTTCCAGTATGATGAGCCGGGCACTGGGAAGAAAGGACTTTGAGACAGTTCATCGCAGTTCCGCATTCGGATTCTATTGTTCGGTATTTTTTGGACTGATGTTTTCTCTGCTCTTTACGTTGTTTCAACCTCAGCTGCTGATTTTGTTGGGCGCTACCGAGGAGACAGCAGGTGCGACTGCCGGATATCTCTTATGGACCGTAAGCTTTGGAGCTGCGCCGGCAATCCTCAATGTGGTAATGGCCTATCTGGTGCGGGCAGAAGGATCGTCCCTCCATGCCAGTATCGGAACTATGAGCGGATGTTTTTTAAATATTCTGCTTGATCCCATTTTTGTCCTGCCATGGGGGTTTAATATGGGGGCGGAAGGTGCAGGTTTGGCCACCTTTATTTCCAACTGTGTGGCGTGCATCTATTTCTTCATTTATCTGTTCTGTAAGCGCCGAACCACCAATGTGAATATCAATCCGCGAATGTTCTGCCTGAAAAGGGAAATCGTGGCAGGGGTCTGCATTGTTGGAATTCCCGCATCTATACAGAACCTTCTGAATGTGACCGGTATGACCGTGCTGAACAATTTCACTGCCGCTTTCGGATCGGATCCTGTGGCAGCGATGGGAATTACACAAAAAATTAACCAAGTGCCCATGTACATTGCAATGGGACTTTCTCAGGGCATTATGCCGCTGGTCAGCTACAATTACGCCAGCGGGGATACACAGCGGATGAAAAAAACGATCACGTTTTCCGCGAAAATTTCTTTAAGCTTTTTAGCCGTTGTGGCGATTGCTTATTATATAGGAGCCGACCCGGTGGTGCGGATGTTTATGGATAACGATGTCATTGTAGAATACGGCACAAAGTTTTTAAGAGGATTTTGCTTGGGATTGCCGTTTTTGTGTATGGATTTTCTGGCAGTCGGCGTATATCAGGCAACCGGAATGGGAAAAGAAGCGTTCCTGTTTGCGGTTTTCCGAAAGATCATTTTGGAAATACCAGCACTGTTTATCTTGAATTGGCTGTTCCCGTTGTATGGGCTTGCATATGCCCAATTTGTGACAGAACTGATCCTATCAACTGCGGCGGTTTTGGTGCTGTTCCGTATGTTCAGGCGGCTTGAATCTGCAAATTCTCAAAAAAGCGAAGAAGTTCAATCAGAAACGAAAGGAAATTAACGAATAATGTATACCTTGCTGAAACAAGAAGGAGCAGCCCGACGCGGGGAGTTTTCTACAGTTCATGGAACTGTTCAGACACCGGCATTTATGAATGTGGGGACGGCTGCGGCGATTAAAGGAGGCGTTTCGTCTTATGACCTGGTGGATTTGAAATGCCAGGTAGAGCTTTGCAATACTTATCATCTTCACGTCCGGCCCGGCGATGAGCTGATCCGCCGGATGGGAGGGCTGCACAAATTCATGGGGTGGAACCGTCCGATCCTGACGGACAGCGGCGGATTCCAGGTGTTTTCTCTGGCAGTCCTGCGGAAAATCCAGGAGGAAGGGGTTACATTTAATTCCCATGTGGATGGAAGAAAAATTTTCATGAGTCCGGAAGTCAGTATGCAGATTCAGTCAAATCTCGGTTCTACGATTGCGATGGCTTTTGATGAATGTGTAGAGAATCCGTCCACCTATGATTATTCTGCGCGATCCTGTGCGCGGACTGCCCGCTGGCTCCGGCGATGCAAGACAGAAATGGAACGGCTCAACTCCTTGCCGGGAACGGTAAACCCACATCAAATGCTGTTTGGAATTAACCAGGGCTGTGTTTATGACGAACTGAGGATTGCCCACATGCAGGAAATTGCGGAAATGGATTTGGATGGGTATGCCATCGGCGGATTGGCTGTGGGAGAACCGGCTGAGGATATGTATCGGATCATCTCTGCCGTAGAGCCGTATATGCCGGCGGCAAAACCTCGGTATCTGATGGGAGTGGGAACGCCAGGGAATATTATTGAAGCGGTTTCCCGGGGGGTTGACCTTTTTGATTGTGTGATGCCAAGCCGGAATGCCCGTCACGGCCATCTGAATACATGGAGCGGGATCCGGAATATTATGAATGCGAAATATGCAGAAGATGACCAGCCCATTGACCCGGAATGTGACTGCCCGACTTGCAGGCGGCATTCCCGCGCCTACCTGCGGCATCTTTTCAAGGCCAATGAGATGCTTGGAATGCGATTGGCGGTAATGCACAACCTTTATTTTTACAATACATTGATGGAACGTATCAGAGAGGCCCTCGATGAGGGAACATTTCAGGAATTCCATGATCGGTATGTAACGCTGCTGGATACTCGTATTTAAAAATGTTGGTTTTTGGTGGTTTTGCCGTTGAAACTTTGATAAAATCCGTGTAAAATATTGGAAAAGGAGGGATCCTGATGCGTGATGCAAATGTGCTTGAGGCTGCGGAAAAATGCCTGGAAGCATTGCCGGATTGGAATCTGGACGCGATAGATCCGGAACATTCTGTGATCGTAACAGTGGATATGAATATCGGCTTTACGAGAGAGGGAGCTTTGGCCAGTCCTCGGGTAAATGCAATTGTTCCTGCAATTGCAGCTTTTCTGCAGCAATGCAGTGAGAGAAAAATCCCGATTGTAGGTGTGACCGATTCCCATCCCATGAATGCTGTGGAATTTGCCTCTTATCCGGTCCATTGCGTGGAGGGAACTGCAGAAGCTGAATTTGTTCCCGAATTGAGGAAATTCCCTGAAGTGATGATCCGCAAGAACAGTACCAATGCCTGTTTCGCTCCGGGAATGGCGAAAGCCTTGGGAAAGGCGGATACAGTTGTCATAATCGGCTGCTGCACGGATATCTGTGTCGAACAGTTTGCGGTGACGATGAAGGCGTTTTCAAATCAGGAAAACCGGCCTGTAACAGTAATTGTTCCAAGACAGTTGGTGGAAACGTACGACGCTCCCGGCCATGACGGGGAGCTAATGGGAACAACAGCGCTGATATCTATGCTTGGAAATGGGATTGAGGTTGTCAATTACCGCGAATGAAAAGGAGAACCAATTATGAACTGGAGTAATAATCGCAATTTGACTATGCTGGTGGATTTTTATGAGCTGACAATGTCAAATGGATATTTCGAGCAGGGCTGCGGAGATCGGATGACTGTTTTTGATATGTTTTTCCGCAAGATTCCGGATGAAGGCGGATTCGCTATCTGTGCCGGGTTGGAGCAGCTGATAGAGTATGTCAAAAATCTGCATTTTACTGAGGAGGATGTGGATTATCTCCGCAGTAAGAAGATTTTCAGCGAAAAGTTTCTGCAGTATCTGCGGAATTTCCATTTCAGCGGGGATGTCTGGGCTATGCGGGAAGGGACTCCTATGTTCCCAGGAGAACCTGTGGTGACAGTGGTGGCTCCCGCTATTGAGGCCCAGCTGATTGAAACGATGGTATTGCTGACAGTTAATTTCCAGTCGCTGGTTGCAACAAAAGCAAATCGGATCGTGAGGGCCGCTCAGGGACGTTCGGTATTTGAATTCGGTTCCCGCCGGGCACAGAGTTATGACGCGGCTATTTTGGGAGCCAGAGCTGCTTTTATCGGGGGTTGCGACGGTACCGCGTGTGCGATTGCAGACCGGGAATATGAAGTCCCGGCAATGGGAACTATGGCACATAGCTGGGTTCAGCTGTTTGACAGCGAATACGAAGCATTTAAGAAATATGCGGAGGTTTATCCGGACAGCTGCACCTTACTGGTGGATACCTACAGTGTCCTGAAGTCCGGAATCCCCAATGCCATCAAGTGCTTCGATGAGGTTTTGAAACCTATGGGATGCCGGCCAAAGGGCGTTCGAATCGATTCGGGGGATATTGCGTATCTGTCTAAGAGAATGCGGAAGATGTTGGACGATGCGGGATATCCGGACTGCAAAATTGTTGCGTCCAACTCCTTGGATGAGTACCTGATCCGGGATTTGATCCTTCAGGGAGCGGTCGTGGATACCTTCGGCGTAGGAGAAAATCTGATCACTTCCAAGAGTGATCCGGTGTTCGGCGGGGTGTACAAGCTGGTCGCTGTGGAGGAAGACGGAAAGTTCCAGCCAAGGATTAAGATCAGTGAGACGGTGGAGAAGATCACGACACCGAATTTTAAAAAGGTTTATCGCCTTTACAAGAAGGATGGCGGACAGGCCGTTGCCGATTATGTGACACTTTTTGATGAGCAGGTTCCGACAGAAGGTCCTATCACACTGTTTGATCCGCTGGAAACCTGGAAGACCAAAACCTTTGAGGACGTAGAGATTCGTCCTGTGATGGTGCATGTGTTTGAAAAGGGAAAATGTATTTATGAATCTCCCAAACTCAGTGAGATTCGGAATTATTGCATTCAGCAGGTGAACACTTTATGGGATGAGGTCAAGCGGTTTGAGAATCCTCATCGGTATTATGTGGATCTTTCTGAAGCATGCTGGAACAGCAAACATATGCTGCTTTCCCAGAAACAGTTTTGATGTGTTCAGAATGCCGCGTCCGGAATAAGTCCCGACGCGGTACTCTTTTTCTGTGTCTTTTGGAAAAAGCAGCGGAATCCCTTGAAAAAGAATGAAAATTATACTATAATAAGGAAAGACGTATTTTTGCGTCCGATTTCACGGAAAGGAAATCCAGATGCTTTCTTTTGATTCGCACTCACCGGCGGAAACTGAACGTTTCGCGGAGGAGTTGGCTTCCAAATTGAAGGGCGGGGATGTCCTCGCGTTCAAGGGCGGTCTCGGTGCAGGAAAAACTACTTTCGTTCGAGGCCTGGCCAGAGGATTGGGATCCCAGTCGGAGGTGTCCAGCCCTACTTTTGCGTTGGTTCATGAGTACAGCTGTACCCCACCGCTTTGTCATTTTGATATGTATCGCATCCACACCTTTGACGACTTGTATTCTACGGGTTTCTTTGACTATCTGGATTCCGGCGGAATCTTGGCAGTCGAATGGAGTGAAAATATTGATGGCGCTCTTCCGCCAGAAACAATTACAGTGACGATTACGTCTGCCGGAGAAGAGCAGCGCAGGATTGCCGTGGAAGGAGGAGAAGGGCGGTTTTGAAAATTTTATGCCTGGATACTTCCGCCAAAACGGCGTCAGCTGCTGTGGTAGAGGACAATCGGATTTTGGCAGAGAGTTCCGTCAATACAGGGCTGACGCATTCACAAACCGTGATGCCGATGATGGAAGGAATGCTTTCTGCTGCGAAAATCTCTTTGCAGGAGATCGATTTGCTGGCTGTCAGCCATGGCCCGGGTTCGTTTACCGGAATCCGAATCGGTATCGGTGCGGTGAAGGGAATGGCACAGGGACTTCGGAAACCATGTTTGGGTATTTCTACCCTGGAGGGGTTGGCTTATAATTACAGAGGGCTGGATGGGTTTGTCTGCCCGGTAATGGATGCTCGGTGTGGGCAGGTATATACAGCTTTGTTCCAGGGAAAAGATGGGACTGTTTTGCGTCTGCGTGAAGATGAAGCACTGCCGATTGCAGAACTGGAAACAGTATTGGCAGAGCTTCCGGAAGCGGTAACGCTGGTAGGAGACGGAGCAGAGCTTTGTTTTCGGACGATGAACGGGAAAGAAAAGCTGCGTTTGGCTCCGCCACAAATGCGGCTGCAGAGAGCCTCAAGCGTAGGCTTTGCTGCGGAGGAAATGCTGAAAACAGCGTCTCCACTGGCACCGGGGGATCTGATGCCAGTTTATCTGCGTCTGCCGCAGGCAGAACGGGAGCTTTTGAAAAAAGAGGGGAACGCTCCTCAGAGAAAGGATGATGCGCATGTTGGCACTGGCAAGTGATCACGGCGGATTTGAACTCAAGAATGAAATTAAAAAATATTTAGATGAAAAAGGAATCGAATATCGGGATTTCGGCTGCTATACGGCAGAATCCTGCGATTATCCGGATATGGCGAAGCTTGCATGCGATGCAGTTGTTTCCGGAGAATGTGAGAAGGCGTTGCTTTTCTGCGGAACTGGTATCGGGATTTCTATGGCCGCCAATAAGGTGAAGGGAATTCGGGCCGCTGCATGTTCGGATTACTTTTCGGCAAAATATACCCGTGCCCATAATGATGCCAATGCGTTGTGCTTGGGAGGTCGGGTAGTAGGTCCCGGATTGGCAGTGGAATTGGTAGACGTATTTTTGAATACCCCCTTCGAGGGTGGACGCCATCAGAAACGGATCGATAAGGTCATGGCCTTAGAAAAATAAATCCATGCCCAACAGATATTAGGAGGACGAGAGTATGAGCAAACCTGTTATTTTGGATCATCCACTGATTCAGCACAAGATTTCCCTTCTGCGGGATAAGAACACCGGATCCAAAGATTTCCGGGAATTGGTGGGAGAAATTGCGACCCTTATGTGCTATGAGGCTACGCGGGATCTGCCGCTGAAGGAAGTAGAGATTGAAACTCCAGTAGCAATTGCGAAAACGAAAGTCATTAGCGGCCGTAAACTGGCGTTTGTCCCGATTTTGCGGGCAGGGCTGGGAATGGTGGAAGGAATGCTCTCTCTGGTTCCGGCAGCCAAGGTCGGCCATATCGGACTTTATCGGGATCCGGAAACTTATGAGCCTCATGAGTACTACTGCAAGTTGCCTTCTGATATTGCCAAGCGTGAGGTCATCGTCCTCGATCCGATGCTGGCTACGGGCGGAAGCGCAATTGATGCGATCAGCCTGCTGAAAAAGAAAGGCGTTGTAAATATTAAGTTCCTTTGCATTATTGCGGCACCTGAAGGATTGAAAGCACTCAGTGAAACTCATCCGGATGTGCAGATTTATGCAGCCAGTTTGGATGAGTGCTTAAATGAGCATAAGTATATTGTTCCTGGTTTGGGAGATGCCGGAGATCGTATTTTTGGCACAAAATAATTGCAAGGCGATATGGACCCGGCGAAGGAGAGAATCAATGTCTCCTTCGCCGGGTCTGTGCAATCAAAATAGGGAAAAACTGAGAGGTTTGCGCAGCCATCGCTTGAAAAAATTTGCGAAAATCTTTATAATATAGTCTAAAATATCTATTTCTGACAAACGGAGGCTCATTATGCTGTTGACCAAGTGGAACCTGCCT
>CALXBD010000105.1 GCA_944386445.1 uncultured Clostridia bacterium
GCAGTGGGTCACCGGGTTCGTGAGATGATCGAGGATCAGAAGGAGCGAGAGGGGGAAGAACCGTTGACAGTGTCGGCTGAGGCAGTCCAGGGGATTCTGGAGGATTGCGGCGTAGCTGAAGAACGGGCTGCTGACTTTGGTGCTCGTTGTCGAGAGGCCCTGGGAAATGATGGTGAAATCAGCCCCCGGAATCTGGTGAATCTCAAACAGGTGGAGATCACCACCCCGGATGTCACCGTTCGCGTGAAGGCTGAACGGGACGATCTGGTGGAAACTCGTATCATCGACGGAACCAGATATATTCTCATCCGGGTGGAGGAGGGCGGCGAGGTCAACGGAGTTCCTGTCCGCATCACGGCACCGCAGAAATAAGCAAATGGATAAAAAACTGAAACTCCTGGGCGCTTTTTATAAGCGCCCAGGAGTTTTTAAGGTTCAATTTCACTGAGAAGAAGCCGGTGCCATTCCGGTGGCTTCCCGAAAAAGACTCATGTAAAAGTCCAGCAGCTTTTGATTAGTAGCCTCTCTGATTTTGACAATTTCCGCAATCGCCCTGGCTTTCGCGCATCCGGCCGAATCCTCTGGTGCGCCGGGAACGTCTGAACGGATGGATGGTATCTTTTCCAGGGTAGAAAGCGCCTGATAGATGTGGCCATTGTCATTTTGAATTTCTTCGATACGCTTTAAAATTTCTGCCGGTTCCAGTACAAATTGACTGTTTAGTTGTTCACTCATTGCCGTTTCCTCCGAAATCTTATCCGGCGGACACGTTAAGCAAATGGTATCTTCATCTACGAAGCGTGCCCTGCCGTGTTTAATCAGGCCTTTGGCCCGTTTGGGATAGGTCGCTTCATACAGGTTGCCCTGTTCATCTGTAACGCGAACTGTTTTTTCCAATGGGTGTCACCCCCGCGTCTCAATTTAAGAACCGCTGTTTTTTTCAATGGGTGCCGTCCCCTGATTCTATTTTATCATATCACCTACTACCATACCTGTCAAGCATATTTCAGTTTGTCCATAGAAACGCGAACCCCGGATCCTATCAGGATCCGGGATTCACCGTTTCAGGCATTTTTTCATATAATAAGGAAAAATAATTGCAGGGAGGACTTATTATGTGCAGAAAATGTTGCAATCCCTCTCGGAGATGCTCATCCGGCCGCGGATGTACCCCAAAATCCCCGCCGATTCTCTGCCCAATCCCTCCGGAGCAGGAACCCTGCCATTCTGCAGGCAGCTGCCGGGGGCCCCATGAATGGATTTGCCGGGATATTCCCACCGGTTTCCGGCGAAACCCGTTCTGGCCGGAATTTGCTCACCCGCGATGGCTTTCTCAGGAAGCGCTTTATAATGTCCGTACTTAACGAAAATCCGAGCCATCTCCGCAGATGATCCTGTCGCGACGAATGTTCCGGTAATCCGGTTCTGTCCCCACAGACTTCCCAAAAGCGTCCACCAGAAGGGTGGGGTTGATATTTTCCCTGTTTCCGGCCGGCAGCGTCAGGGAAAGCAGGATCCCCCGGGAGGTTTCTTTCGAAACGCAGCGCAGCAGCGCCGGCTTCAGATTGATGGCTTTCGGGCCCTTTTTGCTGTGCTTGACCGTTTCAATCACCTCTCCGGCGGTGAAGCGGTCAAATTGCGCCTTCAATTCTTCCGGAGAGACTCCCTTCATGGAAAATTCCAGGGTATAATCCGCCCGTTCGATGTCATCTGCCTTGCGGGCTGGCGGCAGCAGTTCTAAAATGACAATTCCTTCCGGCATCACTTCATTGAGCCGGCGTGTAACCTCTTCCGCAGGAATATCCTCCGTCAGCCGGAAGTCAAAGCTCTCTCGGACACCCTCATAACCCAGTGCCAGCGGCAGCGCATAGGTCAGATACACATGGGGGTTAAACCCTAACGTGTACCAAACCGGCAGCTTGGCCCGCTGAAATGCCCGCTGAACCGTCCGGTACAAATCCAGATGGGAGATATATTTTGCCCGCCCTTCCTTGCGGTAAAAGGCCCGGTAATCATAGACCGGTTTCCCTTCAATGACAGTGATCTTTTTTTGCGGCTCAGACACGGCAGACCCCTCCTTCCGCAAGACGGTTTGCCCCGCAGCCGGCGCATTTTTCCCGGCAATTGGGGGTGACTTCCGCCCGGGAAGCCCGTTCGTACTCCCTGCGGAGGAAGGCTTTTGAAACGCCTACATCAATGTGATCCCAAGGCATAATTTCATCGGCGCTCCGTTCCCGGGAAGCGTAAAATTCCATGGTCAGTCCCGCGTCGGCGATGGCTTGCTTCCATTTATCAAAATCAAAAAACTCTTCCCAGGAGTCGAATTTGCAGCCCATTTTCCAGGCATTCCAGATGGCCTTTCCCAGCCGCCGGTCGCCCCGGGCAATGACTCCTTCCAGCACAGACGTTCGGACTTCATGCCAAGCAAGGCTGATTTTCCGAGTCGTGACGGAATGAGTCAGGGCACTTTGCTTCTCCACAATTTCGTCATAGGTGTTCTGGGCCGCCCATTGGAACGGCGTAAAGGGCTTGGGAACGAAAGTCGCCACCGAAATGCCCACATTGACTCCTTTCCCCTTGGGCTTAGAGGGCAGGGAGTAATAAAGGTCTACCACCCGTTGGCCCAGGGCGGTGATCCCCAGCACATCCTCCATGGTTTCAAAGGGCAGCCCCAGCATGAAGTAAAGCTTCACACTGGTGTACCCCCCCTCAAAGGCGATCTTGGAGGTCCGCATGATCTCTTCTTCCGTAACACCTTTATTGATGACATCCCGCAGCCGTTGGGTACCGGCTTCCGGGGCGAAGGTCAGGCCGCTTTTCCGAACCCGGCTGACTTTTTCCAGCAGTTCTCCGGAAAAGTTATCCACCCGCAAAGAGGGCAGCGAAAGATTGATATGGGCCTCCTGGGTGTAGTCGATGATTTTGTCCAGCATCTCCTCCACCTGGGGATGGTCGGAGGTGGACAGGGATGCCAGCGACATTTCCTCATAACCGGTGGAATCGCAGAGGGCCTTTCCCTGGCGGCAGAGGGTATCCGGCGATTTGGCCCGGACAGGCCGGTAGATGAATCCCGCCTGGCAGAACCGGCAGCCCCGGATGCAGCCTCTCATCACTTCCAGTACAGCCCGGTCATGGACAACCTCGGTGTAAGGCACGATAAAGGTTTCAGGATAGAACACCTTGTCAAAATCCTTGATGATGCGCTTGGTGATCTTCTCGGGAGCGCCGTCCTTTGGGGTAATAGCGGCAATGGTGCCGTCTTGGTGATAGGAAACCTCGTAAAGGGACGGCACATACATTCCGGGAATCTGAGCAGCTTCCCGCAAAAACGCCTTCTTATCCCACTTTCCGGAAGCCCGGTGCTTCTGGTAAAGGTCAATCATCTCCAGCATGATCTCTTCGCCTTCACCCAGCTGGAAGCAGTCGATAAAATCACATAATGGCTCGCCATTCATGGCGCAGGGGCCGCCTGCAAAAACGATAGGATCATCATTTTTGCGGTTGGCAGCGATGGGGTCCAGCCCTGCCAGATCCAGCATATTGAGAATGTTGGTGTAAGAAAGCTCATATTGCAGGGAAAACCCGATAAAATCAAACTCAGTCAGAGGATCCAGACTTTCCAGGCCGTACAGGGGAATCTGATTTTCCCGCATCAGGGCTTCCATGTCCGGCCAGGGCGCATAGACCCGTTCCGCCCAGCAGTCCTCCCGGGCGTTGATGAGGGAGTAAAGGATTTTCAGTCCCAGATGGGACATGCCGATTTCATAATTATCCGGAAAGCACAGGGCCATCCGGGTTTTAACTGCCGCCTTGTCTTTGACGATACTGTTGTATTCTCCGCCCACATAGCGAATCGGCTTCTGTACCTTTAAAAGAAGCGGCTCCAGTTTTTCTTTGAGCATAGTACCTCCGAATCGGTTTATTTAAATGAAATGATTGGGACAGCTGCTTTAAGCTTCCGCCGCCAAAACAGCTGTAGAAAAAGCAATCTGCAGATTAAACCCGCCGGTATAGCCATCAACATCCAGGATTTCCCCGGCGAAGAAAAGCCCCGGCAACAGTTTGGATTCCATGTTTTTGGGATTCACCTGCCGGGTGTCCACCCCGCCCGTAGTGATAATGGCCTCTTCAATAGGCCGAAACCCTTCCGGTGTCAGGGTAAACCCTTTCAGCGTCTCAACAAAGGCTCTTCTCTGCTCCCGGGTCAGGGAGTTCACCTTTGTCTCAAAGGGAATCCCCGCCCTCCTGAGCAGTACCGGAATACTTTTCCGGGGCAGCAACTCTCCTAAGCTGTTGATGATATCCTTGTTCTGATATTTGGAAAAATCCCGCAGCAGCCGCTTATCCAGCTGTTCTTCGGTAAGCCCTGGCTTCCAGTCGATGGACATCCGGTAGCCGCTGCCCTTCAGCATGGACGCAAACGCTTTCTCCGAAGGCGTCTTAGGCGGTTCCGCCCGCATATGAGCCGATGCCGACAGCACCAGCGGCCCGCTGACTCCAAAATGGGTGAACAGAAGCTCTCCCAGCTCGGAAAAAACGGTCTTGTTCTGCCTCGTCACCGTCAGAGTGACATTTTTTAAGGAAAGTCCCTGCATATCTTTTGGTTCGTCTTCCTCTGTTACCACCGGGATCAGCGAAGGCGCCAGCGGGACGATGGTATGGCCCGCCTCTTCCGCCAACCGGTAGCCGTCTCCCGTGGAGCCGGTCAGCGGGTAAGATTTTCCGCCGGTCGCCAGCAGGACCGCCTTTGCCCGGTATTCCGCTCCATCCTCACACCGGACCCCCACGGCCCGGCCCTCTTCCGTGAGCAGCCCCACGGCCCGGCCGGTCCGAAGGGTAATCAGCGGATTTTCCAGTTCCCGTTCCAGAACCTTTGCCACGTCGGCAGCCCGGTCCGAAACCGGGAACACCCGATTCCCCCGTTCTGTTTTTAAGGCCAGCCCCCGGCTTTCGAAAAAGGCCATGGTGTCGGCAGGCCCAAACCGGTGGAATGCCCCGTATAAAAACCGGGGATTCCGGGGAATATTGGACAGAAGGGTATCCAAATCGCAGTTGTTGGTGACGTTGCAGCGCCCTTTGCCCGTGATAAGCAGTTTCCTTCCCAATCTGGCATTCCTCTCCAGAAGCACAACCCGCTTCCCGCAGGCTGCCGCCGCTGAAGCCGCCATCATTCCGGCCGCGCCGCCGCCCACAATCAGAAGGTCTGTCATGGGTTCTCCTTTCCAGAAGGCGCAGAGCCATCCATCTTCTGGTAAACGTGATAATCCTCCCAGATGGTCTCCAGCCGATTGAAGGTGGCGGTGACCTCCTCCTGCCGCTCCATCCCCACCCGGACAATCAGCGCGTTAATAAGGCTCAAAGGCGCTACCAGGGAATCCACGAAGGAGTTCATGTCACTTCTGGCCGACAACAGATAGGTGGCATCCTTGGCCAGCGGAGAACCAGGGCCGTCTGTGATCGCGATGATTTTGGCTCCGGACCGTGCCGCATAAGAGAAGGCCTGAATTGTCATGGTGGAATATCGCGGAAAGCTGATTCCGATGACAGCATCTTCGGCACCCACACGGATGATCTGCTCGAAGAGTTCGCTCTGGCTGGTCGTTGTGACCAGTTTCACATTTTCGAACATCAGATTGAAGTAGTAATGCATGAATCTTGCAAGCGCGGAAGCGCTTCGATCTCCGATCACATAGATATTCCGCGCTTTGGCGATGGCGACAGCCGCCTGTTCGAAATCCTCTCGGGAAGTCTCTTCCAAGGTGTGTTTGATCTTGTCCATATCAAGGCTTAGAACCTTGTCCAGAATATCACCGTTGCCGATCCGCTCCTTTGTGACTTCAATCCGTTGGACAGAGGTGAGCTGGGTGCGGATAATCTGCTGCAGCGCTCTGGAAAGCTCCGGATATCCTTCGAACCCCAACTCATAGGCAAATCGGACCACGGTGGATTCACTGACGCCCACAGTAGCTCCCAGTTTGGCAGCTGTCATAAAGGCAGCTTTGTCGGAATGGGCAGAGATATAATCGGCAATCCGCCGCTGCCCTTTGGAAAATTCTCCGTGGCGGCGGTTAATTTCAGCAATAATATCCATTATATTGAACGGGCCTGGAACGCCCTTCCTCCTTTACACAAAAACAGGCCTGACAACGGCCTTTTCTACATTATAAACGCAAAAATGAAATTTTGCAAGGACAATCCTTCTAAAATGCAGGATTGGACTACTCTTTTGCGGAAAAAATAAAGCAAAGGAGGAAATTGTAAAATTAACAAAAAGTTCATAATTGCCCCTTGACAAGGGATGATCTTCGTGGTAATCTAATATTAGCACTCAGAGATGAAGAGTGCTA
>CALXBD010000106.1 GCA_944386445.1 uncultured Clostridia bacterium
CCGGCGACAAGGTGAGCAGCTTATCACCTTTCTGTAACAGGCTACCACAAATCAGGCTGATCAGCTCATCAGATCCATTCCCCGCTGTCACCGAGGATGCCGGTATCCCGTATAGCTTTGCAAAAGCCTCACAAAGCTCTGCCGCATAGGGATCCGGATACCGATTAAAAGCAACTGCCGCAGCCGCTTGTGCCATCTCCTGACGGAGCGCCTCATCCGGAACAAAATAGCTCTCATTGGCATCTAAACGGATTTTGTATTCCCCTTCGATAGGGTCATACGGTTTCAAATTACGAATTTTTTCACAAAGAAGATAAGACATATTTTATTCCTCCTGTTCGCCATTTCGAACCCGGATGGAATTGGCATGAGCTGTCAAACCCTCCCGGTTTGCAAAGCGGACAATATCCTCACTGGCCTCCCGCAATGCATCCTCGGTATAATAGATAAAGCTCGACTTTTTCACAAAGGCGTCTACAGACAACGGCGAGAAAAACCGCGCCGTCCCACTTGTAGGCAACACGTGGTTCGGGCCTGCGTAATAATCTCCCAAAGGCTCCGGCGCATATTTTCCCAGGAAAACCGACCCTGCATTGTCCAGCCGCCCCAAATATTCAAAGGGATTCTCCAGCATGACCTCCAGATGCTCCGGCGCGATCTCATTTGCCAGATCCACCGCCTGGCCGACGGTATCGCAGACGATGATTCCTCCGAAGCCGGTCAACGATTTTTCAATAATTTCCTTCCGGGAAAGTCCTTTTATCTGCCGTTCAATCTCCTTGACAGTTTCCTCAGCAAGCTTCCGGCTGGTGGTGATAAGAATCGCTGAAGCCAACACGTCATGTTCCGCCTGAGACATCAGGTCAGCGGCCACATAGACCGGGTTTGCGGTTTCGTCTGCCAGAACCAGAATCTCGCTGGGGCCGGCGATCATGTCGATGTCAACGGTCCCATATAGCAACTTTTTCGCTGTTGCCACGAAGATATTTCCGGGACCGACGATCTTGTCCACCTTCGGAACCTTTTCGGTCCCATAGGCCAAAGCGGCTACGGCTTGGGCGCCTCCCATCAAGAAGACCCGATCCACGCCGGCTACAGCTGCCGCAGTCAATATGTCGGGATTTGCCTTTCCTTCTTTAGTAGGCGGTGTCACCATAATCAATTCCTGCACACCGGCAATTTTTGCGGGAACCGCATTCATCAACACTGAGGACGGATATGCTGCAGTACCGCCGGGCACATACAATCCTACGCGCTTCAGACCGCGGATCCGCTGCCCCAAAACCACACCGTTTTCCTTGGTGTTGACAAAGCTCTGATGCTTCTGCCGGTTATGGAAATCCGCGATATTCTCCATGGAATTCAAAAGGGTAGACACAAAATCTGGATCCGCGTTGGTCAGCGCATCGTTAATCTCATCTCGGCTGACTTCCAGCGCAGGCGGAAGCTTTCCGTCAAATTTCAATGTATATTCCTCTACCGCACGATCGCCGTTTTTACGGACATTTTCCAGGATTTCGGCTACAGTACGGGTTACTTTTGCATCCACTTCCCCGCTGCGGGAACGCAGAGCCGTTAAAAGGGCACGTTCATCTGTGCCGTTAGCTGTTACAATTGGCAGCATACCCATTCCCCTTTCCGATTTATGCCTTCACCGCGTTTTGAATAGCAGTGATGATAGTTTCCAGTTCTTTTTTCCGGAGTTTCAGGCTGGCGCTGTTTACGATCAGACGAGCGGAGAGGCTGATCAAATCCTCTGCGACTTCCAAGCCGTTTTCCCGGAGGGTAGTACCGGTTTCCACAATATCCACGATTCCGTCAGATAGTCCCAGCAGCGGTGCAAGTTCCACAGAACCTTCGATCTTGATGATCTCCACATCCATTCCCTTATCCGCAAAGAAGCTCCTGGCTACCCCCGGATATTTGGTTGCAATGGTTTTAACTGCATAACCCTCGTAAAAATCGGAGCCTTTTTTGACAGCCAGTGCAAACCTACATTTTCCGAATCCCAAGTCCGCCACTTCAAAAAAGCTGCCGCCATACTCCATAATGGTATCTTTGCCGACGACGCCCATATCACACACGCCATGCTCCACATAGGTAATGACATCTGCCGCCTTGGCAAGAACAACCTCCAGATTGACCTCCGGAATTTCCAAAATGAGTTTACGACCTTTATTGCGGAGCTGCTCGCAATTATAACCGATTTTTTCAAACAATTCCACCGTGGAATTTTCCAGCCGGCCCTTAGTCAGCGCAATACGTATCGGTCTCATAACCGCACCTCCACCAGATCCTCATTTACAAGATAAACCGTTCGAATTCCCTTCTTTACAGCATACCGGCGGCTTTCATCAAAGCTGTCAAAGACGCTGAATTCCGATGTAAAACCATGAGCTGTCAGTTTGCGGATTTCCAGCAGCGCTTTCACTTCGTACCCTTCTTCGGCGAACACCAGCACGTCCGGCGCTGGAAGTGGCGGCAAGCTGTTTCGAAGGACTTTAGCTACTGCATCCACGTCGATGCCGAAACCGATGGCAGGTTCCGGACTACCGTAATCGGAAAGCAGTGTGTCATACCTACCTCCGACCAAAGCCGTCGTCCCCAAGCCTTCTACATATCCCCGGAAGACGATCCCTGTATAATAGTCATTGCGGTTAACGATACCCAAATCCACCGATATCTTATCACCCAGTCCCAGCTGGGCCAGCGCCTCATAGATTGCCCGCAGTGACTCAATATCGGCAGAGAGTTCACTGAAATGAAGAATTTCAGCCGCCTGTTCAAAGACCTCGGCACCTCCAAAGAGAGCCGGCAGCTGTTTTAAAGCATCCGCGGTTTCCCGGTCTGCCATCCGATCCAGCCGGTCGTTCAAGGAAGGGAAATTCTTGGTCTGGATCAGTTCCCGAATCTCTTCTGCGTCCTCATCGGAAAGGTTCAATCTGCGAATCAAGGTGTTAAAGAACCCAATATGGCCGATTTCCAGCCTGAAATCCGTCAGCCCGCAGCTTTGAAGCGCTTCAATTGCCAGTACCAGCACTTCAAGGTCTGTCCGACGGCCTCCCACACCGATGATCTCGATCCCCATCTGAGCCGTTTCATCGCTGCGCCCTGTCAGCGTCGGAGAAACCGCATAAACATTTTGATCATAATATAACTGCAAGGGCCGTGTCTGCCCCTTTAGCCGAGTAGCCGCCATTCGCGCAATGGGCATGGTAAGATCCGGCTTCACTGCCAGAATCCGACCTTTATGGTCAGTCAGCTTATACATTTTTTCCGGAGGTATCCCATGATGTTCGGAACTGAAAACGTCATAAAACTCAATTCCGGGGGTAATAACTTCCGAAAATCCCCGATTTTGAAATAACTCCTTGATCCGGGTTTCCACTTGTCTACGGGCCATGCAGTCCTCAAATAAAAGGTCACGTGTTCCTTCCGGGGTAATCAGCTTATTTTTCAACATATCTTTTTGATATTCCGTTGCCGGAACATATCCTCCTTCTTTATTCGCTTTAGCATGTTACTATATTATCATATTAAAGGGGCGGCTGTCAACCATTATCTTATGTAGGATTTGTAGAATCAAAACAGTGACATCTGACTGGATTTAGGCAAATCCTTTAAAGCACCAATCTGTCCCAGCATATCTACAATAGATTTTGAGACACCTGCCCGTGTCTGAACCTCTTCCATAGAAATATACGGTCCCTGTTTTCCAGCCTCCATCAGATTCACTGCGGCTGCTTCTCCGAGGCCCTTCAGCGCAGTAAACGGGAGCCGGATTTTTCCATCCTCGATCTGATATTTGGTTGCATGGGATTTATAGAGATCGATATTTAAAAACTGAAATCCTCGGCAAAGCATTTCATTGATAATCAGCAGCGTATTGTAAACATCTTCCTCTTTCACGCTGCGATCCATATCCTGCAGCTGAAGCAACCTGGTTCGACAGGCATCCTTTCCAGCCAGAGCAGTCTCAACTTCGAAATCTCCGCCTCGCACAGTGAAAAATGCGGCATAATAAGCTAACGGTTCATGAACCTTGTACCAGCCCAGCCGAATTGCAGCAATAACGTAAGCAGCAGCATGGGCTTTCGGGAACATGTACTTAATTTTCAGGCAGCTTTCGATGTACCATTCCGGGACATCATGAGCCCGCATATCTTCCTTCATTTCGTCGGTCAGTAACTTGGGAGCCTTGCCCTTACGGGTGATCTCCATGATTTTAAAAGCCAGCTTAGGCTGCATTCCTTTATGAAGCAGATAGGTCATGATACTGTCACGGGTACCGATTACTTCAGAAATAGTACAGGTTTTGGCATCGATCAGATCCTTTGCATTACCCAGCCACACGTCCGTACCATGTGACAACCCAGAAATCTGAAGCAAGTCTGCAAAGGTTTTTGGCTGTGCTTCCAGAAGCATTCCCCGGACAAAAGGTGTGCCCATTTCCGGCAGCGAAAGGGTTCCTGTCTCGCTGAAGATTTCTTCCGGAGTCACCCCCAGAGCCTTCGTCGAGGTAAACAGACTGAATACGTCTGGATCGCTCATGGAAACATCCATCACACTGATCCCGGTCAAATCTTCGATATGGCGATACAGTGTAGGAACATCGTGCCCCAGCTCATCCAGCTTCAGGATGGTATCATGAAGCGAATGGAAGTCGAAATGTGTTGTAAGGATGTCGCTGTCCGCCTTATCAGCCGGATGCTGAACAGGAGTAAAATCGTAAACCTCATAGTCTGAAGGGATGACCACCATGCCGCCGGGATGCTGACCGGTAGTGCGCTTGACTCCGGTACAACCTTTGGCAAGCCGAAGTTCCTCAGCTTTGTGCATGACTTTCTGCCGCTCCTCCAAATACTTAAGGACAAAGCCGAAAGCCGTTTTTTCCGCTACAGTAGAGATGGTACCTGCTTTAAAAACGTGATCTGCGCCGAACAGCTCTTCAGTGTAGCGATGAACGTAGCTCTGATATTCCCCTGAAAAATTCAAGTCAATATCCGGTTCCTTGTCCCCATCGAATCCCAAAAAGGTTTCGAAAGGAATATCATGGCCGTCACGGTCCATAGCCGTTCCACATACCGGACAATCTTTAGGCGGAAGGTCAAATCCGGAACCGACGCTTCCGTCGGTAAAGAATTCACTGTGCTTGCATTTGGGGCAAACATAATGAGGCGCTAAAGGATTTACCTCAGAGATCCCCGCCATGATGGCCACAAACGACGATCCTACTGATCCACGTGAGCCAACCAGATAGCCGTGTTCCACCGAATAATGCACCAGCTTCTGCGCAATCATGTACATAACAGAAAACCCGTGCTTAATAATGGAATCCAACTCCCGTTGAAGCCGGGTGCCTACCAGTTCCGGAACCGGGTCCCCATAGATCTCCTTGGCGCGATCCCAGGTGATCCGCTGAATATCCTCGTCTGCCCCTTCAATGCTGGGCGGAAAGGTACCTTTGGGGATAGGCCGGATATCTCCTTCGATCATGTCGGCAATTTTATTGGGATTCTCAACAACGACCTCATAAGCCTTTTCCTTGCCCAGATATGAGAATTCCTCCAACATTTCCGTCGTGGTACGCAGGTACAACGGTGGCTGCTGATCCGCATCTTTGAATCCCATACCGGCCATCAGGATCGCACGGAAAATTGCATCCTCCTGATTCAAAAAATGGACGTCACAGGTGGCCACCACCGGCTTACCCAGACGCTCGCCAATCCGACAGATGGTACGATTATTCTCCATCAGTTGTTCCCGGCTGGCGGCAGTGCCGTCACGGAGCATAAACTCATTATTCCCCAGCGGCTGAATTTCCAGATAATCATAAAAATCCGCGATGGAACAAAGATCGTCAAAGCTCTTTCCGTCTACGATTGCCCTGTAAAGCTCTCCCGCTTCACAGGCACTTCCGATCAAAAGGCCTTCTCGATACTTCATAATTTCACTTTTGGGAGTCCTAGGATGACGGTGATAATACTGAACATGGGCTGCAGAAACCAGCCGATACAGGTTTTTTAAGCCGGTATGGTTTTTTACCAGCAAAATCTGATGGTAGCTTTTCATTTGACGGGGATCACCGCCGCCTACAGCCTTGTTAATCCCGGAAAGACTTTGGACGTTAAAATCCGTCTTCATTTTTTTCATCATTTCCAGGAAAATTTTTGCAAGCATTTCCGCATCGTCACAAGCACGGTGATGATTGAAATCCCCCAAATTCAAGTGTTTGGCAATGACATCCAGCTTATGACGTTTCAAATCAGGATACAATGCCCGGGAAAGAACTACTGTATCGACAGAAGTTGCATGAAGCGGAATACCGGAACGCTCTGCTGCTGCTGCAAGAAAACTCATATCAAATGGTGCATTGTGTGCCACAAGTGGACGATCGCCGGCGAATTCCAAGAACATCCGCAAAGCGTCTCCTTCTTTCGGCGCATCTGCCACCATACTGTCATCAATGCCAGTCAATTCCGTAATCTTCGGCGGGATCAATTTTTCCGGATTGACGAAAGTGTCAAAGCGGTCCACAATTTCCCCATTTATAACTAAGACCGCGCCAATTTCCGTTAATCGTTCATTTTTAGCTCCTAAGCCGGTTGTTTCTGTGTCAAATACAATGAATTCTCCATCAAAGGGCGTGTCCTGACTGCCGCTGACCGCCTCCGCAAAATCGTTGACAAAGTAATCTTCTACGCCGTAAATGACCTTGAATTCCCCACCGCTTTTCCGAATATCGTCCACAGCACTGATTGCATCCGGATAAGCCTGTACCACTCCGTGGTCGGTAATGGCAATGGCTTTATGTCCCCATTTAAATGCTGTCTTAACCAGATCCGAAGCTTCTGAAACGCCATCCATTGAGGACATTTTCGTATGGCAGTGAAGCTCCACTCGTTTGGCACCATCTGCCTCATCCATCCGTGGAATCCGGCTGACAGTCATAATATCGTATGGCTTAATGGAAATTTCCCGATCATACTTATCATCGACTACATCCCCGCGCACCAGAATCGTAGTGCCGGGTTTCAAAAGGCTGTATTTCTCCTGGCTATCCACCGAATCAATGATTTTCATCACATTACTGGACGTGTAATCAGAAAAACTGTAAGTGAGGATTACCTTGTCCCCGGCCCGTGTAACCTTGGACTCAGCGGCAAAGATATCTCCCCAAACCACAACTGTACCACTGTTGGCGTTAATTTCCCGCAAGGGCACTGGTTGATCGGTGATTTTTCTGCCCTTTAGCAGAAGAGCGTTTTTCTTAAAATGCAGCTCAGTAAAATCCACCGAGATTTCCTCCGGTGTATCTTTTACTGCACCGCTGCGGCGGAAATTTCCACCATTATTTCCACCGCTCCGACGAAACGAAGACGGAACAACCGGAGATGTATGTACCTGCGTGGCAGGTTCGCGAACCAGCATCGGCGCCGGTTCGACCGCCTGAACCGAGGCAGTATCTTGACTTTCCGCAAAAATAACAGAAAGAGAAATGGAAAAATGATCTCGAATAATTTGCTGAATCAAACGGTCAACGCCTGCCTGACACAGAATTTCGCGACCGCCATTTCTTAAGATAATCGTCAGCTCCTGACCGCTTAACACTGCTTCCGCGCCTTCAAAAAAGCCGTTGACCACTCCGGACAGAGTTTTCAATTCCGCGACGATGGAGGGAAAATACTCTGTTGTAAACAGTGTCGGAAGATATCGGAGGGACAACCGTACCTGCTGCAGAGACGCCTTTCGAGCCAGCAGCTGAGCGCACTGACGGACTTGCTCCTCTTCAATCAATCGGCTGCTTTTGGCCAGAATGTGCAGATTCCGGGCCGAACGGTCTGCATCGATACGCAAAAGTTCGCACTCCCGGAACAATGAGGAGAACGGCTCCTCCAGATACTCGCCGAAAATATACTCAAAGCTGCTCTGCTGCATGGTTTGTCCCCTTCGTTACATTTTATCAATCTCTGCGAATAGTTCCTCTAAAATCCGGTCCTCCGGGATTTTGCGAAGAATCTGTCCTTTCTTAAATAACACGGCACAGCCGTCTCCGCCGGCAATCCCCACATCCGCTTCTCGGGCTTCTCCGGGCCCATTGACAGCACACCCCATAACTGCTACCCGGATTGGTTTTCGAACCGTTCTCAGATGCTCCTCTACGGCGTTGGCTAAGGGAATCAGATTGATTCTGGTGCGGCCGCAAGTAGGACACGAGATCATTTGTGGTGCATTTTTGTCCAGGTCCAAAGCCCGCAGGATATCCCGGGCAGCCTCCACCTCTTTGATCGGATCTGCTGTCAGCGATACACGGATTGTATCCCCGATACCATCCAGCAGCAAGCTTCCGATCCCAATAGACGATTTCACCAGTCCCATACGTTCTGTTCCGGCCTCAGTTACACCCAAATGCAGCGGATACTCACAACGTTCTGCCAACTTCCGATAGGCTTCAACCATCGTTTCCACATTAGATGATTTTAAGGAAATAACGATTTGATCGAAGTCAAACCGTTCCAGCAGCTGCGCGTTATAAAGTCCGCTTTCAACCAGTGCATCGGCAGTTGGAGCACCGTACTTTTCCAAAATATGCCGTTCCAAAGATCCGCCATTCACACCAATTCGAATCGGCACGCCCTTATTGGCACATGCAATAGCAACAGCCTTCACCCGATCTTCGCTGCCGATATTGCCGGGATTGATCCGAATCTTATCAACACCGGCTTCCAGTGCTTCCAATGCAAGCCGATAGTCAAAGTGAATATCCGCTACCAACGGTACGGAAATTGCTTCTTTAAGTGCAGCGACCAGCTTGACCGCATCATGGTCCGGGACCGCTGCACGGATAATTTCACAGCCGGCGTCTTCCAAAGCCTTGGCCTGAGCAACACAGCCGGCAATATCTGTGCTGGGAGTGCTGAGCATAGACTGGACATAGATAGATTCCCCGCCGAAAGTCAGGTTTCCCAGCCTGACCGGAACTGTTTTTCTCCGTTTCATTTCGAAATCTCCTTCTTTTCTCACTAAAAGAGGCAGGCTACTGCCTGCCCCAAAGTTCATCGGATCAACTTAAACACATCGTTCACCGCAACGACTACCATCAGCAGGATCAGGGCTGCAAAGCCGATGGCATGCACCAGTCCTTCGTGTTCCGGCTTCACGGGTTTTCCCCGGATTGCTTCTACCAAAAGGAAAATCAAACGTCCTCCGTCCAGCGCCGGCAAAGGCAGAAGATTAAAAATTCCTACGTTAATCGTTATAAACGCTACCAGCAGGAAAAAGCTGTCCGCACCGATTTTGGCGGCCTCTCCCACAACCTGGGTCATGCCGATTGGCCCGGCCAAATCATTCAGCGACGCGTGCCCGGTTACCAGATCCAGCAAAGATATCCAAACCAGTCTGCCGATAGAGGCGGCCTTTTTAAACGAATAGGAAAGCACATTTCCCACAGTTTTTTCCTGTCCCACCACCTTAAAATCAATGACCAGGCTTCTGTTTTCCCCTTCTCCGGTAAAATCAAACGTCACATTCTGCAGGTCAACCGTTTTTCCATCTCTCAAGACCTGCATATCAACAACGCCGTCAGCATCTCTGACCAGCTCATAAGCAATGTCATTTTCCACCCATACGGTACGGCCGTTGACTTTTTGGATAGTATCTCCTACCTGTAGCCCACTAGCCTCCGAAGCGGCGTTATCTGCGAATTGCGCTACTGTATTGGAGGTAATCGCTGTCATTGAGCAGGTGACTCCAATCAGAACCACATATCCCAAAATCAAATTCATAATTGCCCCGGCCAACACTACCAAGATCCGTTTCCAAACCTTAATATTGCAAAAAGCGCGCGGATCCTCAGAGCTGGAGTCCTCTCCCTCCATGCTGCAGAAGCCGCCGATTGGAAAGGCCCGAATTGTGTAGGTGGTTTCCCCCATCTGCTTTTTAAGGAGCGCCGGTCCCATCCCCAGAGCAAACTCATTAACGCGGACACCGCTGAATTTTGCGACCAGAAAATGTCCGCACTCATGGATCATAATAATAACAATAAAAATCAACAGGGTTAGGAGAATGCTGACAATCATGTAAACCTCCAAAATTGCGGGGATACTGTCATTTTCCGCATTTACAGACTTCCCGCACAAAACGGCGGGCGCGTTCCTCAGCGTCCAAAATAGATTCTACAGTTACCTCTCCGGAGCCATCCAACTCCAAAGCCTTGCAAACGACATCACCGATACGAAGGAACGATATTTTTTCTTCCAAAAACATCCGTACCAGTTCCTCATTGGCGCTGTTGACCAAAGTTGGATATAGCCCTCCCCGCTTAATAGCTTCCAACGCTGCTTTTAGGCAGCAGAAAGTCTCCATATCCGGCTTTGCAAATGTCAGTATGCCATAATCAAAAAGATTCAACCGCTTGGTAGGACATGGTTTTCTCTCCGGACAAGTCAGAGCAAACTGTATCGGGATTTTCATATCCGGGACCCCCATCTGTGCCAAAACAGCACAGTCTTCGAATTCCACCATAGAATGGATGACGCTTTCCCGATGAACGACTACCTCCACCTGTTCCGGCCTCACATCAAAGAGCCACACTGCCTCGATACATTCAAATCCCTTATTCATCATTGTAGCGCTGTCAACTGTTATTTTGGCTCCCATATTCCAGTTAGGATGCCGCAGGGTCTGAGCCACAGTAACATTTTTCAGCTTTTCCCGATTCCATCCGAAAAACGGTCCGCCAGACGCGGTTAATAGAATTCTACTCACTTTGCATGAAGAATATCCCTGAAGGCATTGAAAAATAGCGGAATGTTCACTGTCCACCGGCAAAATTTTTACATTTCTTTCTCGGGCTGCCTTCATCACCAGTTGTCCGCCGGTGACAAGTGTTTCCTTATTTGCTAAAGCAATGTCCTTTCCAGCAGAAATAGCCGCCAGTGTCGGCTGTAAACCGATCATTCCCACGACTGCATTCAGAACGACGTCAGCACCTGGAAAAGCAGCAGCCTCGCACAATCCTTCCATGCCAGTGACAATTTTTACATCCAGATCTGCCAGTCGCACTTTCATGCTTTTATAGGCAGCTTCGTCATAAATGCAGATCAAATTCGGCCGGAATTGCCTGGTTTGACTTTCCAAAAGCTGTTCACTGGATTTGGCCGCCAAAACTGGCACCCGATATCCCTGAGCAGCACACACTTCCAAGGCCTGGGTACCAATAGAGCCAGTCGACCCCAGGATACCCACGTTTTTTGGATTGTTCATCGAAAATCCTCCCGGTCAGCCGATTGTTGTAACAATTGGAAATACCTGCAAAATAAGGTACAATGTAGGCGCTACAAAAAGAAAACTGTCAAATCGATCCATAATACCGCCGTGACCCGGCATGATATTTCCAAAATCTTTAATACCGCGCTGGCGCTTAATCACTGAGGCCATCAAATCTCCTACAATACCGATTGCCGCACAAAATACGCCGTCAAACGCGGCTGCCAGATACGAAATATGAACGGTCGTTCCCTGTGTCCCCCAATACACGCTGTATCCCCAACAGAAAAGCATAAAAAATACCATTGCGAAAAAAAGTCCTCCAACGGCACCCTCTACTGTCTTATGCGGGCTAATCAGCGGACACAGTTTGTGTTTTCCGAAAGCTCTTCCAACAAAATATGCTGCAGAATCGGCTATCCAGGCTGCTACACATACCAGAAGCGTATAAAAAAGGCCATGCTCATAATGATCCCTGATATATACCATGATAGAAAATCCCAGGGGTACTGCCAATGATATGAAAAATGCCACTGTAAGCTCCTCAAACTGCACTTTTGTATGCTGAACAAGCAGGACCGCAAACAAAATCACAAAATACGCCAAAGTGGTGTAAAGCGGAAACCTTTCCATGGGCACTGCCCCAAAGAATGGAACAATTGCTGCATAAATCAGCGATGTGATAACCATAATCGGGTTTGAAACGTACTTTGTGGCACAAAGCAATTCAAAAACAGCGATAACGGAGATTATCGCTATTGCCGCGTTAAGCACCAATGTATTGTAGAAGGACAGCACCAAAGCGAGTACGCATAATGCAACCAAGGCTGTAATGATTCTTTGCTTCATGGAAATTCAGTTCCCTCCATGATAACGGTTTCCCGTCCGTTTATTTGGTAGATAACAGAATGGAACGGGGTGCCCTTCTTACCGAAAAAGAAATTTTCGGAATGAGCAGCCCCGCTTTCAAACTCAGATGCCGCCGAAACGCCGATTCCGGCTCTGATATTCCTCTAATGCACGGTCAAGATCTGCAGGCTTAAAGTCCGGCCACAGGATTTCGTCCATAAATACGTATTCTGCATAAGCCGACTGCCAGATAAGAAAATTAGACAACCGATATTCCCCGCTGGGACGAATGATCAAATCCACATCCGGTTCCCCGCTCGTGTACAACCGGTCTGCCAAATCCTGTTGGGTAATTTCTTCCGGCTTCAGCAAACCTTTCACCGCATCTGCAGCTAATTTTGCAGCCGCCATTGTAAGCTCACTGCTCCCGCCATAATTGACTGCCAAATTCAGTTTCAGCCCGGTATTATCTTTACTGGTTTCCTGAATTTCCGCCATTTTCCGCTGCATATCTTCGTCGAAGACCGAAAGATCCCCCAGAAAACGAATCTGAATATTCTCCGAGCGATAATTATCCACATCCTTGAGATAATTCCGCAGCAGAGTCATGATAGCATCTACCTCATCCTGAGGTCTGGACCAGTTTTCCGTAGAAAACACATACATCGTCAAATACTTTAGTCCAATGCGATTTGCATAGCGAACGATCGTACGGAAGGTTTCCGCTCCGACCTTGTGTCCCATTTTTCTGGGAAGACCTCGACGTTTGGCCCAACGGCCGTTCCCATCCATTATAATCCCCACATGAACAGGAAGTTTTGAAAAATCCGGCATATTACAGCTCCATAATTTCCTTTTCTTTTTTCTCGGTCATGAGATCTACGTCTTTGCAGTATTTATCCGTCAGCTTCTGGGCTTCCTTCTCGCCATCTTTCAGATCGTCCTCTGTAATGGTTCCTTCCTTCTTCATGGCCTTCAGTTTTTCCATCAAATCTCTGCGGACAGAACGCACTGCGACCTTAGCTTCCTCACCATATTTCCGAATCTCTTTTGCCAGCTCCCGACGGCGCTCTTCAGTAAGAGGTGGGAAGGTAATCCGAAGGACTTTTCCGTCGTTATTAGGGTTAAAGCCCAAATCAGAAGCCAGAATAGCTTTCTCAATTGATTTCAGTGTAGAAAGATCCCAGGGCTGAATTACCAGCATACGTGCTTCGGGAACTGAAATAGCCGCCATCTGGTTAATAGGGGTAGGCACACCATAATAGTCCACCACTACTTTATCTAAAACGGCTGGATTGGCACGTCCGGCACGGATTGTCGTAAACTCCTTATCAAGGGCATTCAGGGTTTTCTGCATTTTTTCCTCTGCTTTTTTCATTTGCTCTTTCATTAGATGATCATCCCTTCTCTGAATTATTCGGCAACAACCAGAGTGCCGATTTTTTCGCCTGTCACAGCAGCGACGATATTATGGGGGTCTGCCAGGTTAAACACCAATAACGGAAGGCCGTTATCTTTGCACATAGATGCAGCTGTTGCATCCATAACAGCCAGTCCTCGATTCAGCACCTCGCTGAAAGTAAGCGTATCATACTTGACAGCGTCAGGATATTTATGCGGATCTTTATCATATACGCCGTCAACCATCGTAGCCTTCAAAACGACATCCGCACCAATTTCGGCCGCCCGAAGGGAAGCCGCTGTGTCTGTTGAGAAAAAGGGATTTCCAGTTCCACAACCAAAAATGACAACACGTCCTTTTTCCAAATGCCTTACGGCGCGGTTACGGATATATGGTTCTGCTACCTGTTGCATGGCGATTGCTGTTTGGACCCGAACCGGCACGCCGATTTCCTCCAAAGCATCTGCCACTGCC
>CALXBD010000107.1 GCA_944386445.1 uncultured Clostridia bacterium
TCTTCTGGATTGTTTTGTCCGGCCTGCCTCTTGCCATAGAGCATACGGTGTTCGGCGTGATTTTGTGTGTGACGATCATCGGAATTCCTTTTGGAAAACAGCATTTTAAGCTGGCGAGACTGGCATTGGCGCCCTTTGGCGCTGAGGTTGTTCAGTGTTTTTAAAAACCGTGTCACTGATGGAAAGACTGTATTCCTAGTGACACAGCTTTTTGTTTTTATCCCCGAAGATAGCAGATTTTTCGCACCTTTTTGGCTTTTTTTCATATGATATACTACAGCAGGTTCCGAAAGGCCGTAGGAAGGCCAGTACTTATTTTAGGAGGATGATTATGGCTGATTCAAACTTTACCGCAAGCAGTTCTGCCGCAGGATCCAGCTGCTTTAAAGAGGCAGTTTGCGTAAATGCCGGCAGAATCTATGATTCCTGTTCTTCGAAGGATTGTCTTGAAGATTTGCGCGTCACCTTTACAACAACCACCCAACCTGTGGTAGATGCCGCACAGAGTATTAAATGCCGCCAGGTGGAAGTGCTCAATGTCTTTATGGATGTGGAAAGTGTTCCCTTTAACAAAGGGTTCTATTCTGTGGATATGACCTTTTACTTCCTGGTAACGTTGGATGCTTACGCGTCTCCAATGTCACCTCCCTGTACAGTTCAGGGCGTCGCTGTTTTCAGCAAGAAAGTCATCCTTTATGGCTCGGAAGGCAGCGTCAAAACGTTTTCTTCCAACCGGAGCGATCAGGCCGGTACAGATGATTGTACATCCTTGGCCAGCGATAATCCTACCGCAAAGGTTCAGGTGGTAGACCCCATCATTTTGTCCTGCCGCCTCTGTGATTCCGCATCTCCGCAATGTGAATGTACCCCCATCCCCCAGAATATCTGCTGTCAGTTATCCGGCGATCCCGTAACAACTGAGGTGCGCAGATATGTCTATGTGACAATCGGAATGTTTTCCATCGTTCAGCTGGAACGGGATGTCCAGATGATGATCCCGGTTTACGATTACTGCCTGCCTGATAAAGAATGTGTCGCTACCACGGATGACCCCTGTGAACTGTTCCGCAAAATTAAGTTCCCTGTCAATGAGTTTTTCCCGCCGCGCCTCGCAGAAATGGATTGCCAGGAATCTGCTGCTGACGAATCCTGCTGACGGAAATATTTTCCGCATTCTGCAAAATTCGACAACATTTTTCTCTCTGATATGTTATACTGCTCCTGTCAGGTTCACCCAGCCTGATTTTTCCCACTATGCCGCTCGGAGTTTCCCACACTCCGGGCGGTTCCCCTTTTATATGTAAAATCGGTGTGTTGCGAAAACGGGGAAGATGTGCTAAAATAGTATCGCAATGTAATAAAGGGGGATTTGCTATGAAGGGCGTCCTGTTCGGCAGACATATCGAACCTGCTTGTGAATATTGTGAACTAGGCCGTCCTACCCGGGATGGCCAGATGATCCTTTGTGAAAAAAATGGGGCGGTTTCCCCCTGCTTTTCCTGCCGGAAATTTGTCTATGCGCCGCTTAAGCGTAAGCCGCGCACCCATCAGATCCTGCCCGAATATCGGGATGAAGATTTCCGCATCGATTAAAGGGGGAACGGGCTATCAGACGTTTGATTATCAATGCAAATGATGCAGGGCAGCGATTGGATAAGTATCTTACAAAAGCAGTAAGGCTGCTGCCTCAGAGCTTACTATATAAATATCTGCGCCTGAAGCGGATTAAGGTCAACGGCAAAAAAAGTGAGATCCGTTATCGCCTCCAGGAAGGCGATGTGGTAGAGCTTTATATCAATGACGAATTCTTTGCTGAGAAGGCTCCGGACTTTTTAGCCGCTCCCGCCGAGATCAAGCCGGTTTACGAGGATCAGAATATCCTGCTGGTGGACAAGCCTCAGGGGTTGATTGTTCATGAGGATGAAGGGGAAAGTGTGGATACCCTGATTAACCGGGTAAAGCATTACCTATATAACAGCGGGGAGTATGACCCGAAGCAGGAAGCATCCTTTGCACCAGCTTTGTGTAACCGTATTGACCGGAATACCGGCGGTATTGTCATCGTTGCCAAAAATGCGGAGGCTTTGCGAATTCTTAACGACGCTATTAAAAATAGGGAAATCGAAAAGTATTACCTTTGCTTGGTAAAAGGGACTCCGGAACCTCGCAGCGCAACCTTGACCCATTATCACCGTAAGGATGAGAAGGAGAATAAAGCAATTGTTTACGACCATCCTAGGCCGGATACCCGGACTATGATCACGCGTTATACTGTCTTACAGACGAACGGACGTTATTCCCTGGTTGAGGTGGAACTGAAAACAGGTAGAACACATCAAATCCGGGCCCATATGGCCTCTATCGGCCACCCCTTGGTGGGAGATGGAAAATATGCTTCCAATGCGCTGGAAAAGAAAAAAGGGTTTAATTGCCAGGCGCTTTATTCTTATAAATTGAAGTTCGCTTTCCGGGAGGAACACGCACTGTCCTATCTGAACGGAAAAACCTTTCAGGTAAAAGACGTTTGGTTTGCCAGAGACGGCATACCCAAAGCCCTCAGTGAATAAACTGTAGCAAGGGGGGCTGGCCATGGAAGTGAAGGTTTGCGATCTGCAGCGGAAAGAAATCGTCAATCTGAAGGATGGCACGAAATTGGGCTTTGTGGACGATGTAACAATTGACACCGAGGCTGCCCGCATCAAAGGACTGGTGGTTTATGGAAAGCTGCGGCTGCTTGGCCTGTTGGGACGGCATCCCGACGTGGAAATTCCATGGGAGCGGATCGATGTGATCGGGGAAGATGCAATCCTGGTGACAATGGACGAATTGCCTAAAGAAACTGTCCGCCGTGGAAAATGGGCGCAGCTTTGGGGCGGATAACCCCTTGCCTAAGAAAAGCAAAGAAAAAACAGCCGGTCTGACAACAAAGCCAGACCGGCTGTTTTTGATGTCAGAAAATATACTAGCGATTATTCAGTTCGGCACAAGATAGAATATTTCTGCAGCAGTATCCGATTACCACAGAAACCAGCAGATTCCAGATGAAGGTAATGCCGTAGCCTATTGCCGCGGACAGCTGACCGGGAAGGAGTCCTCCCAGCACTACACCCAGCACTCCGCCTAGAACGGCTCCGGGAGCAGCCAAAAGAATCATCGTCAGAAAATAAAGTCCGAAAATCAGGACCTTGTTGGTTAGAGATCCGAAAATCCGCTCTACCAGGATATTCCCTGCCATGAACAGAATCCCAAAGCCGATTCTTGCCAGTATCAGCGCAATAATTCCCGCCACACCTGCTTTCAGGAAAAGCCCGGCCGGCAGCATGACAATGACTGCATCAACGGCAATTTTCAGCATGTTTTCCTTACAGATGCATAACAACTTCCGAAAAGCCGGCTGAGGAATCAAATAAACATACGGGAAGGTCAGCTCCTTGACCCAACGGCCCGTAAGCGCAGTGAACATCTGCAGATAGGTCGTGAACAGAAAGACTGGCAGGACGCCTTCCTCCCGCAGAATGTAGGAGAAGATCAGCGCCATTACCGCCATCATAACCGTCATGATGTCAAAGAGGAAAAAGCCGCTGCGCCGCCCTTCCAGAAGATGTTTCCGGAAAAACACGTCTTTTCCGGGGCCCAAACCTGTTTTGCCCACTTTGACATTCAGAGGGATCGCCTCAGCCATTTTTCCTTCTTTTTTTGCAGTAATCGCTGTAAATGAAATTTCGGTCGCCTTCAGGACATCTTCATAGAAATCGGAATTTACCCGGGTCTGGATTACCAACAGAATTCCAATATAGACCGCAGTAAGTCCTAAGCCTATCCCCAGGGTGAGCAAGCCGCCTGACATAGCCATTCCGGGAATCGTACGCAGCCATCCTGCCACCGGAATAAATACGGTCCACTTAGCGTTTGCTGAGGCTATTGCTCCGCCAAGAAAATCTGTGCCTGCTCTCAGAGCGGGAACGAGAATCCCTGCTGCAAAAGCGGCGCCAATGATGTAAAAAATCATTTTGGCATTTTTGCGTCGGTGTTCATCGCCTGCTGTTGCCGAGTAAATCACCATTGCCGTCAGCTGGCCGCAGAACATAGTCAGAGCATATCCGACCAATACCAGTACCAGTCCTCCCAGGGAAAGTCCATAGGTGCTGTGTACCCAGGAGTATTGGAACAACAGGAAAAGCCCTACCAGCAGAGAGGTCCCCATCTGCCGGATTAATCCGTACAGCAGCACCAGTCGGTTGGATATGGGGCAGGAGAACAAAAGACTCACATCCGCCATGGAGTAAAAGCTTGCCCCCGCCGAAAGCCCCTGATGCGCCATCAAATAGAACATAGCTGCATAAAGTGCCAGGATCATTGCCTGAAGTTCCCCGATTGGCCGGAATTCTCCGGCAGAATCAGCAGCACCCATCTGGCCGGATACAATTACCAGTACCAGCATTGCTGCAAAAAACAGCCCTGCGATGACTTTTGCCGGCCGTTTGAAGAATTCCTTCACAGCATTTTTGAGGGTGGTGAAGAAAAGATAAAGAATCCCTTTCACTGGTTTTCCTCCTTGCCCTCGGTGATCTCGAAGAACAGTTCTTCCAGAGATTTTTCCCCTTCTGCGTCCATGTGATTCCGTTTGGTTGCAGCAAACTGCCCATTCATCATAATATGGGCAATATCCCAATAATCTTCAACACTGTCCAGCATATGGGTGCTGATCAGTACCGATGCGCCGGATTCTTTCAGCTCGGTGAAGACCGTTTTTAAAACCTTGATTGCATGGGGGTCCAATCCTACCATAGGTTCATCGAAAATGATTACCTTCGGCTGGGGCAGAAGCGCACAGCAGATGCTGACTTTCTGCTGCATTCCTTTGGAAAGTTCTTTCCCCAATTTGTCCTTTTTATCAGCCAATTCAAAACGTTCCAGCAGTTTTTCCGCTTTTTCTTGCCAGTCAGTCAAACCGTAAGCCCGCGCGATAAACTCCAAATGCTCTCCTACTGTGAGCAAATCGTACACTGCCGGCATTTCCGGAACATACCCTAACAGCCGTTTCGCTTCCAGCGATTTGTTGCCATAGCCGCAGATCGTTATTTCTCCCTCAAACCGCAGAAGCCCTGCTATGCATTTAATAATGGTAGATTTTCCTGCCCCATTCGGACCCAGCAATACAGCAATCTGCCCATCGTCCACTGAGAAGCTGATATCCCGGTTGGCGGTGACTTTTCCGTAGCGCTTGGTAACGTGGCTGACTTCAAACATATTGACCTTCCTATCTTCTGTGAATTTGGTTTTATGATACCTTATTACAGTAGCCGTGTCAAGGACTTTTGTGTCAAATGTCGGAATGGAAGGCTGAAATTGACAAAATCCTGCTAAACTCTTGCGGTTTCGACAAATTACGGTTATAATTGAAACCGAAACCAAAAGGAGGATTTTTATGTGGCAGGAATTTAAAAAATTTGCGTTTAAAGGTAACATTGTAGATATGGCTATCGGTGTTGTCATCGGTACTGCCTTTACAAGTGTTGTCAATTCTTTGGTGAATAATATCATCATGCCGTTTTTCGGCTTCTTGACTGCAGGTATGGACTTTAACCAGCTGAAGTGGGTGCTTTCCCCGGCTGTGTTAGCTGAAGACGGCACCGTTATCAAAGCCGAAGCCGCGATCCAATATGGCAGCTTTATCCAAAATATTGTTAATTTCCTGATTATAGCATTTTCTATCTTTTTTGCCATTCGTATGGTCTCTAAGGCTGCAGAACGTTTCAAGAAAAAGGAAGAACCAAAACCAGCTGCTCCCAAAGCGCCTACAGAAGCAGAATTGCTTACGGAAATCCGGGATTTGCTCAAAGCAGGCACGGATGTAGAAGCAGATGTAAAATAAAACAGAAGCGGCGATCTGAACTAGATCCCGCTTCTGTTTTTCGTGAAGCATATCCACGCGCTTTTGGCTAGCGCTTTTTCCATTTTAAGAGCAGCGCTGAATTTACAATTACCGCAACGGAGCCGGCATTGTGTACCAACGCACCTACTACAGGATTCAAAATGCCGGTGATTGCCAAAACGATCGCCAGAAAGTTTAATGCCATTGAAAACGTCAAATTGCATTTAATTGTCAGCATCATCCGTTTTGACAGCTGTATCAGATGAGGAATTTCCTTGATATCGTCATGTACCAGGGCAATATCTGCGGCATCTACTGCAATATCGCTGCCGACGCCGCCCATCGCAATCCCGACATTCGCCTTTTTCAGCGCCGGCGCGTCATTGATTCCGTCACCGATCATGCAAAGGGGCTGTCCACGTTTCTGACATTCTTCAATGTAGCTCAGCTTATCCTCCGGAAGACAGTTTGCCTTCCATTCAGTTATGGATAACTGGCTCGCAATATGGGCTGCCGCCGTATTGTGGTCTCCCGTGACCAAGACTGGGGTGACAGCTGCACTTTTTACCTGGGCAATCATTTGGGCAGCTTCTGGGCGCAGCGTGTCCGCCAATGCGATCATTCCTGCTGCCCGGCCATCAATCCCGATATAAATGATCGTACAGCCTTCTTCAAGATACTTCGTTGTTACGCTCTCCGGAACCTCTTCAATGCCGTTCTCTTTCAGCATCGCAAGGCTTCCTGCCAAGATCAATCGGCCTGATACTCTGGCTTTGACACCTCGCCCCGGAATCATTGTGAATTCCTCCGGTAATTTCGCCTCGATCCCTTTTTTTTCACGGTAACAGCGTACAATTGCTTTTCCCAGCGGATGCTCCGACCGCATTTCCGCACTGGCTGCGCTACGATACAGCTCATCCTCGGTTATCCCTTCGCAGAAGCTCCTGACTGCTACGACCTCTGGGGTGCCATAAGTGAGCGTCCCTGTTTTATCAAACGCAATCTTTTTTACAGCGGCCAATCGTTCCAAGGCATCGCCTTCCCGCACCAGAATACCATGCTTGGTTACGTTTCCAATGGCCGCCATAATCGCCGTCGGCGTCGCCAGCACCAACGCGCATGGGCAGAATACCACTAATATCGTAACTGCCCGGATCAATTCCTCTGTAAATAGCCATGTCAGTGCCGCTGCACTCAGCGCGATAATTACGATCCATGTTGCCCATCGGTCTGCGATCCCTACAATTTTTGCTTTTCCGGCGTCTGCTGATTGCACCAGCCGAATCATTCGCTGGATGGAACTGTCTTCTCCAACTTTTTCGGCCTTCATGTCAAAAGAACCAAACTGATTCACCGTACCGCTGGATACCTGATCCCCAGGCCCTTTATCCACCGGCAGCGATTCTCCTGTCATAACCGCCTGATTAATTGATGTCTGCCCTGATACAATTACCCCGTCTACCGGTACGGTTTCTCCGGGAAGCACACGCAGCAAATCACCAATTCCTACTTCCTCTGCAGGAATCTCTTTTTCCTTGCCATCTTCAATACGCCGCGCCGTTCTGGGAGTTAAGTGTACCAGCTTTTCAATCCCTGCCCTTGCTTTAGCCACCGTTAATTCTTCCAGAAGAGCGCCCAGCTGCATGATAAATGCAACCTCGCCGGCGGCAAATATTTCGCCTATTACTACAGACGCAATCAATGCCATTGATACCAACACATCTGCCTTGATATCAAATCTTGTTACCAGCCCGATTACAGCATCCATAATGATCGGAATCCCACAGAGAATAATGGCGATCCACGCAGGGTCAAATGGCATCGGAAGTTTCAGAATGCTGGCAAGCAGGCTTCCGCCGGAAAGGATCAAAAAAATGATATCCCGTTTTGTCCCGCCCCAGTTTAATATCTTTTCCAGCTTATCCATATGCAGTCTCCTTATACCTTATGGGGTATGGGTATATTATACCCCTCCGGGTATTCGGCTGTCAAGACGTAAATCACGCTTTTGTAAATTTCTAGCATATAAATAAATCCTGCACCGGCATTCCCGGTGCAGGAAGCAATCAGTGAATTTTTCAGCCGCCCATGTTAGAAAAACGTTCCACTGCTTTGGTAAAACTGGCAATGGTTTTTTCTGCATCTCCATGCTCGATTCCGTCGCGGACACAATGCTTGATATGCCCTTCCAAAACTACCTGCCCGCATTTGTGAAGAGCCGATTTGGCGGCATTCAGCTGCGCCAGAACATCCTCACATGGAACGTCCTCGTCAATCATCCGATCAATAGCCTGTACCTGCCCGATAATCTTTTTTAAACGCCGGTGCAGATTTTCTGCATCCATGCACTGTCTCATACCGTTTCCTCCTACAATTGGGGTATGTGTATATTATCAGGTTTCTTGACAAATTTGTCAAGGTCTTTTGCCGTTTGACAAATCTGGCTGATTATGGTATCATATGAATATATTTCTGTCAGGAAGGCAGAGCCGTAGACTTTTTTCAAGAGAAGAGGCCAGGAAGGCTTTTTCCCCTCAGAAGCAGGGGAGCCGTTGGATATTCTTTTGGGAGGGTCTTTTTTTATGAAAATCAGAAAGTTAGTTTTAGGCGCGTTATTTACAGCTTTGGGTGTTCTGCTGCCTATGGTATTCCATTTTGTCCCCAATGCGGGAAGCGTTTTTTTGCCTATGCACATTCCCGTACTGTTGTGCGGACTAATTTGCGGGTGGCCTTATGGATTGGCTTGCGGAATTTTGGCACCGCTTTTGTCCAGCTTGCTGACCGGTATGCCGCCTGCGGCCATGTTGCCCGGAATGCTTTGTGAATTGGCCGTTTATGGGGCTGTTTCCGGATTGCTATCCCAATTTATTCGTACTGGCAAGGCACTGGTTGATACGTATCTTGCGTTACTGGGAGCCATGCTGGCCGGACGTTTGGTCGCCGGGGCTACAAACGCCTTGATTTTCCGCGCTGGAGCGTATTCTCTGCAAACTTGGATCGCAGCTTCTTTTGTGACGGCATTGCCCGGAATTATTATCCAGCTGGTGTTGATTCCCATACTGATAATGGCGCTCAAACGTGCTAAGTTGTTTCAGCTTGGCACTGTATGAAATTTGAATAGTAAGAGCCGACAGTCACTTGTAGACTGTCGGCTTTTGTATGTAGTTTATAAGTTTAATCTTTTCTGGAGACAGTAGTCGTTCCGGCAGGCAGCGGGATTTCCTGACCTGGAAGCCGCAGCAGTGCAGGTTCCGGTACCGTAACAGTGATGGATTCCCGATCCCATTCTACCTGGATGCCCAGATGACTGGCACGAACCCAATCAAGCTCCTTCAAAAACACCGGAGCGATAATAATCTGTTTTCCGTCTGCCTGAATGCCGGCTAGGTAGCGGTAAAGCCACAGTTCGACCTCGCTGAACATATGATGGTTCAGAGATGCACCCATTCCCCATTGTTCACACAAGGTCGTCATCCCTTGTTCTTTCCAATATGCATAGCTTGGGTAAGTGGGATTGGTTACCATTCGATAGAGAACTTCCCCATAACCCGCATCGGAGAGGGCACGGTAGATGTATTTGTTTCCCAAAATCCCGCAGTCAATATGGAATCCGTTTTCTTCCACCAATTGGGCCAGTCGGGCAGCAGCGGCAGGTTTCTCACCTTCGTCCAGCAATCCATGGAACAGAACGCATGCTAAGGCTGTCTGGCCTTCCGGCTGAGGAAGCCCGTTTTGAATGAATTTCTCCCGGAACGCCTTCCGGATATTGGCCGCCAATTCTTGATAAGTGGAAGAATCTTTCCCAAGAACTTCAGCTGCTTCCGCCATGGCACAGGCATCTGCATAATAATATCCAGTGTCAGTCAGTAGGCTGGGGCAGGGAACTGTTTCCTTAGGCGCACACCAGTCACCTAACCCGAAATCTGCCAAATACCCCTCTGCCATTGACCCGAAATATTCCATATACCGTTCCATTGCGTCCCAGTTTTCTTCCAAAAGGCGCTTATCCTTCCGATAGCGCCACACATAGAGCGGGATGAGGATGAACGCGCTGTCCCATGCGGGGCCGCTTCCCCAGTTAAAGCCCCATCCTCCGGTGGGCACGATTCCGGGAAGCTGGCCACTAGGACGCTGTACATCTCGAAAATCCGCCATCCACTTGCGGTATGCATCAGGCATATCAAAATTCATCAACGCCTGCTCCGCGGAAATAAGAGCATCCCCAGTCCAGCCATTTTGTTCCCGATGCGGGCAATCGGTAGGAACGCTGTGATAATTCGTCAACGTCGACCAGCAGCTGGCATGATGGATCCAATTGAGTATCTCGTCGCTGCAGCTGAAGCTCCCGATAGTTTTCAGATCCGTATGAACCACCCGCGTGCAAATTTCAAAGTCTTCCGGGGCATTTTCCACCAGAATATAGCGGAATCCATGATAGCAAAAGTGAGGTTCCCATTCCTCCCAACCATCCCCAGCGCAAATATATTCATCCGTATGGTGGAGTTCTCCTTCTTTGTTAAAACGGTTGATATGCTGGTCAATCCCGCCTTCGGAAGTCAGTCTCTCCCCGTACTGAAGAACAATTTTCTGCCCGGCTTCTCCCTTGACACGTATCTTGGCCCATCCGCTAAGGTTTTGTCCGCAGTCATAAAGCCCGGGGGCAATTTCTTTCATCGGAAGAGTATCAAGCACACGGATCGGCGGAAGCTCTGCAGGCTTCAGAATACCTCCGGGACTGCGGCAGACAACTGCTTTTTTCCAGCTGCTATCATCAAACCCAGAGCAGTCAAACCCCTTTTGCACCAATCTCGCATCGAATCGTTCCCCACATCGGACATGGTTATAAACTGCAGGGCCATCAGACCATTTCCAGGTGGAATCTGTCAGTATTTCTTTCGTCTGCAGATCCGGCCATTTCACGTCAAGAGATAGGATCATCTTCGGATGATGCCTCCAAGGCGCTTTTTCAAAATCCCAGGTGCCGGCAATATCGTTATACCATCCATTTCCCAGCATCACGCCAATGACATTTTCACCCCCGCGGAGCAGATCGGTAATATCATAGCTGCTATACTGTACTGTAACATCAAATCGTGTCAGCGGCGTTGTCAGTACATCCTCTGTAACAGCTATACCGTTAACAGTGACTACACCGTATCCCAGGCAGCAATAATTCAGAACAGCATTATTGGGGATCGTATCCAGGTAAAAGACTTTGCGGAAAAGGGGGGACGGGCTTTTGCCGTCTCCGGCGGCGATCCATTTGGCGTTTGTAAGCATTTGGAAACCTCCTTCAGATTTTGGTTTGATATGGGAAATCTGTTTTCATTATACCTAATAAATTCTGATTTTCAAGAGCGTTTTTGTGATTTGATGGTAATTTTCCGTTTTTTCCGTAGCCTTTTCTAAAAAAGGCAACCCCGGTTCCGTATTTGGAACCGGGGCAACAATAAATCACTTCATTTTTCCGTCTTCGGAAGCAAGAAATTCCTTTACAAAGTCATCGTCATTTAAATGCGGATACATCTTCCAGACGCGATCAATCTCTTCACTCTGTCCGGGAGACATTGTCTCTTCCGGATTCAGGCACCAAATTCCCTCCATCAGCCCTTGCCGGCGCAATACCTCGTGTACGCCTGCAATGCAACCTTTAAAGTCATTTGCTGTATCAAAAAACGCGCTGTTGGCATCGGTGATCTGGGCTGCCAAGGTCAGCCAATCTTTATTGATGGACTCTTCGGAAACAGCTTGCTGCAATTCATTGAAAATTTTTACAACGGTTGCAGTCCAAACCGCCCAGTGACCTAGCAGACCGCCGACAAAACGGTTTTCATAGGTTTTTCCGTCTTTTTGGAAGGAAAAAGGCGTCAGCAGATCGTAGATTATGTTGTCATCATTTCCGGTGTACAGAGCAATCTGATCTCGGCGGCTGGAGAATGTCGCTGCACGTACAACATCCAGCGTCAGATAGCGATCAAAACCGGCTGTTTTAACTGCTACAACGTTTTCGGTTTCGCAGACCCGCTCCCAGTAGTTATAGCTGAACACCCGTCCTCCTACGGAAGGCTGCAGGTAGAACCCGATCACAGGAATTTCCTTGGCTACCGCTGCGGTACGGGCAACCAGATAATCCTCATCATAGGCTCCCAGCCCCCCAGGACTTAGCAATGCTGCATCATATCCCAGAGATGCTGCCAACTTTGCTTCTTTGACGGCCTGTTCTGTAGGACCGCAGGCACCGGATACCAGAATTATGGTTTTCCCGGTTTTGGCTTCGAAGGCCTTTGCTTCCTCCATCGCAACCCGCAGCACCGGCTCCAGAAGGTTAATCTCAGGGTCACGAATTTCAAACTGTGTGGTATGTACTGCTACTGCCAGACCGCCTACACCGGCATTCAAATAGTAGCGGATCAGGCGTCGTTGAGCTTTTTCATTGAATCTCCGGCTGCTGTCCAGGCAAAGCGGGGTCGCAGGAATTACCGTTCCTGCAAACAGCAGGGCTTGTGCTTCTTTTCTCATATTATGGTTCCTCCTGGATTAAAATTTTCCGGCACGTTCTTCAAAATGAGTCGGTTTATTTAAAGTCCGGCCGCCGCTTAAAAGCCACTCGGCCTGCCATTGGATCAGCTTGCGAATGCTGACAGAGGGATATCCGAACCGCTCCATGCATCGTGCAGAATTGTTCAGCAGCGCCCGATCATTCTCTGTACCAGTAAAGGTAACTTCCTTGCCCAAATATTTTCCAAGCAGCGTGGCAGCATATCGGACAGATACCGTCTCCGGTCCCGTTACATTCAGCCGGGCTGCTGGGCTTTCGGCGCATAACAGACTCCGGATCGCCACTTCATTAGCATAGCCCTGCCATACGCAGTTGAATGCTGGCGTCGTTACGTTAATCGCATCCCCTGCCAGAATCTGTCGGGCCAAATCATAAAGAACGCCATACCTCAGGTCTACAGCGTAGTTGAGACGGTAAAACAGTACTTTTGCATCATATTCACGGGCAGCATATTCGAAAACCCGCTCTCTGCCCAGAGAGCTCATGGCATATTCCCCAATAGGTGCAGGCGGAACTTCCTCCGTACAGCCGCCTGAGCTGATGGGTACCATCGGGTAAATATTACCGGTAGAAAACACGACAAAGTTAGCGCCTTTAAACCGCCGAGTCACCAGAGTGGGAAGGGAAGTGTTCATCGCCCAAGTTGGGCTTGCGTCATCTCCGGTGCCGAATTTCCGGCCTGCCATGAAGATAATATTGTTTACATCAGGCAGCTTATCCATTGCGCCCTGATCCAGCAAATCCAGAGAAATGGTTTCTACGTCATTGTCATGCAGAAGCTTTACCGCAAACGGATCCGAAAACCGGGATACAGCTATGATCTTTTTGTCCACACCCGCTGCCCGCACGGCGTTTTTTGCCAGTGTCGCAAGGGTTGGTCCCATTTTTCCACCCGCTCCCAGAATCATGATATCACCATCAATTTTGGCAATATCTTCTACCATTCCGGCAGAGGGGGTCGTCAGCAGTGAGTCGAGGCGTTCTTCTGTCCAGTTCATTCTGTAGTACACTCCTTTTGATATTTAGCGGCACAAATAGGCCAGCATCAAATTTATGGTATGGTATTTCCGCTGTTCAATCATTTCTGGCGTCGTAAGCGGCTTTCCAAATAACTTGGAGAGGGTATAGCGATTTGAAAAATTTGCAAAACATACCGTGATTAAATCAATGGCAGTCTGTTCTTCATCCAGATCCGCACGAAACAAGCCGCTTTCCTTCCCGCGGCGAAGTTCCATCATGATAAACCGAAGCGTTGGCCTTTCCACATCATCCTCCGGCATCTCCCGAAGACAGCGCCCCTGGTTCAGGTTTTCCCACATCAGTATGGAAACAAAACTCTCATTATCACGCAGAAAATCAAAATACATGGATATCAGGTTTCGGATCAGTGCAACTCCGGTTAACTGCCGTTCAATCAGCTTCCGCTCTTCTACCTCAAGACGCTTGTATACAGTAAACAGCACCTGCTTATAAAGCATCTCCTTACTGCCGAAATACTCATACAGCATCCTTTTGTTGATAGCAGCATCCGCAGCAATTTCGTCTACACGGGCGCCATAAAAACCTTTTTCCGCAAAGTGGCGTTCGGCTGCGGCTAAGATATCCTGGCGGGATTTTTCAGCATTTCGCTCCCGTCTTACTGTCATGAGTTTTTCCCTCCCAATTGCCTTCAGCCAGTGTTCCGTAAGCTTGAAGTCCAGTTTCCATCAGCGTTTCATCAAAGGTGAACCGACTGCTGTGCAGAGGCGGACAATCTTCTTTGCCACAGCCCAGCAGAAGCATACCGCCGCTTGCTGCCTGGCAGAAAAACGCAAAATCTTCTCCTGTCATAAATGGCTCCGGAACTTCCCAAAGCTGCTCCTTGGCAAAGATCCGATTGATTTCCGCGGTATCCCTTGCGGATGTTTGTACCGGCGGATACTGGTGAACATACTCTACTTTTACTTCTGTTCCATACGCTGTCCCAATGCCGGCAGCCAAGTCTCGCAGCGCCTTTTCAATTGCATCCTGATCCTCTGTGGCAAAGGCTCTTACTGTTCCTTCCAATCTGCATCGATCGGCAACTATATTATAGGAATTCCCCGCATGCAGCATCCCTACAAATACCAGCGCAGTACGGTTTGGCGGCAAAACCCGGGAAGTGATCCGCGGAATTTCCGTTGCCATTACGGCCCCGGCCTGAAGCGCGTTCCGTCCATGATTTTGCATGGCTGCGTGGGCACCTACTCCGATAATTTCAATGGAAAACCGGTCGTTAGATGCCATCAAAGTTCCCGTGCGCCACCCTAGCCGTCCGTATGGTACCTGCGGCCAGATGTGAAATCCAAAAGCTCCCACTGCGTGTTCCGGCATTACACCGGCGTCCAACATCCGTTTTGCTCCCCCAAACTGCTCTTCTGCAGGCTGAAATGCAAACCGCAGGTTGTAACGGCTCGTAAGTTCTCCCAACTGAAAGGCCCGAGCGGCTCCCAGCAACATAGCCGTATGGCCATCATGCCCACATGCATGCATTTTTCCTTCGTTTTCTGATGCAAACGGCAGTCCGGTTTCTTCTGTTACCGGCAGTGCGTCGATATCTGCACGGAACAGAAGCCATGGCTTTTCGGGCGATACCATATAATCTGCATACACCCCTGTATCGGCAATGGAAACCGGTTTATAGCCCAATTCTTCCAGCTGTTTGCGCAGCCAGGCTGATGTTTCATGTTCTTCAAGGGACAATTCCGGATGTCTGTGGAGATACCGGCGTGCCCCAATCATGTACTCCAATGTTGTCATGATAATGTTCACTCCTTATACATGCTGTGTCATCCGCGCAGCCGCTTCCGGTGAGATCTCCAGTCGTTTGGGTTCTTTACCTGCATCCAGTCGGCAGATTTCATCCAAAAGCCCCTCTGTTACCGCTTTGCGCCGGTCAATCGTAGGCCCTCCCATATGAGGAATCAACGTTACATTGGGCAGTCCCCTCAACCCGCTTTCCATAGGCAGCGGCTCTTTTTCATATACATCCAGCACCGCTTTGAAACGCTGCTTTTTCAGCTCTTCTGTAAGAGCATCTTCATCTACGATACTTCCGCGGGCTGTGTTAATAAATACCGCTCCGTCAGGAATCATCTCCAACAATCTGCGGTCTATGCTATGGTAGGTCTCCGGTGTCAATGACGTATGCAATGAAATGATCTTGCAGGTTGTAAACAATTCCTCCGCTGTCACCTTTTTGATCCCCCAAGCAGCTTCATCAGCCTCCGTTAGAAAATCTGCCCACACCTTGATTGGGGTCCGGAAAGGGGCCAGCAGCTTCACTGTGTGACGGGCTACAGCCCCAAAACCGATTAACCCTACCGTCTGTTCCAGGAGCCCCTCATTATACCAGCCCGGATTGCTCCAGCCTTCCCGCAGCATCATTTCCTTGTATTTAGGAATATCTCTTAAGGCTGTCAGCGCATAGGCAATTACACTCTCAGCTACAGATTCCGCAAAAATATCATTTCCGCTCAATACCCGAATGCCGCGCTGAAATACGCCGAATGGTGTCAATCCAGATACGGACCCGCCCGTATACGCTATCACCTTTAGGGCATTTGCTTTCTTTAAAACTTCCTCTGTAAGCAGTGCTGTCCCCCAACCAGCAACTAATATTTCAACATCAGCAAGGGCATCCCGCAATTCTTCTGGTGTGAACTGGCGGCCCTTATCATTCCATATGACGTCTCCAAGGCTCTCTAGCCGTTTGATAGTTTCCAGTGGGAAAAAAGTATCTCGGACGATCCCTTCCGGAACACTTACAAGAATTTTCCTCATGCAGATCCCCCTATTTCGTAGTTGATATAAGTAAGTAACTTGTTGGTTATATGATAGCACGTTGCCCGATTTTTGTCAATTGTTTTTTATGTTTTTTATTAAAAGATGTATCTTCTGTTCTATTATTGTGAATACATTGCTTTTCTTGTGAAATCAGGGCAATCCCCGCACTGGTGTCTCCCAAAAAAGATTGCTATAATGTCCACAGGAGCGATTGGCCTCTTGTGTGCTATAAAAAGGAGGTTTCTAGATGAAAATTGGACTTTGTGCCGGTCCGGAGCGTGCTGCTGAAGCAGTCGCTATGGGTTTTGACTACTTAGAATTGAATGCCTCTGCGTTGGCTGCTATGGACGATGCTGCCTACAACAAGGTCGGTGAACAGCTGGAAAAGGCTGGAATCCCCTGTCTGGGAACAAATTGCTTCTATCCCGGGGGAATCCAGCTTACAGAAGATGATCCGGAACAGTTACGGGATTACGTAGCACGAGTGTTCCGGCGGGTAGCTGGTTTGGGCGGAAAGTTTACCGTCTTCGGAAGTGGCGGTGCCAGAAGAATCCCGGAAAATATTACCATGGCAGAAGGTCGGGAAAAGCTCTACCGTGTAGCCGTTATGATGGCGGAAGAGGCTGAGCGCTATGGCATCCGGATTGCACTGGAGCCGCTGAATTTCCGCGAGACAAACGTGATCCTTACGGAAGAAGAAGGAGCTAAACTGGTGCGGCGGATTAACAATCCATCTTTCCGACTTCTGCTGGATGTGTTCCATTATTCTTTTGAACTTCTGCCCATGGAGGAAATCGCACGCTATCAGGATCTACTGATCCATTTCCACATTGCCTCTCCTTGGAAACGCATGGAGCCATTGCCGAGAGACGGGTATGAAGACGATTACCAGCGTTTCTTTTCTGTTCTCCGGGAGATGGGGTATAACGGCGGCGTCAGTTTGGAAGGCGGCAGCGGGGAAGCAGATTCCCTGCGGAAATCCTGTCAGTATCTCCATCAGCTGGCACAAGGGTGAATTTTATATTTTCAGCAGCCATCCGGTTCTCATAACAGGCCGGATGGCTTTTTATCTTTGTGGCTTGGAAGACACTCTCTGCAACAGCTGCTGTATTTGCAAATTTAAGCATCATGTGCTACAATCGTAAAATGGAGGGAGTTTTGATTATGAGTACTGTAAGCTATGTTGTCGCCCGTTATGCCGAAACGGATCAGATGGGGATTGTCCATCATTCTGTCTACCCGATCTGGTATGAAATTTCCCGTACGGATTTTGTGAAATCTTTGGGTATTACCTATTCTCAATTGGAAAAAATGGGGGTGATGACCCCTTTGGTAGATCTCCACTGCCATTACTCCGGAGTAGCAAAATATGAGGATCAATTGAAGGTGGAATGTTCTATTTCCCGCCTCTCTCCCAGCAGAGTGGAATTTTCCTATCGAATTTTCCGCCAGGGGGAGGATCTGCCTTTGAATACCGGAACAACCCTTCACGCATGGGTAGATGCTCAGACATTCCGCCCTGTGAATATGAAGAAACGTTTCCCGGATCTTTATGCTAAAATGGAGAATTTGTTACCTCGTTGAGTCTACACCATTAATTCTGCCACTTTTTCGCCCCTTGGACTGGACATTCGCCTGAAAATATTGTATAATACTATCTATATGCACCGCGCTTGTGCGCGGCGCCCTGAATCCCGCGTGAGCGGAACTAAAAAGGAATGTGAATCACATGATGCAGATGAAAAAAATTGCTGCCGGTGCTGTGGCTTTGCTGCTGGCAGGTACTATGACAGCCTGCGGCGAGGATACTTCCTGGGCTTACCGTAGCGGCGACGATGTGGTGACTTCCGGGATGTATGTCGGCCTCTCAATCGATGCTTTGAATGCCGCATATTCCCTGGAAGGATATGACTCTTCCAAAAGCCCCTTCGACCAGGATTTGGAGAATATGGACAGCGTTCAATGGCTGAAGCAAAAGGCCGGCGCCCTTTCTCGGGAGTACCTGGCTGTGGAAGCAAAATTCGATGAAATGGGCCTTTCTTTTACCGATGAGGAACAGGAAAGTCTGGACACAAATGTGGATTTTTATTGGACTACACTGGGAATGAGCGAGAGCTATGAAGAAGCTGGCTGCGGAAAAGAGTCTTTTTCAAAAATCCTTACCAACTCTTCTAAACGAAATAAGATTTTTGAGGCCCTTTACGGTGAGGGCGGTGAAAAAGAGGTCCCTGAGTCTGAATTGAAAACCATTTTCGAGACGAACTATGCAAAGGGTACCTATATCACTGTTTCCTTGTTGGATGAGGAAGGAAACGCTCTGACCGGTGACGCCCTTACTGAGAAAAAGGATGAGGCGCAGGATTTGGCTGATCGCGTTGAGGCAGGCGAGGACATCGAAAAGGTCAAGGCCCAATATAATGACTCTGAGGAAGAAGAAAATGCGGATACCTCCACTGTCTTCCTTCGGGACAGCGAAAGCCTTACCACTGTGGGCAGCGCAATCGTAAACGGTGAGGTCGGCGAAGTCGGTGTTGTTACAGATGATAAATATGCATATGTTTATCAGGTCCAGGATCCGCTTTCGGGTGATACTTTTGACAACTACCGCTCGACCGTCCTGCAGAATCTGAAAAGCGATGAGTTCTCTGATTTGGTAACAGAGTGGACTTCTCAGATTTCTATTGAGGAGAATACTGCTTCCCTCAATAAGCACAGTCCTAAGAATTTGAAAAAATTGCTGAAGTAAATTCATTCCCGGAAGTACAAGACTGCTTCCGGGAATTTTTGCCGTTTCTGTTTTGCGGCGGGATCACCGGTTTAACTATTTATAAACCGGTGATCCCGCCGCTTTCTATGTTTATCTGCGTATTTTATCAGATATCATCGGACTTTTGTCTTGTTTTGCTCGCAGGAACAGACCGGCTGGCTGGTGCATACAGTGGGAATAACCCTTTGAAAAGGAGAATCAGCATGTCTTCTCCAAAACTTCCCCTCAGCAATGTCCGAGTAGGACAGCGGGCCGCTGTTGCTAATCTGGAGGCATCAGGTCCTATGCGGAGACGTCTTATGGATCTTGGGCTTACTGCCGGGGCACAGGTGGAATGTCTTCACCGCAGCCCTTGGGGTGATCCGGCGGCTTATGCCATCAGAGGCGCCGTAATCGCCCTGCGGGACTGCGACAGCGCTAAAATTTCTGTTATTCCGCTTCCCTGATCCCAGCCCGGGCCTTTTGACTCGGGCTGACCATTACATAGGAAAGGCTGTGAACCATATGGAAAATAATTCCTCAAAATTGCCGGTTGTGGCCTTGGCAGGAAATCCAAATGTGGGGAAGAGTACCGTTTTTAATACGCTGACCGGACTCCGCCAGCATACCGGAAACTGGGCTGGAAAAACGGTTTCCACTGCCAGCGGCCAGTGTACATATGGCAGCTTTTCCTGCACTCTGGTAGATATTCCCGGTTCTTATTCCCTATATGCCCAGTCAGCTGAAGAAGAAGCTGCGCGGGATTTCCTTTGCTTCGGAAATCCGGATGCCGTAATTGTGGTCTGTGATGCCACTACTTTAGAGCGAAATTTAAATTTGGTATTGCAGATTTTGGAACTTACCAGCCGGGTCGTAGTCTGTATCAATCTCATGGACGAAGCCGGTAAGAAAAATATTCGGGTCAATCTTTCAAAGCTCTCAGATCTGCTGGGTGTGCCGGTCGTGGGAACCAGTGCCCGGGATGGAAAAGGTATCGATCAACTGATGAAAGTATTGGAAAAAACGATCGCCGGTAAAAGCCGTCCCCCTCTGCGGATTGAATGTCCTTCCGCCGTTGAAAACGCCGTCTCCCTTCTGGAGCCGGTTTTGAGTGAGCATTTAATGGGCAGGCTCCCAGCGCGTTTTGCGGCTCTTCATATTTTGGATTCAGACCCAGGATTGACAAATTCCCTAAATCAGTTCCTGGGATTTTCGCTGGATCAGCTTCCAGATGTGCAGGCGGCACTTTTTAAGGCAAAACGATATCTGGAAGAACAGGGCTTTTTTGAAGAAAAGCTCAGGGACACCATTGCGTCCCGCCCGGTGGCTTTGGCCGGGAATATCTGCAGCGAATCCGTCTGTGCCCCTTCGGTCAGCAGTAACCGAGACAGAAAGCTGGATCGGTTCTTTACCGGAAAATGGACGGGAATCCCCATTATGCTGCTCCTTTTAGCGGTGGTTCTTTGGCTGACTATGACAGGCGCTAACTACCCTTCCAGCCTGCTTGCAGCCGGCTTTGCCTGGCTGGAAGATCATCTTCGGCAGGGCCTTACCGCCATTTCCGCCCCGGCTTGGACGATCTCCCTCCTGACAGACGGTATCTTCCATGTACTGGCTACAGTCGTCAGCGTCATGCTTCCGCCCATGGCAATTTTCTTCCCCTTGTTTACCCTCCTTGAGGATTTCGGATATCTCCCCAGAGTCGCCTTTAACCTTGACAAATGCTTCCAAAAGGCTTGCGCCTGCGGAAAGCAATGCCTGACTATGCTGATGAGCTTGGGGTGCAACGCGGTGGGCGTTGCCGGAGCTAAAATCATCGATTCCCCAAGAGAACGTCTCATTGCGATCCTTACCAGCTCTCTGATGCCCTGTAACGGAAGATTTCCTACCTTAGTCGCCCTGATCGGCTTTATTTTTGTGGGCAGCAGCTTGCTCTCTTCTGTTTTTTCTGCTCTGCTCCTGGCCGGCGTGATCCTTTTGGGAATTATCGTCACTTTTCTCCTTTCAAGGCTACTGTCTGCTACGATTCTGAAAGGAATCCCTTCCTCCTTTACCTTGGAACTCCCTCCTTACCGTCGCCCGCAAATCGGGAAGGTTATTGTTCGTTCTGTTTTGGACCGCACTCTTTTCGTTCTGGGCAGGGCCGTCTCTGTGGCCGCTCCCGCAGGCCTCGTGATCTGGCTTCTGGCTAATCTGACCATCGATGGCACCTCGATTTTGCAGTATTGTACCGGCTTTCTTGACCCTGTCGCACGCCTGTTCGGAATGGATGGCGTTATCCTGTTTGCTTTTATCTTAGGCTTCCCGGCCAACGAAATCGTCCTTCCGCTGATCCTAATGGCTTATACCGCTTCCGGCACACTCCCCGACGCGGGAAATGTCAACGAAATTCGAGCCCTTCTTACCGCCAACGGCTGGACCTGGCTGACCGCGTCCTGCACGATTCTATTTTCTCTGATGCACTGGCCCTGCTCTACAACGCTTTTGACAATCCGCAAGGAAACGAAAAGCCTGAAATGGACTTTCCTCGCTGCTGCGCTGCCTACGGCTGCCGGACTTCTTGCCTGCTTTGTTTTGACACAGATATCTCGCATTATCACTTGAAAGTGGCAAAACCAACAGCTTTTTTCTGCGGAACGCCTGCGCTATCGTTAAATCTGTAGGTTGCAATTCTTGCCTGTCTACTGTATAATAATTTGTATAGTTAGATTTTTTTCGCACAAAATGCGTAGAATTACAGGAAACGAGGCAGGAACATTGGAAAAAGAACGCATTATCGACGCCCACGCACATATCTTCCCACTAAAAATTGCCGCCAAAGCGGTAGCTTCAATTGGGAATTTTTATAACCTCACAATGCACGATGGAGAGGGGACAGCAGAGGCTTTGCTGGAAAGTGGCCGTAAAATCGGTGTCACCCAATACCTTGTGTGTTCTACTGCAACCCGTCCTAGTCAGGTGAAGGCAATTAACGATTTTATTTGGGAAGAAGCTGCTATGCACCCCGAGTTTATCCCTTTTGCTACGATGCATCCCGATTTGGAAGATCTGGAAGAGGAGATGGAACGGATTCTCAGCCGCGGCTATTATGGCATCAAGCTTCATCCAGATTTTCAGGAGTTTAATATTGATGACGACCGAGCTATGGAAATTTATCGGATGGCAGAGGGAAAACTGGCAATCCTTTTCCATACCGGTGATGACCGCTATGATTTTTCCGCTCCCAGACGTATGGAGAAGGTGGCAGAGCGGTTCCCAAATTTGACCTGTATTGCCGCTCACTTCGGCGGTTATCGCTGCTGGAAGGAAGCAATCGACTGCTACCAGGCTCCTAATATTTATATGGATACATCTTCGGCATTGTTTGCCATCAGCAAAGAAGAGGCCTGGAAGTTTTTTGACCGGTTCGGCCCTGACCGCTTTTTCTTTGGAACGGATTTCCCAATGTGGAACCATGTGGAGGAGTTTGCACGCTTTGAAGCTCTGGGGCTTCCGGCGGATTTCCGCAAAAAGGTCCTTTCAGAGAATTTCGCACGCGCAATCCTCCATGAAGCGTGAGCTTTCTTCTAAAAAGCCCAGTCCTTAACGGACTGGGCTTTTACACTATGTAATGGATTCATTTCCGACAAGGCGGAAACGCCAGAAAAAATGATCGATTTTGTTTCCATAGTTGCTCCCATTGCGGGAAGTAACGGGTATCCATTGAAGGATAAATTTCATGAATCCTGCTGAGTACCGCTTCGGCCTGAACTCGCCCCGGAAGCTGCCAAATCAGCGGCTGCCTGCGGCTTTTCAGATATAACACTACATGGTAGCGGGTAATTGCACTGGTCTTTACTGCAGCAGCTATATGACACCAGACAACATCTCCGAAGGGAACAAAGATCGTCCCTTTCCAACCTTGTCGGATTATCATCCAATTTTCCGTAAACAGTGGGTTTTGAATCCCACACCGCGTCAGCTCCTCCTCCAGAACTGCGGCTACTGCATCAGGTGGGCCATAGAATGACAGACTTTTCCTTCCCGGCGAAAACCGGAATTCCATCTTGCCTAAAAGAATCCGCAGGCCCACCAGTTCCAAAATCAATCCTGCTAACAAAAGAATCCCATCTTCAAGCCATAGCAGCCGGATAGGGGAGGGCTCTAAAACGATCGGCAGAAATTCTTCTTCCGGAAAGCCGAATTCCTCTTCCAATGCAGTTAGGATTTCATTTTCCAGTGCCCTGTTTTTCATCCAACGGAACTCGCCGGCCCAGTCGGAAACTACGCCATACCAATCCATTTTGTCATAGACTTCCGTATCCGTCAGTACCGGAATCCAAAAACCATCCCGGCTGGCAAGACATACTGCTAAGGCATCTTGGCCTTCTCCCACCTCATAGCCTGTGCCATACAAGGGGAGAGCTTCCAAAGTCACATAAACGTTTCGAAATCCTACATCTGCTTCTGCCGCTGACCTGATTCTGTAGGCATCAGGGTTATTCATGGGCCGCCACGGGCCATAGGGTGCTAGAATATCCGTTGCCGCCGTCCAAACAGTAATCAGAATTCCTAACAACAGGACTCCTGTCGCAAGCAGCAGCCGCTTTCGTCCCCACAACGCCTGTTTTGACACATGTTCCAGCATTTTGCCCTCTCCCTTGGTGGTCATATTATTTTTCCGAATATCAGCGGACGGCTTTTCGGAGCGGCCTCTGTCAATGTTATTGCCGAGCAAAAGCGCGTTTCAGCCTCCTTTAGCCGTTCCTCCGAAGCTGCATACAGTTCCGCGATCGGTTCCCCGGCTTTGACCGCGTCACCGGTGCGCCGGAGCAGTAAAATTCCTGCTCCCAGATCGATCGGGTCATCTTTCCGGCTGCGTCCCGCGCCGAGTATTACAGCAGATTCCCCGATTTTCCCGGTCTCCATGGCGCCAATATAACCTGTTTCCCATGCCGCCACTTTCCTTCGGCAGGCAGACCGCGAAAAGGGCCTTTCCAACACAGATGGGTCTCCGCCCTGAGCCTCAACCATTTTCTGAAAAACCGCAAAGGCCTTTCCGCTTTGAAGCGCTTCTTCGGCTTTCTTCCGACAGGCCTCTTCACTGCCAAAGCCTGCCAGACGGATCATTTCTGCCGCCAACGCCAGTGAAAGCTCCCGCAAATCTTCCGGCCCGCCTCCACGCAGCGTTTCCATGGCTTCCTCTACCTCAATGGCATTGCCTACTGTCCTTCCCAAAGGCCGGTCCATATCCGTAATCAGGGCACAGCAATTCATCCCCGCATGTTCGCCGATGGATACCATCGCCCGGGCCAGTTCCCGAGCATCTTCCACCGTCTTCATAAAGGCTCCGCTGCCCGTCTTAACATCCAACACCACTCCGTCGCAACCAGACGCTAGTTTTTTGCTCATAATAGATGACGCAATCAGCGGCAAACTGTCCACCGTACCCGTTACGTCCCGTAAGGCATACAGCTTTTTATCTGCCGGAGCAGCATCTTCCGTTTGTGTAATCAAGCTTAATCCCGTTTGATTGACTGTATCAAAAAACTCCTTACGGGAAAGAGTGGTCCGGAATCCGGGAATCGCTTCCAGTTTATCCGCCGTTCCTCCGGTATGGCCAAGCCCACGTCCCGACATTTTGGCAACCCGTACTCCACAGGCTGCTGCAATAGGTCCGGCCACCAGCGTCGTTTTATCCCCGACGCCTCCTGTAGAGTGCTTGTCAATTTTCGGGCCGGGAATCCCGGAAAGATCCGCTTTACTGCCGGATGCTGCCATAGCTAGGGTAAACTGCGCTGTTTCGACTGGTGTCATCCCTCGAAACCAGATGGCCATCAGCAGCGCTGACAGCTGATAATCCGGAATGGTCCCCTTTGTACACCCCCGGACAATAAAGCCCAATTCTTCTTCCGAAAGAGCCTCTCCGCTTCGCTTTTTGATTATAATAT
>CALXBD010000108.1 GCA_944386445.1 uncultured Clostridia bacterium
CTGCGTGTGCAATGCGGGCATTTAGCCTGCGGTACAGAAATCAATCTGTATCCCATAAGGGAACGCACAAATATCAATTACATTTCCAGTTTAACACAACATATAGAATCAGTCAAGCAAAAACACACATATATTGTGTTCGAGGTGTGGGAGCTAAAAATAAAATTGCAGAACATGCAGAAAATTGGCAACTGCTTGTCTATTTATAAGGGTGTACAGGCCTGGTACAGAAATTGCTATCCAGCCTGCACACTCTTTTTGTACCTTGACAAGTTCATAATCTTTTCCGGAGGAGTTATACAGGGATTGTGGATAGTATGCGAGGACTTTATTGAGCGTGCCCACGATTGAAATACTGCATAGCAGGCCCTGACAATACGTGGCGGAAATCCCCGGCGCAGGAAATGACCTTTGGAAGAGACTACATACTTCCCGATAAATTTGAATGACTTCATTGTTTTTGTTGAAAACCTTCGTCTACAAACAATATAGGATATATGTAATTGCAAACAAAGGAGGGCAATTATGGAGAAGAGAAAACCCAATGACCTTTCACCGGAGCAGTGCTTAGCGGTAGATACAGAATCGCATTGCAAACTGCTTGACTGCGGGCGACACACCGCCGTTCAGATTGGCGATCTGGCTCATGCCCGCATCACCATGAATTCTCGTGTTCTTTGGAGCGTTCAGCGCGTAAAGGAATATCTTTACGAGATTTCATGCTGACAGAACCTTGCCCACCAAGGGCACACCAGTACACAAACCATCGGGAGGTATCAATCTATGCCAAAAATTAGAAAAGACAACAAAGGACGCAACCTACGACCAGGAGAAACCCAGCGTTCAGACGGCAGCTATATGTATGTCTATAAGCTGGGGAACAAGAAAAAGTACATCTACGACTACGATCTTGCAAGTCTGCGGGCCAAAGAAAAACTGATTGACCATGACAAGGAAGATGGAATCCGTACTCAAGAAGCCATGAAGATCACTCTGAATGATATGTTCAGACTTCTTATGGATACGAAAATCCAGCTGAAAGCGTCTACACGGGCAAATTACGAATATCTCTGGAACCGCTATGTAAAGGACGAACCGTTTGCCTACACCCCTTTGCCCAATATCCGAAAAAGTGACATCCTAACTTTTTACACCAAGCTTTTGAGAAAGGGCTTTGCAATCAACTCGCTGGAGAGCATCAACAATCTAATTTTCCCCTCACTTGAACTGGCTGTTGATGACGATTACATCCGCAAAAATCCCAGCAAGGGTGTCTACCGTTCTCTCAAGGCAGAGGGTTCGGGGGCACCTCCAAAGAAAAGAATTGCGTTGACTATGGCACAGCAGAAGAATTTTCTTCGCTTCATTTCCAAGTCACCGATGTACAGTCATTGGCTGCCCATCATGGTCGTGCTGCTCGGTACGGGAATGCGTGTCGCAGAGTGCACCGGCTTAACCAAAAATGATGTGGATCTGGAAAACAATACAATCTCCGTCAACCATAACTTGATTTATCGAGTTATTGAAGGAAAAGCAGGGTTCCATATTACCACGCCTAAAACGGCCAGCGGCACCCGTATCATTCCTATCCTCTATCCGCAGGTTGCGGAACAGCTCCGCGCTTTGATCGAAGTTATGGATGCCCTATATCCTGAAGATCTTGTTATGAGTGGGTACCATGGATTTCTTTTTCGTAACCGTACTGGATACTTTCTCAGCGCCCATAATATCAATCGAGCCATTGAGCGCATCTCTCTTGCCTACAATGCCGAAGAAATGGATCAGGCCGAGCTGGAAGACCGTGCGCCGGATCTGCTGCCGCATTTTACCGTGCATAACCTCAGACATACTTTCTGCACCAGACTCTGTGAAAGCACAAATGATATCAAGTTCATTCAGCAAGTAATGGGCCATGCTGATTTCTCTACAACCATGGACATCTACACGCATATCACACAGGAAAGCATGAAGGAAAAAGCCGAAGACATTAAGGTTAATTTGGTGTTAATGTGAGAATTACAAAAAAGGGCAAATCCGCATATAACTTGCGGATTTGCCCTTCATTTTGGCCCGTCTGGTGTCGTCTGACTTCAAGCAAAAGTTGTAAAAAAGTTGTAGTCGCACGCCTCTTTCACTTCATCTTGTGTCGTCCGTTTCCATCAAGAACTACATATTGTGTTTTACTTGTCCAGGGGTTTCATTGTGGGGAAGAGCAATACATCACGAATAGAAGTGGCACCGGTAAGGAGCATGACCAAGCGGTCAATTCCCATTCCGAATCCACCTGTAGGCGGAAGTCCATATTCCAGTGCTGTCAGGAAATCCTCGTCCACATCCGTTGCCTCTTCATCGCCGGCAGCTTTCAGTGCAGCTTGCCGTTCAAAGCGTTCTCTCTGGTCGATAGGATCGTTCAGCTCAGAGAAAGCGTTTGCAAGCTCTCTGCCCATTACGAACAATTCGAACCGTTCCGTGTATCTGGGATCAGAGGCTTTCCGCTTGGCCAGGGGAGAAATTTCCACGGGATGCTCTGTCAAGAACGTAGGCTGAATCAGCTTTTCTTCGCAGAACTCGTCAAAGAAGAGATTCAGGATATCGCCCTTCAGATGACGTTCCTCGTACTCAATATGATGCTCTTTTGCTGCGGCCCGGGCCTCTTCCACGGTTTCAATCTTGTCGAAGTCCACACCGGCATACCGGCGCACAGCCTCTACCATCGTAATCCGCTCAAATGGCTTGCCGAAGTCCAGTTCTACGCCGTCATAGACAAATGTTGTCGTTCCCAGAACCGCCTGTGCAACATAACGCAGCAATTCCTCAGTCAGATCCATCAAGCCTTCATAATTCAGATATGCCTGATAAAATTCCAGCAGCGTAAATTCGGGATTATGCCGGGGATCCATTCCCTCATTACGGAATACACGTCCGATTTCGTAAACCTTATCAAAACCGCCTACGATCAGCCGTTTCAAATGAAGCTCCAAAGCAATACGCAGATACATATCCATATCCAGCGTATTGTGATGGGTTATAAACGGGCGAGCCGCGGCTCCTCCTGCAATGTTATGCAGCACAGGGGTTTCCACTTCCAGGAATCCCTTGCTATTCAGAAAATTGCGAACCTCGGTAATAATTTTAGAACGTTTTACAAAGACCTCTTTCACTTCCGGGTTCACAATCAGGTCCACATACCGCTGCCGATACCGTGTTTCGGTATCTTTTAAGCCATGGAACTTTTCAGGAAGCGGCAAAAGCGACTTCGAAAGCAGCATGATTTCATGTGCATGAACCGAGATCTCGCCCTTCTGTGTCCGGAAGACCAAACCTTTTACGCCGATAATATCGCCGATATCCCATTTTTTGAAATCGGCATATCTTTCTTCGCCCACGTCATCCCGTTTTACATATATCTGCATCCGATCGCTGCTGTCCTGAAGGTCAACAAAGCTAGCCTTTCCCATGATACGGCGGCTCATCATACGTCCTGCGATACAGACTTCTTTCCCATCCATCTCCTCAAATTTATCGCGGATCGTGCTGGCATAGGTATCCACGGGATAGCTGGTGACGGCATATGGATCATGTCCTTCAGCCTTCATTGCTGCCAATTTTTCCCTTCGAACCCGGGCATGTTCACTGAATTCGGCTTCTTGCTCCTGAGGGGTCTGAATCTGTTCGTTCATGCAAAAAATCCTTTCTATATCCTCACATCATAATTTCCAAAACTTTATAATTGACACTTCCGTTAGGCACGGGAATTGAGACAAGATCGCCCACACGATGTCCCAGCAAGCCTTTGCCGATCGGGGATTCGTCGGAAATTTTCCCCTGATCGGGATTTGCTTCTGTAGAGCCAACGATCTGGAACGTTTCCTCCTCTTCGAATTCGGTATCGAACAGTCGAACCTTGCTTCCCACATTCACAACTTCCCGGTCCAAATCACCGGTGTCCAAAATTTTCACGTTTTTCAGCATAGCTTCGATCTGCAAAATTCTGGCCTCGATCATTGCCTGCTCATTTTTCGCTTCATCGTATTCGCTGTTTTCAGAGAGGTCGCCGAAAGAAATTGCCACCTTGATTTTATCTGCCACCTCACGCCGTTTAACAGTTTTCAGGTTTTCCAGTTCCTGTTCGAGCTTTGCCAGCCCCTCGCTGGTCAAGACAGTTTCTTTTGCCACGAGTCATTCCTCCTGTATTTTACCCGAAGGGTATTTTTAAAGCAAAACGCTGCCGCGGACCGGTTATTCCGGGTGCGGGAGCGCCTTTCAAATAATAAACGGACAGGGACCATCGGAGCAAACGTTCCGATGGTCTCTTTCCTACAATATTTTGATTATAGACTTTTCTTACTGATTTGTCAAGCAGGAAAACATAAATTTCATTAACATTTTATCCCAGTAGTTCTTTAGCCTGGACCACGATATTTTTTGCTGTAAGGCCGAATTTATCCAGCAATTCCGCAGCGGGTCCGGACATGCCGAACACATCCTGAATTCCCAGCTTTCTTACCTTACAAGGAGCTTCTTCCGCCACGACGCTGCAAACTGCGCTGCCGAGTCCGCCGATCACGTTATGCTCTTCGACGGTCAAAATTTTTCCTGTTTCTTTTGCGGCCTTGACCACCAGTTCCCGATCCAGGGGCTTGATCGTATGGATATTGATAACCCGGGCACTGATTCCCTCTTTAGCCAGTTCCTCAGCGGCGAGGACCGCTTCCCAGACCATCAGACCGGTGGCAATAATGGTCAAATCGGAACCATTCCGAAGGGTAACGCCTTTGCCCATTTCAAAATGATACGTTTTCGGATCATTAAAGACCGGAACTGCCAGTCTGCCGAACCGGAGATAAACCGGCCCTTTATAATTGATAGCGGCTTCCACTGCGGCACGGGCTTCCACATCATCGGCAGGGCTGATCACTACCATGCCGGGGATAGCCTGCATCAAGGCAAAATCCTCACAGCACTGATGGGTTGCGCCGTCCTCACCCACGGAGATACCCGCATGGGTTGCACCGATTTTCACATTCAAATGGGGGTAGCCGATCGAATTGCGAACCACTTCAAATGCACGACCGGCCGCGAACATAGCGAACGAACTTGCAAAGACAGTTTTCCCGGCAGCAGCAAGGCCCGCCGCGACGCCCATCATATTGGCTTCAGCAATACCGCAATCGAAGAACCGTTCCGGGCAAGATTTCTTAAAAATACCGGTTTTCGTAGCAGCCGCCAGGTCTGCGTCCAGCACGACCAGATCAGGATATTTAGGAGCAAGTTCAGCCAACGCATTGCCGTAGCTTTCACGGGTAGCGATTTTTTTCAGTTCAGACATGGGATTCCTTCCTTTCACACTCATTGGGCATCCAGTTGGGCGAGAGCGGCTTTCAGTTCGGCCATCGCGATCTCATACTGTTCGGCATTGGGAGCAGAACCATGCCACGACACCTGATTTTCCATAAAGGAAACACCCTTGCCTTTAACGCTCTTCTGGACCAGTACGACAGGTTTGCCCTGAATGGTCTTTGCCTCATGGAACGCGGCTTCCAACTGGTCAAAATCATGGCCATCCACTGTAATCACATGCCAGCCGAAAGCGGCAAACTTATCTCCGATCGGATAAGGACTCATCACATCCGCCACCGGCCCATCAATCTGCAATCCGTTATTGTCTACGATGACGCAGAGGTTATCAAGCTTGTAGTGTGCCGCAAACATAGCAGCCTCCCAAACCTGACCTTCTTCGATCTCTCCATCACCGAGAATAGAATATACCCGATAATCCTTCTGGTCCAATTTTCCTGCCAGCGCCATACCGCAGGCAGCGGAAATCCCCTGTCCCAAGCTGCCGGTACTCATATCGATACCCGGGATATGCTTCATGTCGGGATGTCCCTGAAGAAGGGCGCCGGTATGCCGCAGGGATTTGATTTCATCCCATGGAAAGTATCCTTTCAGTGCCAAAGCCGCATAAAGTGCCGGCACGCAGTGGCCTTTGGAGAGGACAAACCGATCCCGGTCCGGCCAAGCGGGATTCGCGGGATCCACCCGCATTTCTTTCCAGTAGAGGTATGCCAGATCATCCGCGATAGAAAGAGATCCGCCGGGATGGCCGGATTTTGCATGGAAGGTTCCCTCAATGACCCCCATCCGGATCCGGCAGGCAGTTTTCTGCAGTTCAAGCTTAGTACTTGCGTCCATAATATACATCCTTTCTGGAATCTATAAGTTTTAACGTTTAGCCGTGAAATCCAAAGAAATGGATTACATTCATATCTTCTTCCATTTCCAACCCATGGCTTCCCAATCCCCCATCGATTTCATGGCAGCCGTGGTCGGGAGCAAATACGGTCAGATACCGCCGCCCACTCCAGTATTTCTCCGCAGCGTCGGAAAGAGACGCAAAGGCTTCAGCGTTTTTCTTTAACGTGTCAAGTGCTTCTCTGCTTTCCGGCCCGGTCCGATGCATTTGGGCGTCATAATCCCCGTTATACACCGTAATCAGGTCATACCGGTCTTCCTGCATCAATTCTATGGCCTTTCGGTTGCATTCCTCCGGCGTTTTAAGAATATAATAATCCATTTCCCGTTCCAGGAAAATCTTCGAGATGCTATCCCCTTCCGTTGAAACAATGGCTGGTTTTTTCCCGGCGCGCAGAAGGGCATCAAACAGGGTATCCGTCTTCAGCACGGGCTTTACATAGGTCCGTATTCCATGGACTTCCGGCATAGCGCCGGTATACATAGAAGCAAAGCACACCGGCGTTACTGTCGGCATGACGGAACGCAGCGGCAGTGCCAGCTGGGTACGGAGCATAATCTCTGAAAAAAGCTCCGTATATTTAGGATAAAGCCACAGCGCTACCGCATCAGGGTTATAGATGAGGACTCGTTCTGCCTTAAGGTTACCAAAAACCCGCTCTGCCTTTTCTAAAACCGGCTTCAGAGGAGATTCCGCGGCAGCCGGCGGCGAAACGCCCATACAATGTGCCACAGATGCTGCAATTCCGGTAATGGACATCGCGCTCAGAATTTCCATTGCTTCTTCCCCCTTTTGAAAAAAGTATCAGGATCCGCCATCAATTCGTTGATGGTCCGAGCCACAGCGGACTTCCTGTTGGAGACCGTAACAAAATCGGCCGCTGCCTTTGCCGCCGGAAAGGCATTTTCCACGGCAATTCCCACTCTGGCCTGCTGGAGCATCTCGATATCGTTATCGCAGTCTCCCATTGCGACGGTCCTCGCAAGGGAAAATCCGGTTTCCCGACACAGGCGTTTCAAAGCGTTGCCCTTGCTTGCCTCTGCCGGAAGGATCTCATAAAAGAGCTTTTCCGACCGGACAAATCGGACACCTTCTGTCTCAAAGCTGAGCAAGAAGGCGGAAACCTCCGGCATCAGCGCCTCTGGCATTGCCATCATTACTTTCAGCCATTTCCGATCCAAAATTTCCCTGATGCCCGTCAACCGATACGGGATCGGTGTGCGACCATTCAGATGAGCGTCCACCAGCTGGTTAAAAGCAACAACATTCATTCCCTCTGGTGTGAGAATCTCCACTCCCAGGGGAGCTCCGAACCGTTTTATTGCCTTCTCCACCAAAAATCGGGCATTCTGTGGGATCTCTGCCATCCAAAGTATCTCGTCTTTCAGAAAATCATAAAGCATGGAACCATTATACAGGATACACGGCAGTTTCAGTTCCAATTGCCGCAGCACCGGCGTGCCTGTTGGAATAGAACGACCGGTTGCAATTGTAAAATTTCCACCTGCCGCCTGAAATTTGCCAATCGCATTCAGATCAGTCGAAGAAATAGTTTTATCGTCCTGCAAGAGCGTACCGTCACAATCGGTTACCAGCAGGATCTGAGAAAGGTCTTGCAAACCAACGCTCCTTCCGGTCATTTTCGCCGCAGTTTTTCAAGGAATTTCACAAAGTAGTCTGGCAGGCCGCTGTCAAATTCCAAGTATTTTCCGGTAGTGGGATGAACAAATCCGATCACCCGGGCATGGAGGCATTGCCCATTCAGTTCCGTAATACATTTTTTCGGCCCATAAACCGGGTCTCCGGCCACCGGATGTCCAATATGCGCCATGTGAACCCGGATCTGATGGGTCCGTCCGGTTTCCAGTCTGCACTCAACGAAACTGAAACTTTCAAAATGTTCTATCACGCGATAGTGAGTAACCGCCTGCCTGCCGCCCGAAGAAACCACTGCCATCCGCTTCCGGTCAACCGGATGCCGACCGATTGGAGCTGACACCGTTCCTTCTTCTTCCCGGAAACCGCCGTATACAACTGCATTATAGATTCGCGTAAAGGTATGCGCGGAAATCTGTTCTGCCAGGCATTGATGCGCCCGGTCATTTTTGGCCACGATCAGCAGCCCCGAAGTATCCTTATCAATCCGATGGACGATCCCAGGCCGGATCACTCCGTTGATGCCCGACAGGCTATCTCCACAATGGAAGAGCAGCGCATTCACCAACGTGCCGTCAGGATTTCCCGGAGCCGGGTGGACCACCATCCCCTTAGGCTTGTTAACCACCAGCAAGTCGCCGTCTTCATACACAATATCCAGAGGGATATTCTCCGGACGGACATTTAAAATTTCCGGCGGAGGCAGTTCCACTTCCACACTGTCGCCCTCCCGGAGTCGGGCATTTTTGGCAACAAACGATCCGTTGACCCAAACATTTTCCGCCTCGATCAGCTTTTGGACAGAAGCACGACTCCGATCCATTTTCTCAGCTAGGAACGCATCCAAACGTATTCCTGCTTCCGAGACATCTGCAATCCACTGTTCAGGCACTGTTCTGCTCCTTAGCCGCTTCACGTTTTTTCCCAATCAACTCATAAAAGAGCAGATAGCAAACCAACAAGGCAGTTCCTATGGTAATACACATATCCGCAAAGTTAAAGATCGCGAAATCCACGAATCGAAACTGGATATAGTCGATGACATATCCGCGATAAATCCGGTCAATGAGATTCCCTACACCGCCGCCGATAATGACGCACACCGTAAACAACGGAAAATCCCGTTTAATTTTGCCAGCCATCACTGCCAGGATAAGAATCAGCAATACCGCGGCTGTTGCCCAAATAAGCAGCCACTTTTTACCTTCCATCATGCCGAAAGCGGCGCCTCGGTTTTCCAGATAAGTCAGATGGAGGACATCCTGAATAATGGGGGTTGTCTCACCCGGCTTCAAGAACTCCTTTGCCAACAGCTTGATCCACTGATCGATGCCGACCAGTGCAGCCGCCATGAGAAGTGCTACATAACGTCTCATAGGCCAACTCCTTTTCTAAAAATTACAGCACAAATTGCCGCGGGAAGCCCCGACGGCAATTTGAAGGAAATTATCGGACCGCCGCAGCACAGCGGGCGCAAAGAGTAGGATGTTCCGGATCAGAGCCGACGGTAGAATCATGCAGCCAGCAGCGTTCGCACTTTTCGCCGCCTGCCAGAACCGCCGTCACGAAAAGTCCTTCTGTTTCACCAGCCATTTCGCCCTCGGAACCGTTGACGATTTCCACCTGAGAAACGATAAATGCTGCCGGAAGTTCTGCTTCCACTGCCTTCAGCCGGTCATAAAGCTCCCCGGTACATGTCAAAATGATCTTTGCGTCCGTGGATTTGCCGATTTCTTTGGAAGCGCGTTTCGGCTCCAAAGCTTTCAAAACATCGCTGCGGACGCTGTAAATCAGATCCCATTTTGCGTTAAACGCATCGGAAACCGGGATATTGACCTTAGCAGGCATCTCATTAAAGAACACACTCTCCATATCCAGCTCTTTGGAGGCCGGCAGGTGTTGCCAAATCTCCTCCGCAGTGAACACCAGGATCGGTGCTACCAGCCGGGTCAAAGAGGTCAGAATATCATACATAGTGGTCTGGGCAGCACGGCGCAGGACGCTGTCTGCTTTCTCACAGTAAAGCCGGTCCTTGATGATGTCCAGATAGAAGCTGGACATTTCCACCACGCAGAAGTTATGAATTGCGTGGAATGCCACATGATAATCTAAAGCATCGTAGCCGGCTCTAGCCTTATCATTCAGTTCATCCAAACGCTCATAGGCCCATTTATCCAGCTCTGTCAATTCGTCTGCGGATACACGGTCTGTATCGGGATTAAAACCATTCAGATTTCCCAGAATATACCGGGCTGTATTCCGAATTTTCCGATACGCCTCTGCCAGTTGTTTCAGAATGTCATTGGAAAGGCGGATATCGGCATGGTAATCGGAAGAAGCCACCCAAAGGCGCAGAATATCAGCGCCATATTGCTTGATGATTTCCTCCGGAGAGATCGAATTGCCCAAAGATTTATGCATAGCGCGGCCTTCGCCGTCCACGACCCAGCCATGGGTGCAGACTGCTTTATACGGAGCCTGCCCGGTAGTTGCTACGGAAGTCAGCAAGCTAGACTGGAACCATCCGCGGTACTGATCCGCACCCTCCAGATAGAGGTCTGCCGGCCATTTCAGTTCGGGGCGCTGCTTCAGGACAGCGGCATGGGTAACGCCGGAGTCAAACCAAACATCCAAAATATCCTGTTCTTTTGTAAACTCGGTGCAGCCGCAGTCATCACAGGCAAATCCTTTCGGCAAGAATTCCTCAGGTTCCCGGAGATACCAGGCATCGGAGCCTTCCTTGCGGAACAATTCGGAAATCGCGTTAATGGAAGCGTCATTGACAATGGGCTTACCGCACTGTTTGCAGTAAAGGATCGGGATGGGCACACCCCAGCGGCGCTGACGGGAAATACACCAGTCGCGACGATCACGGACCATACCCTTGATACGTTCCTCGCCCCATTCCGGGATCCATTCCACATTCTCGATTGCTTTAATTGCATCATCCTTGATCGCGTCTACTGAGCAGAACCACTGATCCGTAGCACGGAACATCACCGGCTCCTTACAGCGCCAGCAATGGGGGTAAGAGTGGGTGATCTTCTGGGAAGCCAGAAGAGTGCCATCCGCCTTCATCCGTGCAAAGATAGTCTTATTAGACTCCTCCAGCGTCTGACCTGCGAATTCACCTGCGTCCTTTGTCTGGCGGCCGGAAGCATCCACCGGGACCACCAGCTGAATTTCAGGATACTTCTTACAAACATCAAAGTCTTCCACGCCGAAAGCAGGAGCGGTATGGACGCAGCCGGTACCGGCATCCAGCGTAACGTGGTCGCCCACAATGACCAGGGACTCCCGGTCGAGGAAGGGGTGGGCCGCCTTTGTATATTCCAACTCACTTCCGGTAAAGGAACCCACAAATTCATACTCGCTGATGCCGGCAGTTTTCATAACGCCATCGGCCAGCGCTTTCGCCATGATATAGTATTCCCCATTGGCTTTGACTGCGGTATATTCCAGATCCGGACCCAAGCAGATTGCCAAGTTACCCGGCAGGGTCCAAGTTGTCGTGGTCCAGATTACGAAGTAAGCTTTGGAAACATCCACGCCGGCTTTGGCAAGGACTCCCTTGTCATCCGTCACTTTAAACTTAACATAAACCGTCACGCAGGGATCATCGTTATATTCAATCTCTGCCTCTGCCAAAGCCGTGCCGCACTCAGAGCACCAGTAAACTGGCTTCATTCCCCGGTAGATCAGGCCTTTTTTCGCCATTTCCCCGAAGATCTGCACCTGTACCGCTTCAAATTCAGGTTTCAATGTAATATAAGGATTCGCAAAATCGCCGGTAACGCCCAACCGTTTAAACTCTTCCCGCTGGATATCCACGTAGCTCATAGCGAATTCCCGGCAATGCCGCCGAATCTCCGCGGGAGTTGCTTTATCCTTATCCAGGCCGATCTTTTTCAATGCCTTCAGTTCCGTTGGGAGGCCATGGGTATCCCATCCAGGTACATATGGAGAGCAGTAGCCGGTCATATTCTTATATTTAACGATAATATCCTTCAGGACCTTATTGAGTGCAGTACCCAGATGGATATCTCCGTTGGCGTAAGGAGGGCCATCGTGAAGGACATATAAGGGTTTCCCCGCATTTTTTTCAAGAATTCGTGCATTCAAATCCATTTTATCCCAGTGTTCAATGAAACCGGGCTCCTTTTTAGGAAGGCCGGCACGCATATCGAAACTGGTCTGCGGAAGGTTCAAGGTTTTGTTGTAGTCTGTTTTTTCCTGTGCCATTGGGAATGATCTCTCCTTTTGTTATGATCGATTACCCGTTCCGTGGGTAGGATTATTTTTTCCAAATTTCAAATCGCCAAACTTCTCTTCAAAGCTGAGTTTGCGTCCAGGACGAGCGGCCTGAGGTCCATGAGACGCTGCCGGAGCAGCAGGAGCATCTTTCTCAACCTTATCAAATCGCATGGTAGAAACTTCCGGTTCCTTTGACGGCTCACTCTCTTCCGAAGTTTCTGAGGCTTCCGGAGGATCCGGGACCTGAACCGGTTGTTCTTCAGGTTGAGCCGGCTCCGGTTGAGCTTCTGTCTCTGCTTCGGGTGCCGGAGTTTCCGTTTCTGCATGAGCGGCAGCCATCCGGCTGGAATAAAATTCCTGATATTCCTCTTCCATATCCGGAAGGTTTGATATCAAATTCAGATGAGCCTTATAGATACTGAGCAGCTTGCTTTTAAAATCCGCTACTGCCTTTTCCATCTTTGCCAAAGTCATCTTTTCCCGATCCACCTGGCCGCGGAGTCCGCCTAAAGTTTCGTCAGCGGTCTTCTGTGCCTCATAAATCAGCCGTTCCGATCTGGTCTTTGCATCGGTAATCATCATATCTGCTTTGGTCTTCGCCTCTGCCACAATGGTGTTCCCCATTTTCTGGGCACCCAGAAGTGCATCCCGCAAAGCGCCTTCTTCCTTACGGTACTCGTTTATTTTCTCCGCCAGGATCTTCATCTTATCCAAAAGGTCCTGTTTTTCTGCTTCCAGAGCGTGAATCTGACCATTCAGCTGGTCGATATACCGATCCACATCTTCTGGCCGATAGCCGAAGGCAGATTTTTCAAAGAGCTTATCCGGTGTCTTGCTGGACATGGTCTTCACCTGTTCCTTTCCATAATACAAAGCAGCCTGAAAAGCCGCCGGCATTCACTCCCCGGCTTTTCAGGTTGTTCTGTTTTCATCACAAATATTTCAGCATCCGTACTGCGATACGGCCCTTACGGGTCAATGTACCGTCGGTTTCCAAACGGAATCTTCCCTTTCCGCGGACGGATAAGATCGCTCCATCGCTCAGCTGGGCACTGACACTGGACATTTCCCGATGATTCACCTGGACCGATCCTGCAGAAATCAGCGCTGCTGCTTTCTCCCTGCTGATACCGCAGCAGAAAGCCACGGCTGCATCCAATCGAAGCGACGCCAACGTCCCGTTTATTTCCTGAAATTTCTGCTGCACAGAGATCCCTTCCGGGACGCTGTCCAGAACTTCCACTCCTACCTTACCGATTCTGTCGATTTGCGTCAGCAGCACTTTTTGTACCCGCTCATCGAAAAAGACATATGTTTCTCCGGGGTTCACAAGGATATCCCCGATCAGTTCCCGACGGATCTGCTGCCCCATCAGGGATCCCAAAAAATCCCGATGTGTCAGGGAAAAAGCCTCCGGATAACGAAATGTGCATCCCTTAATGGGAAAGAGTTTCTGATCCGGCTCCATCCACTCGGGAAAAACTCCCAAAACAACACGTCCTGCACCTGAAAAACCGCCCCAAAACAGAAACGGCATCCGTGCCCGCTCAGCAATAGAAGCGGCAGCAGCAGCCTCTTCCTCATTCAAAAAGTCTGAAAACCTCGGGCATTGGAGTTTTTCACACAATTCAAAGAGATTACGGATACGCGCTGCAAAATAAGCTTGTTCTTTTGCGGCATCCATTAGAAATAGACGCCAGAATTTTCCAGCTCATCCAGCAAGTCACCCATCAAGTTGACATTGGAGGGCAGGATAATAAAGGTCGCGTTTGCCACTCTCTGGATCTCTCCGTTGTTGGCGAAAGCAACGCCGCTTAAAAAGTCCAGCAGCCGCCGAGACAATTCTTTGGAAGCTGACTCCAGATTCAGCACGACTGTTCGTTTTGCATTCAGATGCTGGGCGATTCCGCGGGCATCCTCGAATCGTTCGGGTTTTACCAACACCACCTGCAGCTGGGTAGTCGCATGGATATTGACTACTTTACTGCGATTTCCATTGCTGGTAATTGTCGGCTGTTCATCCTGCTCATAGCTGTCATAGGCACTAGGAGAACTGCTTTCTCTTTTCAGCTGATCAAAATCATCCACTACTGGGCCATCTTCTGTTGTTCTTTCGTATTCGTCGTCATACTCAGTGAACATATCTTTCAATTTTTGAACCAATCCCATCATGAATCCGCCTTTCTGTCCTAATTTTTGTTTAATTGCGGTCGTTGTCCAAATAAAGCACGTCCCAACCGGATCTGAGTAGATCCGAATCGGATTGCCCGTTCAAAGTCACCTGACATTCCCATAGAAAGTGTATCTATAGGCCGATCGGGATGAGCCTGCTGCAGCTTCTGATAGAGCTTTTGCATTTGCGCAAAGTACTGATCGTCCGGGGAATCCGGTGGAACCGTCATCAAGCCTCTTATCTGCAGTCTGGGAAATTGTTTTTCAATTACGTCATACGCCTGAAAAAGTTCCTCTGCCGGGAACCCCGATTTTGTCGGTTCCATACCAATATTAACCTGCAGAAGGACTGCCATCTGCATATCCTGCCGGACACATTCCTCATTCAGCGCCTCTGCCAAGTGGATCGTATCGACTGATTCGATCATAGACACCTTGTTTATTATAGCGCGAATTTTATTTGTCTGCAAGTGGCCGATAAAGTGAATTTGCTGCGTTCCACACCGATAGCTTTGGTACTTTTCACAGCATTCCTGGACTCTATTTTCCCCCAAAAGGGAAATTCCTAATGCCAAAGCCTCATTCACCCGTTCAGGAGCCACCGTTTTTGTAACTGCCATAATAGTGATACTCTTCTCATCACGTCCGCAGGATTGGGCAGTCTGCCGGACTTTCTCCTGAATTGTCCGAAGATTTCCGGCAATGTCGCCGGCATCACCGCAGCAATTTTTGATCATACAAATCCTTGCCTTCCACAATAATCGTATCATAAAGCTTAACGAAATCCGTGCCTTCAGTATCGCCCTTATAATAGGTCCTGCTGAGGACGTAATCCGTTGTTTCGTATATCTGATCAATTTTCCGGAAATAAATCTTATCTCCAATCAAGACATAGACACCCATCTCATCGTTAGGGAAGCGCAGTGCCTCTTTTGGAATTTTCAATCCGCTGTAAGTTGTGACCACGATTTCAGCTGATTGAACGCGGGTACCCAACAAAAAGGGATCAATTGTATCTCCCTGCAGGCAAACCTTATATTTTCCTGTATCCTTATCCATCTCCGAAGAAAGAACCGTCATTTTTACAGATTCCTTCCGATTGGGAAATTCCAATGATACGGATCGGTTACCTGCAAGGCTTTGCAGTTCCTGTTCTGAAACGGAAACCACAAATTGCCATTTATGGTTTGTAACGATCTTAACCGCATTTTGGCTTGCGTTATATCCCTGATAACCCGCTATAAACTCATCCACATCGCTGGCTGTCATACCCTCCAGATATTCAGAGGTCAAAGTTGATTCCCAACCATCCACATGATCCACATAGTATCCTGAGGCGGTTGACACGACCTCCTGAACATTTCCGGTAATTTGCCCCTCCAAAGAGGATATTTCCTGTTCCAAGCTGGTGATACTCTCATCGTACCCTTCCGTATCGGAAAGGACCAGTGCGCGTCTGGCCATTACTTCCAAAAGAGACGCTTTAAGCTGGCTGATATCAGAAAGATCTCCGTTATCCCGTCCGGTTATGACCTTATTCACATAATCCGAAGCTTGTCCATTCAACACATCGGGCTTAACGACATCGGAAGACGATGCAGAATTCTGCGCTTTTTTCAAAGCATCCAACGTATTCTGAAGATCCTCCAGACGATATTGGTTACGGACAGCGGATTCATCCTGATAAACACACGCCACGGATGTCCGGATCGGCACCTTGGTTCCGACGCTGTAATAAGAAGAAAGAACGCCCGTAGCTTCCACTGGGATTGTTGTTTCCTCTCGGAAAAAGATCCCTTCCACCGGGATTGTCTGAACGACATCCTGCGCGTAAACGGTTTGGGTCGTATAAGAATGATTCGAAGCGCTAAAGAATTGGAATCCCACATAAATCAAAAGGAACAGGGACAGGATTCCTGCCGAGATTTGTATTACCCGGGAATTCAATTTTCAGTTTCCTCGCCGGAATTCAGGACCGTAATGGGGCGTGCAGGGATAATTGTAGAAACGGCATGTTTATAAACGATATTCTGCTTTCCATCACAATCCAAGATGATCGTATAATTATCAAAACCTCTGACGATCCCTTTAAACTGGAATCCGTTGGTGAGATATATTGTGAGGTTCACCCGATCCTTTCTTGCCTGGTTCAGGAACACATCCTGCAGATTAATATTTTTCATTGAGGATCCTCCTATGTCTTTTTTATCCATTTCCCAGAAATCAATATACAATTTTATTTTAGCACATCCTGCAGGATTTTTCTATAAGGAATTACATTTTCCGGGAATTTTTTTTCGATGAAAGCACCCTATTTTTTTCAAAAAGCGCCATTCTTTCCCAAAATTGAAAAATCGACAAGAACTATGTCTCAGTTTGGGCCAGGAAGGCCGCCGCCGTATCAAAGGCTTCATTGAAAGCCGCCTGTACTCCGCCGCTGCCATCCGGGTAGACCCAATGGATTCTCAGATCCCGCCGGAACCAGGTAAGCTGCCGCTTGGCATATCGGCGAGTTGCCTGCTTCAGCTGATTTACGGCCTCATCCAAGGAACATTTTCCTTCCAGATAGGGTTTCAGTTCCTTATAGCCGATGGCCTGAACCGCCGTTTTCTTGCCGGACTGGAAGAAAGCTTTTGCTTCCTCCAGCAAGCCTGCTTCCAGCATGTGGTCCACACGCTTATTGATGCGGTCATAAAGAACTTGCCGGTCATGATAATTGATGCCGATTCTGCAGCAGTCATAAAGCGGTTCGCTTTCACGGCTGCGCCGCTGCAGCTCCGACATTGTCATACCGGATGTGCGGCAGACCTCCAAGGCCCGCACGATCCGCACCAGATTATTTTCATGCAGCGCGGCTGCGGTTTCCGGATCCTCCTGCCGGAGCAGACTTAACAGATATCCGTTTCCCTTTTCCTTTGCCAATGCATACAACTCATTCCGAAGCGCTTCGTTTTCACCGGCTTCTCCCAAATCCCGGTTTTCAAGAAAGGTATCGATATAAAGACCGGTTCCCCCCGCTAAAATCGGGACTTTTCCTTTGCCGGCAACCATTTTCACTGCTGCCTGAGCGTCTTCCACAAATCGGGCCAAATTATAAGGTTCTTCCGGATCCACATAATCGATCAGGTGATGAGGAACCCCCTTCTGTTCCTCTGCCGAGGGCTTAGCAGTAGCAATATTCATTTCCCGATAAACCTGCATGGAATCTGCAGAGATTACTTCTCCGCCAAACCGCAAGGCCAGTTCCGCTGCCAGCGCGGTTTTTCCCGATGCCGTCGGTCCCACCACTGCCAATATCCGGATTTTCCCCATATTTTCGCCTCTTTCCGCAATCTTTCGTCTGCGGCCCTATTACAGGACTACAGATACCATAGCAAAAATCATTCGCAGTACAAATGCGCCACCAAACAGAGCAGCCATTTTCATCGGACCCTGCCAAAATAAACCTGTCATGATTCCCAGGCAAACCAAGTCTGCCCAATTTCCCAAGTCCACATAGAGCCATCCCGCAGGAAACGCAAAAAGCATCATAGTTCCCAACAAAAGGAGCTGTAAGATCCACGAAAATTTTGCTCTTCCACCTGCACACCAGCAAACTGCTGCTGCCAGAGGGCTTAACAAAGCAATTCCATACCAAACCAGCATATAGCGCCACGGGTTAAACCCACAGACAAACACCGTATAGACGTGGTAAGAAACCGTCATCCCCGCAAAAAACGCGAATACATTTATAGCTGCCTGCCATATGACGGGTGAAACCACCGCGATGACTGTTCCCAGCAGCAGCCATACTGGCATATCAGAAAAAACATTCCGCAGATCCAAAATTCCCAGTATTTTCTGCCACCAAATTGAATCATCGAGGGCCATATCATCCAGCCATTTAGAGAAGGTGCCTAGCAGAACACCAAGTAACAGGGTACCTGCTGCTATGGCAGCAACTTTCCGGCCACAGGAACTTTTTTGAGGCGCCCGAAAATTTAAAAGCAAATGATTCCAACTGTTCAAATGATTTCTCCTTAAAGGTTATCCTGCCGCACTATTTCAGCTTTTGTCCACAGTTCTCACAAAACCGATTCCCGGGAGCCACCGCTGCACCGCAGGACGGGCAGTATCTCTTTTCTCCTGAATCCTCGCTATCAGGGTTCTCCTGAACCCCTTGCGAATTTTCCTGCTGACTCTCATCAAAAATCTCCTCGGTATCATCCTGCATATCTTCTCCGAAGTCATCATCGGATTCATCAGAAAAGCCAGAGGAATTATTGCCTTTTCCGGAAAGATTCCGCACAACCGTAAAAATGATGAGTCCCAAAAAAGCAAAGCCGAAAAGGACAAAAAACCAAGGAGCGCCGGCGCGGATGGCCATATAGATCCAGAAGATACAGAATATAATCGCAAATCCCGGAACAATCAATTTCATCGTGTATCCCTCCTATTGAATCCGGCCGAACAGTTTTTCCAGCTCCGAACGGCTGTACTGCAGGATGACCGGTCGGCCGTGAGGACAGTACCGGACATTCTCGTCATTGCAGATTACTTCGACCAGAGCCTTCAGTTCCTCTTGAGCATTCAGGTCGCCGCCTTTGACAGCGCTCCGGCAGGCAATCCGATGCAGGATATCCTCTACGACTTCCGGCAGCTGCTGACGGCGCATTTCAACCATGGAAGCCGCTATTTCCAAAAACATCTCTTTCGGGCTGGCACTTCCCACCACTGCCGGTATCGTCCGCAGTACCACGGTATTTCCGCCAAAATCCTCCACCGTAAAGCCCAACCGATCCAGCATATCCTGCCGTTCCAGAATACACTCATGTTCCGCCTTGGAAAGCGTCACCACAACCGACGTCAGCAAATATTGCTTTTCCAAGCCCTCGCTGTTTTCCTTCAGCCGGTTATAAAGGATTCGTTCATGGGCCGCATGCTTATCAATAATGGCAAAGGTTTCATCAATCTGGGCAAGAATATAGGTGAAAAAGATTTCGCCGATCACCCGAATCCGAAATTTTCTCGGCTCCTCGGCCTGCGCTACCTCAACCTTATCCTGTTTAGGCAAAGGCGCCGTGTATTCCACAGGTGCCGGCTTTTCTTCAATGGTATCTGTCAAGTGGCTGCCGCCTACCTGATAAACCGGAGGAGGCTCCGGTAATGGCGGTTCTTCCTCCACCACATTCTCCGAATGGGCCACCGGTGCGTGGACAGTTTTCGGAGCAGATTCCGGCGGGACGGAAAAGTCTGCTTTTACCGAAACTACCGGCGCATCCAGGGACTGCTGTTCACCTTCAGGCTGGGCAAACTGGGACAGAAGTCCGCCGGCAGGGCGCCGGACCTCTTCGTCTTTCTCCGGAGCCAGCAGATTATCCTGCGCAATCGCACTCTTTACCGCGAAATACACCGCGTCAAAAACCGATTTTTCGCTAACAAAGCGGACCTCAATTTTAGCAGGATGGACATTGACGTCCACCTGATCGCAGGGCATTTCCAGCAGCAGCACGCAGCAGGGAAACTTTCCCACCATAATTGACGAACGGTACGCTTCCTCCAACGCTACCGCAGCCGTCTTTGTTTTG
>CALXBD010000109.1 GCA_944386445.1 uncultured Clostridia bacterium
GCTCCACCGTAACAGCCATCAGATAGACATAAAACTGCATAAACAGCAGAACTAAGCACAGCAGGATGCACAAGCCCAAAGGAATCAGCATCAACCAGGAACCGGCCGAATTAGCGAAATACCAGAAAAATGATAATCCGGAAACAACCGACACTACTCCAAAAATGACTGAAAGGGCAAAACTCTGCTTCCAGTTGCTCTTGAAAGCGTCAAAAAAGTCTGACACCAGAAAAACGGGCTTCTCTGTAGCAAAATTTCTCAGCACATAAGTCATTCCTGCAATTGCCGGGCCGATGGTGACAATAGGGATGCAGCACACCACAAACAGCAGGTTTAATTGGATCAGTTTCCAGAACTTACGAAAATACAGTTCAAAGAAAAAGAAGAAGCGCTTCTTTTTAGGCGCATTCTTATCCACACCTGGGCCGGGCTTACTGTAATTAAACAATCCGAAAAAAGCCATTTTTTCACTTCTCCGTTTCTTTTTGGTTGGCAACTTGGCCATTCTCGGAAATCACCGTCCGGCGGCTGTACGTCTGCCGGGAGAAGATTGTTAGCAAAGATTCCGATGAAATCGAGGGGGCACTGTCCTCTATAATACAGGCACAACATTTATTATGAAAGAAAAAGCGAATTTTGTCAATAGACAGTCGATAGTAAATTTATAAACGATTCGTGAACCAAATTTACAATTGGTCCACCGGCAAAAGGCTCATTTCCCAAGCTGTGCTGCCATACCGGAAAAAAGCTTTGCGCATATACCGTCTGTCAAGGCAGCCGCCAGCAGCATTCCAGCCAGGATCAGGAATTTCAGTCCATACAGCCGGAAGGTCCTGGAAGGCATTACTGCTTCCGCGGTCATTGCGCGGAAAAACAGGCCTGACAGCTTGATCGATTCCCTGCAGGCCAGCAGCAGCGCATATCCTGACAAGGCGCCGCTGGGCAGCAGCATCCCCATGGAAAGAAGGATTCCCTGCCCGCCCATCTGGCTATAAAAGTACCCCATAGAGATTCCCAGCCCGATCCCCCGGAAAATCAGCGAGAACAACGCAAACGGCTGCCCTACCGCGCTAAAGCCGCACAGAAAAATGACCATTGCCAGCAGCAAACCGGATACCGCCGACCTGAAAAAGATACTCCCGAAGCCTGCATCGGCCCGTCCCAGCAGGAATCCCTTAGTGATAGCATCCAACGCTTCCACCGTTTCCCTGTCCAATGCTCCCACCAACGCGGCGCCGTAGGCCACGCCTGCCAAAAACAGCACTGCCAGCACCGTTGTCAAGGTAGTCCGCTTTGGCATCGGTCTGGACGGTCTCGAACGTTCCGGCTGTCTGACAACGGGTTCCCGTTTTATTTCTACTTTATCCATTTCTTCCATTCCGATCCTTCCCCTTCCTGGTTTACTCCATTCTATGAAGGTTCGGAACAGAATATGCGGACAAACTCATCCGCCAATCCAAAAGGCAGCCGAGTTGTCCGCATCATGATGTTTTAAGATTCAGCAAGTTCGCAGGCGCGCTTCGTGCATGCTTCGCAGCCAGCCAAAATCGCTTTCCCGAAGCCATTTGCCCGGAATCCGTCCAGTCCGGCAATGGTGGTACCGCCTTTAGAAGAAACCATAGCAATCAGCTCATCCACCGTGTAGCCGGAATTATCCAGCATATCAGCAGCGCCCCTCAGAGACTGGGAAAACAACGCTAAAGCTGCTTCCCGGTCAATCCCCTCCTTTTGGGCGTAGTCCAGAAATCCTTTGGCAAATTCATAAATAAACGCCGGACTGCTGCCGTTGATTGCGATAATCGAGCACATCTGATCGGGAGCGATTTCCCGCACTACGCCAGCGCAGCGGAAGATTTCCTGCGCTACCGCAAATTCTTCCTCCGCAACCGGAGCGACCCGTGCCATGGCTGTGGCGCCCATTCCGACCAACAGCGGCGTATTGGGCATAATCGGTACCACTTTGGCATCATACCCAAGTTCCCGCTTGATCCGTTCTGCCGGGATCCCGGCGGCGATAGAGAGAAACACTCGGTCTTTCTCCGGGCAAGCCGCGATCTCAGCCAGGATATCGCTCATGTTCTGAGGCTTTACCGATAAAAGGACATATTCCGCGTCGCGCATCACGTCAGCGATGGTATTCTCCGCTTTCAGGCCGATACCAGCCAGAGCGGCGGTCTTATCCCCGGAAACATCATATCCGAACAGGGAATATTCTCCCTTATAGCCTGCAGCAATCCCTTTCATAATTGCCGTAGCCATATTTCCGCACCCAATGACTCCCAGTTTCAGCATTTCATATCATCCTTTCAAAAGTAGCCAGCGGCACAGCCCGGAATTCTTCCCGGACTGTACCGCTGAAAATTACTCACTGTCAGTATCTGCCATTGCAGCCTTAATCATGATTGCGCACTCCAAGCGCTTCTTTTCCATCTCGCAGGCCAGCCGATAAGGTTTCAGCACATCTCCCGCATACTGGAGATTGTTGGCATTGCAGCCGCCGGAGCAGTAAAATTTTGCCCAGCACTTTCCGCACTCTTCCTTGCCGTAGATGTTCGCATGGGCAAAATACTCTTTCCGTTTCAGGTCAAAAGTGCCGTCGTAAAGGTTGCCCATTTTCCAATCTTCCATGCCCACAAACTGATGGCAGGGATAGATATCCCCATCGGGAGTCACCGCGACATACTCATTGCCGCAGCCGCAGCCCCGCAGCCGCTTGATCGCGCAAGGACCCTGATCCAAGTCGATCATAAAATGGAAGAAATTAAAGCCTTTCCCTTCTTTTTTGCGCCGAATCAGTTCCTTTGCAAGCCGCTCATACTCGGCAAACACCTTAGGAAGGTCTTCCTCCCGCAGGGCATAGTCGTACTTTGAATCGGTGACCACCGGCTCCACAGAGATCTGGTCGAATCCCTTTGCGTTCAGATCCAGCACATCCTCCGCAAAGTCCAGGTTATACCGGGTAAAGGTTCCGCGGACATAATACTGATCCTGCCCCCGGCTCTCCACAAATTTCTGGAAATGAGGCAGAATTGTATCATAAGAACCTTTTCCGCCTGCATTGGGACGCATCCGATCGTTGACTTCCTTACGGCCGTCAATGGAGAGAACAACGTTGGACATTTCTTTGTTAAGGAATTCGAATTTATCCTCCGTCAACTGCACGCCGTTGGTGGTAATGGTAAACCGGAAATTCTTGTTATGCTGCTTCTCGATACTCCGGGCGTAGGCCACCACCTGCTTGACCACTTCGTAGTTCATCAAAGGCTCGCCGCCGAAGAAATCCAGTTCCAGATTTCGCCGCGTTCCGGAATGTTCGATCAGGAAATCGATCGCGCGCTTCCCTGTTTCAAAGTCCATCAGCTTCCGGCCGTGGCCGAAATCCCCTGTGGACGCAAAGCAATATTTGCACCGCAGGTTGCAGTCATGGGCAATGTGTAAGCACATTGCCTTTACAGGAGAGGAAACCATCTTGTCTGCAAACTGCTCGTAGTCGTCCTCAGAAAAGAGGATCCCATCCTGATACATTCCGTACAGCTCCGCGTAAGCGCTTTCCAGTTCGTCCCGCCCAAAACGCTCCGACAGCTTGTCCAGGATCTCCTCCGGACATTTTTCCTGCATTGGCGCGTCCAAATAGTCCAGCAGGGCATATGCCGCGTCATCTACTACCGAAACGCCGCCGCTGTGAACATCCAAAACAATATTGTAGCCGTTCAGGCTATATTTATGGATCATCTTACCATGCCTTTCTCAAATCGTCTGTTGCACAAAAGCAGCGGGCGCACCGGTGCGTGATCCGCACGCTGTACGCCCGCGTTTGTGCGATAACTCTTTCTGAGGAATTACTTCTCCTCGTGCTCACATTTCTGGTTGGCAACAGTGCAGGAGGTCTTGCAGGCAGACTGGCAGGAAGCCTGGCACTCGCCGCAGCCGCCCTTTGCAGCGCTGCATTTCAGGTTTGCGTTGTTCAGAGTTTTTACATGTTTGGAATTCGTCATTTTTATCTCTCCAATCCTAAAATTGTCAACTATGATTTACCGTCGTTTCTTTCCGGAACCCACGCCCAGGAAGCCGCCAACCATTCCTGCTACCGCATACAGCAGCAGTTTTGTAACAGCCTGCATCAGCGCAATTCCGCCGGACACGAAAAAGCCGGCTATCAGGACACAGCACCCTAATACAGCGGCTGTAGCCCCTCCTATCAGCAGCCCACGTTTTCTGCGGCACCTTGCAGAAATAAATCCCGCAACAAACCCGGCCACCACCGAAGTCAAACGAACCAACCATGGCACAGCTGCCTGTGTCATCCCCAGCATTGGCAACGCCACTGCGAATAAAAGGAGCAGCAGCAAAACGATTGCCGCACTTGCCAACAACCCAAACACTATCGGTTTAATGTAGGCTTTCATCCGGTCTATCAAAGTCTGCTGATCCGTTCTTGCCGCTTTTTCCATTTTTTACCCGCCTTCCATGAGAATCTATCTCATGGATATGCGGACATGCGAAAATTTATGCCTGATCGTCGTGCAGAGTTTCGTTGGATTGAATTGCCCAGCGTTTAATCCGGATCTTACTCCGGTCCGAACCAGTTTCAATTACCACAGTATCCTCACGGAGGGAGACAACACGACCAACGATTCCTCCACTGGTGGTGACTTCATCTCCTACCTGGATGCTGTTACGCATCTTTTGGGTTTCTTTTTCCCGCTTTCTCTGGGGACGGATCAGAATAAAGTACATAACTACTACAACGAGCAAGATTGACAGCAACTGCGCCAAAATCATGAGCCAAGAACTCATCTGATCGGTAGAGCTTGTAGTTTCCAGCAAAGCTGTGAGCATTCACAATACCTCCAATTGAAAATTCGCACCCGGCAGACAAGCCGGTCTACAATAAGACTATTATACGATACTATAGCGAATTTTGCAAGGGGGAAGTTTGTACGTTTTATGAATTTTTGGTTCTTTCCTTTTAACCCGCGAAATATTCCTCAATTCCGTCTGCGGTTGCCCTAGCGAAGGCAGAATCATATTTCGGATCGGCACAAAGGCTCAGTTCGTCCGGATTCGTCATAAAGCCGTACTCTACCAGGATTGAAGCAAACTGTTTGGTACGGTTTACCGCGAATTCACTGAATTTTGCACCACGGTTTTTCGCGCCGTCTCCATAGGGCATTGCCTGATATGCATAGAATATTTCGTCATTTACATACTTTGCCAATCGTTGTGACCAGGGATTGTTGTAGTACACTTCAATACCTCGTGCAGATGTAGCGCTTGCAGAATTGTGATGAACCGAAACATAAATATGGGGCATCCATTCAGTTGCCAAATCGACTCGGTCATAAACGCCCAGTTTTGTACCTCCACTGGTATTGAGCATATACACCTCTGCCCCGCGGGCTTCCAATTCAGTTTTCAGGGCCTTTGCCTTCTGAAGATTCAGATTGGATTCGTAATAACCACCGGCAGTAGTTCCCACATCTCCGGTTCCATGGCCGGGATCGATCACGATGCGGGCACCTTCCAGGCTGTCCACCGGATTCAAGAAAGTCAGTACCAAGTCGCCGGATGCATTATATTTTGCATAAGCGCCGTAGTAACCGCCTTTCTGCGAAAGCTGCAGCGTGAGTTGAAGCTGAGGAATCCCATTTACGGTCGTCTGTTGCCAGGTTGCGCTGGTAAAGGCGCTGTTTCTGGGGAACGTAATTTTGCTGGGAGCAAACTCTGTTGTATAATCAAACGTAAGCACGACTGCGGTCGGGTTGCAGCTTGTAACCGTATTGCTGGTCGAGCTGGCGTAAGTAAGCGGTGTAGGAGTCAAATTGAAAGGAACATTCCAGCTTTGATCTACTGTGATTGTTGTATAGGTGGCATCCGCGTCTACGGTAAATCCGGTAATCTTATTATTACCCTTTGTTCCGGAACCCAAGCTGACCGCATTTGTCTTAGAAACACGTCGGCCCGACTTCAGAATATAAGTAGAGGCAGTGCTGCCTGTCACGTAGTCGATAGTTCCTTTGGGCAGGTTATAGTAATAAGGCGCGGCATAGTCTTCTCCGCGGTCCACCGAGCTGAAAATATCCGCATAATCAGCTGTAATCTGGATCATATCCCCCGAAACCGGCTCCACATCCGTGGGAGGGTCTACAATCTCTGTTACATTTTTCTCTGCAATTTTGATAGTTCCACCTATCCGTGTTTCTGTACGGGTTCCCTTTTTGGCCGTGAACAGGATCTGTCCCAGCGATGTCCCGGGAGACGCCTGCGGAGCCGTATAAGTACCCTCGTACCAAAAAGCGCCATTCTCCTCTTCAGAGGTCAAAGACAGATTGACGGTTTGCCCATTCACAGATGCTGTAACCGTACTTCCTGCCGCCGCCAGCGCACGAAGCGCCACTGGTTTTCCAGCAGGAACACTCATCATTGCCTTAGGAGAAACATCCTGCAGGAGCGCTGTCATGCCTCCTGCAGCGGACACCGGCAAAGCTGTCATCAAGATTGCCAGCACTGACAATAGGGATACAATGCCCAATTTCATTTTTCTTCTCATCATTTGCTATCCTATCCTTTTCAAACGTCGCAGGTTTACCGCTCAGATGCGGTTTTCTCTTTTCGCCGGTTAACCGGCAGGGTTTGCCTCCTCCTGAAGCACGGGGACAAAAGTTTCCATCGCCTCCTTCATTGCAGCCTGACGTTCTTCTGCCGACTGAAAAATGCTTCCATAACGGAACAGCATGATCCCTCCGTATGCAGACAGCGTTCTGGCTTCTTGAATCTGGGCAGCCAAAAGGGACGGGTCTTCTGCCCATTCATTTTTCCCTGTCCCTGCATAAGGGTCCTCCCCGCCGATTTTATAGGCGGCAAGGCCCGGTATCAACGCGATATTATTTTCCTCTGCCAACTGATTCCATACTAAAGCAGTCTCCGAAAACGGAGCCGATTCATTATTGAATCCGTAATAAAGCTGAGGCGCTATATAATCCAAGCAGCCCGGCTCCTGAGCCAGACGCTCCAAATCGACATAAATATCTTCCAGATTCTGAGAAAGGATCCCGCGGGGGCTGACGCCAAACACTATCCGAGAATTTTTCTCTTTTACGGCATTGCTCATCTCCCGCACCATTTCGAAAGTGTTTTCCCGGCGCCAATCCGCCTGTGAAAGGCTGCCGCCGTTTTCACAGTATTCTGTATAACTTGCCGCATCTACTGAAAAATCCATAGACGGCGGATAAAAATAATCATCAATATGGATTCCATCCACAGCATATTTTTCCGCCAATTCAGCGGCTCCATCCGCAATCAGCTGCCGCACCTCCGTCGAGGCCGGATTAAGATAGATGCGGCCATCTACGATCATCAAATAGGTGCTTTGGGACTCCTTGTCATCATACCATATCCGCATGGGGAAGTTTTCAGGCACATCCGCCATCTCCGATTCTGTCATTCCGCGCATTGGGTTTACCCACGCATGAATCGACAGATCTTTTTCTTCCGCAACTGCTGTCATAATCTCCAGCGGGTCATATGTAAGGACCCCTGTCAGGGAAGACCACGGAAAGTATTCAGACGGGTAAAAGCTATCGCCGAAAGGCCTCACCTGGACGATCAGAGTATTCAGTCCGGCCTGCCTGCAGTTCTCAGCCATTTCGGAAAAAGCCTGCGAAAAGGAGGTTTCATCCTTCCCCTGCAGCAGAGGAACCAAATCAAGATAAGAAATCCAAATTGCCTTCATTTCTGTCGGCTGCTCCTCTTCTTCTCCGGAAGTTTGCTCCTCCAAAGCGGAGAGGATATCCTTTAACGCCATCCCTTCCTCCCCTACAGAAGAGCTTTCTCCCGGAAGTCCCATTGTACCGCAGCCGGTCAGTACCACTGCCGCTGCCAATATTGCTGCCGCTTTCCGAATCCACCTTATCACCGGATCGCCCCCATCCACGCATTTGCCGCGGAACAGGGTCCCCCATCAACAGTGTTTCTCCATGAAACAGCTGTTGCACCGGGCGGACTGGTAATTCTTACCGGTCCGGGGCAACAGTAATATCTATTCGGAAGCCGCCGGTTTTAACACTGATCTCCCGCGGTTCAGAAAGGGAGAGACGTGCTGCTTCCTCTCCGTCTATTGCCACCGTAAGGACCGGTGCGGCAGGAGCATCCGGAATAACGACCCGCTCCAGTCCGGAAGATTCTTCCTCCCGGACCAGCGGATTGAAATCCAGATCGGCATATTTATCTGTAAGACTTTCCGGTGCAACATCCTCATCCGGACCGTCGGAAATTCTGTCCATCTCCTTCCGCAAAGGCGACTGGTACGAACGGTTTCGACCGTCCCCGGTAAATCTGGCAGTAACATCCACAAAATTCTCCTGCTGATCATCTGCGTGGTGATTAGCTGCTTTACGCTTCAGATCTCCCGCCTCCGAACGTCTTCGCTCAGAAGCCCCCGACCGGGCATAGTAAATCAAATAGGCCATTTCTATCAGGAAAAACAGCGCACAAGGCGCTACGATTGCAGTCAAAAGCCCCCGGCCGGTCATAATAAAATCCCAAAAGGTACCCAGCAGCGGAATTGATCCCACCACCCGGCTATTGACCTTTTCCGGAGACAATTCCGTCGATTCCAAATCTCGGTCTGATTTCACCAAAAGGGTAGTTTCATTATTTTCCATAGCCAGATTCACAATCCGCACAACAGTTCCGCCCTGGCCATTGGCGCGGTCATAGACGATAGCGTCTCCCGATCTCAATTCGGACAGGACCGCATCATTCAGCAGAAGAACACTTCCGTCTGCCAATTCCGGTTCCATACTGTCCCCTTCCATCGGCATCAACTCATATCCCAGCACACGGGTCGGAACTTCCTGTTCCCGATTATGCCAAAGCCACCAACACAGTCCCGAAAAAAGAACCATGATTACCACAAAAATCGCCATTACAACTAATCCGCCGGTTCGTCTGCGACCGGATTTTTCCACATCCGTCACCTCCTGGCCGATTCCCCCGCCAAAAGCGGAGATTCGACAAAACTACACTCCTTATTATTATACAGATTGCCCGACTTGTCAAGGATTCGCAGAAATTTCCAACGAATCTGATGCCTTATAGTCGTTAATATCTCCCAAGAGTTCCTTGCTGTCGGTAAGAACCTGAGTATAATTTTGAGGCGTTTCTCCCACCAGGATCGTTTCCGCCAGGACATACTCCGTGGGGGCATCCACCTGGACCTGGTAACGGGAAAGAATCGCGCCGGCCTGAACCTCCACCGAAAGCAGCAATTGATGTCGGGTCTGGTTGATGCCGCAGGCTTCAAAACTGCTAAGAATTCTGGTTGAAACGCTCCCTTCCGGCAGAAAGCGATAGTGAAGCGATGGTCCTCTCCCGGAAAACAGACTGCTTCCCAATAACGTCCCGATGGGAATTTTTATTTCATTGCGTCCTGCCTGCTGAAGGTTTTCCAAAATTTTTTCTGTCACTTCGATCTTAAAAAGGTTAACCGCCTGAACATCCACCTGTACAGCGCGGATTTCCCCTTCATCGGTTTCGGTAATATGTACCAGTGGGGTGCCCTGGAAATCCCCTACCACCTCTTCGATGCCCTGTGTCATCGCTTCCGTCGCGGTATTCCGGGAATAGTATTCGGCCAAGGTTTCGGATGTCTCCTGAAGATTTCTTTCCAGCACAGAAAACAGTATACCCATCAGTACAACAATGGCCAACAAAATCCACACTGCCGGATTTCTCCTTCGATGCCTGATTCCCATAGAAAATCCCCCTTTTTCCATCCTATGCCCTTCCCGGCAAAATGGTCACCGAATTCCAGTTGCGTTTTCTGTCGATTTGTGGTACCATAGTCGCAAAGAGCGGTTTATAACTTCTAAAATGCCGCTGAGAAGATGTTCAACTGTTCCGGCCTGTCGAGAAAAGCGCATCGAATTGAGCGCTTTTGAAAGAGGGCCTTTTGTAAGGAGGATCAATATGGATCAGCATTGTGCCGTTATCTATTTTTCTCAGTCTCATCATACCGAGACAGTTGCCAAACACATTCAAGCTCTGGCAGGCGGGCAGCTTGTCCGCATCCAGGCCATGCAGCCTTATCCCAGCGATTACCGTGCGTTAGTCGAACGGGTGAAGCAGGAAATTGCAGAGGGAGTTTTCCCGCCTGTGGAACAACCGGACTGTGACTTTAATAGCTGCGACATTTTCTATGTAGGCTCACCCAACTGGTGCGGCCAGATCGCACCGCCCCTGGCCGGATTTTTGAAAAGCCTTGATCTGGCAGGAAAAACGGTGGCGCCGTTTGTGACTCATGGCGGCGGCAGCGGAAAGGCCGCAGAAGAAATTCCCACCCTCTGTCCGGGGGCCACGGTTACGGAGCTTTTGGAAGTTCATGGAGACGGCGGTGAATCTGTAGATGAAGAAATTACTGCCTGGCGTCACAGGAACCAACTTTAATTGGAATCTCATCAGAAATCTGCCTGTTATTTTCTAAAACATGCATACAAAATGGGCCTCCTCCCATCAGGGAAGAGGCCCATTCTTCATCTTCGTTTTTAGAAGGAAATATCATTGGCAATATTGTAAAGATCCATCGGGAATTCTTTTTTCATTGCCAAGGCTTCTTTGATATCAAAATCAACGATTTCGCCCTTCTGTCTGCCCACTATACGGTTGCCGATTCCCTGGCTCAGCAGTTCAACGGCATGATATCCCATCAAGCTGGCCACAACACGGTCTGTAACAGTCGGGTTACCGCCGCGCTGCACATGTCCCAAAACGGTTTCACGGGATTCGATTCCCGTACGCTTTTCAACTTCCTGAGCAATTTCCTTTACATGGCCGATGCCCTCTGCCACCATGATAATGAAATGCTTTTTGCCCAAAGCCCGGGCAGCCTCGATTTTTTCGATGATCTGATCCATATTCAGGCCAATTTCCGGCACCACGATATAAGTCGCGCCGCAAGCAATGCCGCAATTCAGTGCGATATAGCCTGCACGACGACCCATAACCTCGACCACGCTGCAGCGGTCATGGGACTCAGCGGTATCACGAATTTTATCAACCATCTCCATTGCGGTATTCATCGCGGTATCATAGCCGATGGTATACTCTGTGCATGCAATATCGTTGTCGATTGTGCCGGGAAGGCCGACACAAGGAATACCTACAGAGGACAAATCTCCTGCACCGCGGAAAGAGCCGTCGCCACCGATTACGACCAGGCCGTCCATTCCGACCTTTTCGCACATTGCTTTTGCCTTCAGGACGCCAGCCATTTCCTTAAATTCCAAGCAGCGAGCGGTATACAGGATTGTTCCTCCCCGCTGGATGATATCAGAAACGCTGCGCATATTCATCTCAACCATATCGCCGTTAATCAGGCCATTATAGCCGCGCTGAACACCTAAAACTTTCATTCCTTTTTTCAATGCAGCCCGTACTACAGCACGGACAGCTGCGTTCATACCCGGCGCATCTCCGCCGCTGGTCAGGACGCCGATTGTTTTGACACTCATGGATAACCCTCCAGTATTCATTCTACATTTCTTACTATGAATTCTGATTCAATACTTATTGTAGTATTTTTTGAGCGCCTGTCAAGAGGATTTGACGATTTTGGGAGAATTTTCCATAAACTTGTCAAATTTTTAACAGTTTCGTAAAGCTCTCCTGCAAAATTTTCTCTTCTGCTCTCGCTGCTGCTTCATCTTTAGCAATTACAAAGTAATAGATCTTGATTTTAGGCTCTGTGCCCGAAGGACGAATCACAGCCTTCAAATCGCCGTCTATTTCGTACATCAGCACGTCGGACTTTGGCAAATCAATCGGCGTTTTTTCTCCGGTAGTACAGTCGGTACGCACGCTGGCCAGATAATCTCCAAACGCCAAAACCTTATGCCCTGCAATTTCTTTTGCAGGATGCTCCCGCAATGACTTCATAATGGCTGCCATATTCTCCATTCCGGCCTCTCCCTCAAAGGCGAAGCTCTGCTGTGTGCAAAGATAGTAGCCATAAGTCGCATACAGTTCATTCAGGACATCCACCAAATTCTTGCCCTGTTTCGAATAAAAGGCGGCCATTTCACAGATCAGCATGGAAGCCACTACCGCGTCTTTATCCCGTACATAGGTTCCAGCCAAGTATCCATAGGACTCCTCGAATCCAAAAATATAATTCTCTGCTTCTCCCTTTGCTTCCATCCGACCGATCTGCTCTCCGATAAACTTGAAGCCGGTAAGGACATTGACCAATTTCACTCCATACTTATCCGCCAGTTTCTGACAGAGATCCGTAGTAACAATGGTCTTTACTGCCAAGGGCTTGGGCGGCATAGTCCCCATTGCAATTCTTTGGGAGGCAATATAATCCAGCAGCAGGGCGCCTACCTCATTGCCTGTCAACAGCTTATAATCCCCATGCCATTTCACTGCGATTCCCACGCGGTCGCAATCCGGGTCAGTTGCCAACAGCAGATCCGATCCGGTTTCTTCACAATATTTCATGCCCAATTCCAATGCCTGTTTGATTTCAGGGTTCGGGAACGGGCAGGTCGGAAAATTGCCATCAGGGTTCTCCTGCTCCTTGACCACAGTGACATCCTGAATTCCGATTCGTTTCAGTATCTCACGAACTGGTTTATTACCGGTGCCGTTCAAAGGCGTATACACAACTTTAAATCCGCTGGTTCTGACAATCTCCCCGTGGATCGACTGGGCCAGAACGTTTTCATAATAGCGTTCAATTGTATCCGCGCCGATATAGGCGATCCTCCCGTCAGCTAAAGCGGCATCAAAATCTGCCAGCTTCACATCGTCAAATTCGTCCACTGCCAGAATATTCGCCAACACTGCGTCTGCTGTCTCGTTGGTGATCTGGCAGCCATCGGCTCCATATGCCTTATACCCGTTATATTTAGCCGGATTATGGCTGGCAGTAATCATTACACCCATAGAGCAGCCCAAATCCCGTACAGCAAACGAAAGTGCAGGTGTCGGCATAAGCTGCGAATAAAGGTACGCTTTTACGCCGTTCCCGGCACAGACGCGGGCAACTTCCCGGGCAAATACATCCGATTTGATACGGCTATCGTAGCTGATCGCCACAGAGCCATTTTGATAATTCCGGTTTACATAATCCGCGAGTCCCTGGGTTGCTTTGCGAACGGTATAAATGTTCATTCGGTTGGTACCAGCACCGATAACACCGCGCAATCCTCCGGTTCCGAACTCCAGTTCACGATAAAACCGGTCGTTCAGTTCCTCTTCGTTGTCCTTAACGGCCTCCAGTTCCGCGGTAAGATCGGGGTCCTCCAGAGAGTGAGATATCCATTCTAAATATTTTGCGTTTTCCACAAAAAATCCTCCCTTTTCTATATTTTTTTAGAATTCACAAATAAAAATCTCAATCATACTAATACTTATGATAATATATCTCTGTCTTGATGTCAACAGGAACATTGCCGAAAAAACTGTCTCTTTTCCGCCATTGACAGACACTTTAGAACTTACAGCCGAAGCCCCTTAATATCTTTGATCCTGGAAAGGATCAGGTTACAGGTGATGGATATAAGTCCGGGAAGCTGGTCCATTTCATTCTGCAAAAGGTACTCCATTTCCTGGCTGGAAGCTGCCACTGCATGAACATGAAGCCGATTCTGCCCGGTGACCCGATAAATCTGGGTTATGGTTTCGTTGGCGGCAAGCCGTCGGATCACTTCCTGAAAGGTTTCCGGCTGGGTTTCGATCTCGAAATAACAGGAGACCGCTCCGCTAATCTTCTGAGGGTTGATTACGGTTGTGTATTCTTCAATTACGCCGCGTTGTTCCAGCGCCTGCACTCTCATTTTGACAGCCACCCGGGAAATACCGATCTGCTTGCCGATTTCAGAATAGGACATGCGGGCATTTTCGATCAGCAGCCGGATAATTTTCTGATCCAGTTCATCCAGTCCATCCAAAAACATAGAGTTTCCTTCTTTCCGCTTTTTATCTATTATAAAGCATCTCACTTCAAAAAGCAATTCGGTGATTGACTTCTGTAGGACAATTTGTTATACTTATTACGATTCGTAAGACATATATTTCGATTTGAAATGAGTGTCAAAAATGAACGGTGACTTAACCAAAGGACCTGTGATGGGAACCATGCTGCGTTTTGCAGTGCCTATGATCCTGGGAAACCTTCTGCAGCAATGCTATAATGTAGCCGATACCCTGATTGTCGGGCGCTTTCTGGGGGCAAACGCTTTAGCTGCCGTAGGATCCGCCTTTACGCTGATGACATTTTTAAATTCGATTTTGCTGGGGCTGTGCATGGGGAGCGGGGCGGTTTTTTCTATCCGCTTTGGACAAAAAGATAACGCGGGATTGAAGGAAGGAATTTTCACTTCCTTTGTTGTAATTGCTGCGTTGACCGTGATCCTCAATATAGCCGCCTCGGCAGGCATCGACGGAATTCTCTGGTTTTTGAGAACGCCCCGACAGGTTTGGGGACTGATGCGGGATTATCTGCAGGTCATCTTTATGGGAATTGTGGCCACTTTCCTCTATAATTATTTTGCCTCGCTGCTGCGCGCGGTAGGCGATTCCCGAACGCCGCTGTGGTTTTTAGCCGTTTCCGCGGTCACCAATATCGTGCTGGATCTTGTGTTTGTACTGGTGTTTCAACGCGGGGTCTCCGGAGCAGCGGAAGCAACGGTAATTTCCCAATACCTTTCCGGTATAGGATTGGCTGTTTATACCTGGTTCCGATTCCCGAAACTGCGGCCTGAGCGTGCCCAATGCCGGATCCGCTGGGCCTGTGTGCGGGAAATCAGCAGCTTTTCCCTGCTGACCTGTGTCCAGCAGTCGGTAATGAATCTGGGAATCTTGATGGTTCAGGGACTGGTAAACAGCTTTGGTGCCGGAGTTATGGCCGCTTTCGCAGCCGCCGTAAAAATCGACGCCTTCGCCTACATGCCCGTTCAGGACTTCGGCAATGCTTTCTCAACTTTTATCGCCCAGAATTACGGTGCCAGACAATGGGAGCGGATCCGCCGAGGTCTGAAGGGAGCTGTCGCCGCAGCAATGCTCTTTTGCGTGGTCATTTCGGCAGGTGTTTGGATTTTGGCAGAACCGCTGATGAAATTGTTTGTCGACGCCGGCGAGACGGAAATTTTAGCAGAAGGGGTCCGCTACCTCCACATTGAAGGGACTTTCTACTGCGGGATCGGGTGCCTTTTCCTGCTGTACGGATTATACCGCGCTTTGGGCAAACCGGGAATGTCAGTCATATTGACTGTTATTTCGCTGGGGACCCGGGTTGCGCTCGCCTATCTGCTTTCAGCGATTCCTGTGGTGGGCGTTGTCGGCATTTGGTGGTCAGTACCCATCGGCTGGCTGCTGGCGGATCTGACAGGCTTTGGATATTATTTCTTCCGCAAAAAGAATCTGTTTGCAGAAAACGCAAAATGGGACACAGCCTTATAAGCCGTGTCCCATCTTTTATAAAAATAATGTACAGCCCATCTCCCGGAAATGCCGGATCTTTTCTCGAATCAGCTCCTCGCTGACGCGAAATTCCGCAGCAAAACAGGAGATGCACAGAAAATCCTTAGCGCCGCGATTCACCATTCTCTTATAAATGGCAATCTCGTCCGGTTCCAATTCCTTTCCGCAGTTCCGGCAATATTCAGGCATCAGACCCGCACCAGCTTGCCCTTAAACATCTGGCAGCCGTGGGCTTCCACCTGAGGTACGAAGTAATCCCGTTTCACACCTAATTTCTCCCCGGTGAAGACGTCGGTAAGCTCCAATCCGTATCCGCTGCCATACGGAATGCCGATATCCTCAAACGCGCCGCTGTAGTGGTAGGTCATTCCAGCCTTATCCGAGAAATTAAAGTATGCCAACACGAACTCATTGTTGGAAAGGTGACGAACAAAGAAATAATGATCGTTTCCGGACTGGCCTGCCAAATAAGGCGCCCGGCATTCTTCATCCTGATCGATGGAGATCAGTTCCTTATTCAAAAGCAGATCCCGGCTAACATCATTCAGGTTCCGGATATCGCCGCCCATCATCAGCGGTACGCCAAACAGACACCACAGTGCAAAATGGGTCCGATATTCCTCATCCGTGCAGCCGCCGAAGCCTACATTCCCCTTGCCGTACATGCCGACTACCAGCATATCCGGGTCATTGAAGCAGCCGGAGCCGGACATGCACAGGTTTGGAATCTGGCTGACAGCAATATCCTTAAAGGACTGATAGCTGTCATTGATGTCACCGGTAGAACGGTACATATGGACACCGATAGAATCCATCCATTTCCAAGGCTCCTGGACACCCCAGTTACAGGCGGAGAACAGGATCTCCCGACCGCTGGCCTTCAAAGCCATGCTCATTCTCAAATAACGGGATTTGCAGTTGCCGGATTCAGGGAAATTGCAGAAATCATATTTCAGAAAATCGACGCCCCATTCCGCAAAGGTCTGGGCATCCACATATTCATGATCGTAGCTGGAAGGATATCCCGCACAGGTCCGGACGCCGGCACAGGAATACATGCCGAATTTCAGGCCCTTGCTGTGGACATAATCGGCTACGGCCTTCATGCCATGAGGGAATTTTTCATGATCCGGTACCAAACGGCCATTCTCATCCCGCTCCATTTCAGACCAGCAGTCGTCGATAACCAGGTACTCATACCCTGCTTCAAGGTAACCTTTTTCCACCATGGCGTCAGCAGTTTCCATGATGAGTTTTTCGTTGATATCATGGCCAAAAGTGTTCCAGGAATTCCATCCCATAGGGGGGCGTTTTGCCAGCATAGCAGTCTCTCCTTTTTGTCATTTACAAACATAGTCCATCAAGGGAAAGCCCTTTGGTTTCCATTATATCGCCTTTTATCTGATTGTCAACCCATTTTTCCAAAAAATTTCCGATACAGAAAATTTCCCAGTTAACTTTGGAAATGCGAGTTTTGAAAATTTGGTTTTATGTTGCATTTTTTCAAAATCAAACCTGCGTAACTTCTGGATTCTTATGAAAACGCCCTATCTTCTGCAACATTTAGAAAAATATCGGCGGCAATAGAATTTTATAAAAAGATTCTTGTCAATCCTTGGGAAATATGATACCATAATAGTGTTTGTGCTGTGACTACAACAGCCTGCTCTAACAAAAGGGATGTGCTGGTATGAACAATATTACCTTAATCGGGATGCCCGGCTGCGGAAAAAGTACCATCGGGGTCCTTCTGGCTAAAACCTTGGGCATGGATTTCTTGGATACAGACCTCCTGATTCAAAAACAGGAAAACTGTCTCCTGCAACAGATTCTCAACCAACGTGGCCTGGAATACTTTTTGAAAGCGGAAGAAAAGGCTGTGCTGTCTGCAATCTGCAGCAACACCGTCATTGCCACCGGCGGCAGTGTCGTCTACAGCCCGTCCGCTATGGCCTTTTTGAAGAAATGCAGTACAATTATTTATCTGCAGCTTCCCTTTGACGAAATTATGGCCAGACTTTCCAATATTACTACCCGCGGCATCGCCATTCCCGCCGGAGAAACCATGGCTGATGTATACAAAGAGCGAACGGTATTGTATCAGCAATATGCCGATCTGATACTGAACTGTACCGGGCAAACGCCGGAACAAACGATTTCGGCAATTCTAAGACTTCAAGCAGACAGAAAGGAGCGTCCTGAATGATCGCAAAAGATATGACTGTCGGCAGCCCTACCCGTCTGCTGATCGGTTTTACGCTGCCGCTGATGGTTGGAAATCTCTTCCAACAATTCTACAATATGGCCGACTCTATCATCGTCGGTAAAGGGATCGGTGTAGATGCATTTGCCGCAGTAGGCGCTACCGGCTGGGTCAGCTTTCTGATCCTGGGATTCGTTACAGGCTTGACCAGCGGATTTGGAATCCTGACGGCACAGCGGTTCGGCGCCGGGGACGCAGAAGGACTGCGCCATACCCTGACCCAGGGGACGATTCAATCTATTTTTATCGGGGTCATATTTACAATTATCAGCATGACAACCTCCATGCCTCTGCTAAAGTTTCTGAATACTCCCGATAATATCATCGAAGATGCCAATACATATCTGCTGGTCATCTATGCGGGCACCTTAGCTACGGTAATGTATAATTTTTATGCATCCATTATTCGCGCCCTGGGAAATACCCGTGGCCCCCTTTATGTCCTTGTGATCTCCGCTGTCGTCAATGTGGTGTTGGACATCATTTTTGTGGTTCCGCTTCAGATGGGAGTGGGGGGAGCAGCTCTGGCAACTGTGATTTCCCAGGTGTTATCTGCTGTCCTTTGCTATCTGATCCTTCGAAAGTATCCGATTCTGCGCACTACCCGCCGGGATTGGAAATTCCTGCCGTCCATGCAGAAGCGCTTGTTCCTGCTGGGAATCCCGATGGCGCTGCAAAACTCCATCATCGCCATCGGCGGAATTATCCTGCAGGCCGTCATCAACGGATATGGTTCGGTATATGTGGCCGGCTTCACCGCTGCCAGCCGGGTACAGAATCTGGCTGAACAGCCGGCTCTTACCTTGGGACTGGCAATGGCTACCTATGCGGGTCAAAATTTGGGAGCCGGCAAAATCGAGCGGATTCGTCACGGACTCCGCAACGGCGTTTGGATCAGCCTGATCGTAACCGTCGTACTCGGAGCTGTTATGATTATTTTCCGTCGCCCGATCATCACGCTTTTTGTGGATTCTTCGGAAACCGATGTTTTAGACGCAGCCGGGTTATTTTTGACATTCATGGGTGGCTTTGAATGGATACTGGGTTTTCTATTTGTATACCGCTCCACTTTACAGGGAATGGGAAATACGTTGATTCCGATGATCTCCGGAGGGGTCGAACTGGCTATGCGTGTCATCATTGCGTTGACGCTGCCGGCGTTGCTGGGATTTCTGGGGATTTGTCTGGCTGAGGTCGCAGCCTGGACCGGTGCTGCTTTGTTGCTGGCGGCATCCTGTTACATCATTATTTTAAAAAAATGCCGTCAGCAAAGTCAATGAAAATGCGACTGAAATGACAAAAATACCAGGTACTTTCGTGCCTGGTATTTTTTCTTGCGATTGTTGGGGCTTTTTCATCAAGTTAAATGATAACGATCCTTCATTTCTTCCTGCTCAAGCCAGGCAGTTGCCTCTGCCAATCCACTTTCTGTCAATGGGAATTCTTCCGTGATCCATTGCTCTTCAGGCGTTACCTCCTGGCAATAAGGGCCCGGCCATGCCCAAACTTTCAGCACTTCGTCAGAGGGTTTGATACGGAACCGAAAATTTTTCACGCTGCCGCCGTAAGGGTTCCCGGAGCGAAAGTAATGAAACTTCGGAATCTCAAATTTTCCTTCCACGCAGAAGCCTCCTTTTTTATAATTATATCACATCTGTCCCGGGACCTCAAGGAAAGTTTTAAAGTGTGTTTTATACGAATACAATATCCATTATTTGGACTCTTCACAAAAACATGCTTTTGTGCTACAATGGCTCTGCGGGATACCGCAAAACTTTTTTCGAGGTGAATTGATGAAAAAACGAATTGTATCTTTTGTGGCAGCCTGCCTGACCGCTTTCTCGCTGATGGGGACACCGGTTTCCGCAGCAACAGCATCAGCACCTGCCGCCGGCATTGTTGCTACTGCGACTTCTGGGTTGAACGTTCGAAGCTCTGCTTCTTTGTCTTCTTCTATTCTTACATCTCTTCCGAAAGGGACCGCCGTGGAACTGGTTTCACGCTCCGGCTCATGGTGGCGGGTCCGTTACGGCAGCAACTCCTATGGATACTGTAGCGCCGCCTACATTGATGAGGTGGAAGGCAGCTTTTCCGCTTCTGTAGCCACTGTGTCAGGACGGCTGAACGTCCGGAAGGGTCCCTCAACCTCCTATTCCATTTTGACTTCTCTGGAAAAAGGAACCGCCGTTACTGTCCTGTCCCAATCAAACGGATGGAGCAAAATCCTCTTTGGCGGGAAAACAGGCTATGTCAGCAGCAGTTACCTTTCTTCTTCCGGAAATAACTCTTCCGGAAACACCTCCTCCAACGGTGCTGTTTCCCTGAACATTCCGGATTACAAGCAGACCGACTCCCGCTGGTCCTCTGTCCAGATTGGCTCTTACGGCGAGACAATCGGCCAAATCGGCTGTACTACAACCGCACTGGCCATGACAGAATCCTACCGGCTCAAACAAACCATCTACCCCGATGAAATGAGCCGCCGTTTGACCTATACCCCCGGCGGAGCGCTTTACTGGCCTACAACGTATAAGCAAAGCACCGCCAGCGGAGATTTGAATTTTATCCTTTCTCTGCTTCGTCAGGGCACCCCTGTGATTTACGGCGCTAAGACCGCTTCCGGCGGTCAGCACTGGGTCGTCGTCACAGGCTACAACGGAAAGGGGCTTTCCGCGGAAAACTTTACGATCAATGATCCCGGCTCCCGCTCCCGTACAACTCTCCAGCAGTTCTTAAACGCCTATCCGCGCTTTTATAAACTGGCTTGGGCAGGTTAACCACTCTGACAACGTATGCCACTTTCGGCATACGCTTTTTTTATTTATTGAAAAATTGTCTTCCATCTGCAGTTTTTTTGTGATAAAATAAAAAAAACAAAGGAGTGAATCGTATGCCGCCTGTTCTTCGTATGGCATCTATCGAGGATGCTGCTGGTATTCTGGAAGTGTATGCGCCTTATATTTTAAATACTTCCATTACCTTTGAATATGAAGTACCTCCCATTGAGGAATTCAAGAAACGGATTGAAGGAATCCTTAAGAAATACCCGTATTTGGTCTGTGAAGAAAATGGCATCATTTTGGGCTACGCCTACGCCGGCCCTCATCGTACCAGGGCGGCTTTCGGCTGGAATGCAGAGCTTTCGGTTTATGTCCGGCCCGAATGCCAGCGCCATGGGATTGCATTTGCTTTGTGCCGCTGTATTATTGAAATTCTTCGGGAAATGGGCTGCTATCATTTATACTCCCACATAACAATCCCGAATTCGGGAAGCCTAGCGCTACATAAGGCGTTAGGGTTTGTGGAAGAAGGCAGACTGTCCCGCACTGGTTTTAAGCTGGGGAGCTGGCATGATATGGCGGTATTGTCCCTTCAATTGGCTCCTCTGCCGCAAACCCCGGATCCTGTTCGGCCATGCTCAGCTGAAGCGCAATCGGCTATCGCTGATATTTTGGAACAAAACAAAAAATTCCTCAGAAACTTCTGAAGGAGGTACTTGTAACTCTGCCGCAGAAAGGATGTATCATCAATGGAAAAATTTGCCCCGCTTATCCCCGGAAACCCCTGCCTGATCCATGGAGGCGACTACAATCCAGACCAATGGCTCGGTTATCCGGACATTCTCAAGGAGGATGTCCGCTTAATGAAGGTTGCCGGCGTTAACAGCGCAACCGTAGCCATCTTCGCCTGGGCCGCCCTGGAACCCAGAGAAGGAGAATACCACTTTGAATGGTTGGATAAGGTCTTCGACCGCCTTTGGAAGAATGGGATCCATATCATACTATCGACACCTTCCGGAGCGCGTCCCGCCTGGATGGACGAGAAGTATCCCGAAATCAATCGGGTAGACGAAAAACGTGTCCGCCATCTCCACGGAGGACGCCAGAATCACTGCTTGACCTCGCCGATTTACCGGCAGAAGGTTCGGGAAATCAACCGGATGCTGGCAGAGCGCTATGGAAAGCATCCCGCTTTGATGATGTGGCATATTTCCAATGAATACAGCGGGGAATGTCACTGCCCGCTTTGTCAGGAGGCTTTCCGCAACTGGCTGCGCAATAAATACGACAACGACATTGAAAAACTGAACCACGAGTGGTGGACTTATTTTTGGAGCCACCGGTTTACATCCTTCGATCAGATTGAGTCGCCGTCCCCTATCGGCGAAGGCGGCATCCATGGGATGAACCTGGATTGGAAACGGTTTGTCACCGACCAGACACTGGATTTTATGCGCAATGAAATCGCCCCTCTGAAGGAAGTCTGCCCGGATATTCCTGTGACCAGCAACTATATGGGGTTCTATAACGGTCTCAACTACTGGAAAATGGTCGATATTTTGGACAGGGTCTGCTGGGATAATTACCCCGGATGGCATAATCCCCATGAGAAAACCTGGGAAACTGCTGCCGACGTTGCCTTTGTACACGACATGAACCGTTCCTTCAAAGCCGGAAAGCCTTTCCTGATGATGGAAAGTACGCCGAGTAAGGTCAATTGGGGCGACGTCAACAAGGTGAAACGCCCGGGAATGCATTTGCTGGCCTCCATGCAGGCAATCGCCCACGGCTCGGATTCTGTACAGTACTTCCAGTGGAGAAAAGGCCGGGGTGCGTCTGAAAAATTCCACGGTGCGGTAGTCGACCATTACGGCCGGGAGGACACGATGGAATTTCAAGGGGTGGCCTCCGTCGGAAAACTGCTGCAGAAACTTTCGGGAGTGGCCGGTACAACGACATCTGCCCAAGCGGCTGTTTTGTATGATTGGGAAAATCGTTGGGCAATCGACGATTTCCAGGGCGGACACAACCACAGAGACCGGGGATATGTGAATACCTGCAGGGCGCACTATCGTGCCCTCTGGAAACGCGGTATCCCAACGGATATCGTTTCAGAAGACAGCGACTTTTCCGGATATAAGCTGCTGATTGCACCGATGCTTTACATGCTGCGTCCCGGCGTCGCTAAGCGGCTGCGGGAATTTGCCGAACAGGGCGGTCGGTTGGTGTTAACTTATCTGACCGGATATGTCAACGAAAACGATCTTTGCTTCCTGGGGGGATTCCCGGGAGACGGGATGATGGAAACAGTCGGTCTGCGTACAGAAGAACTGGATGCGGTTTACCCGGAAGATGAAAATTCTGCGGTTGTAAAAGAAAACGATTTGGGGCTGCAGGGAACATATGCCTTGGGCGATGTCAGAGAAATCGTTCATCCTGCTGAAGGGACGGAGGTCCTGGCAGTGTATGAAAAGGATTTCTATGCGGGTATGCCGGTCCTGACACGGAATCAGGTCGGCAGCGGAGCGGTTTATTACATTGCCGCAAGGACAGGGCAGGATTTCATAGATGATTTGACGGATGGACTGCTGAAAGAAACAGGGCTGACTGCTCCGCTGGAAATGGAGCTTCCCGAAGGTGTCAGCCTGACCATGCGGGAAGGCAGCGGGGAAAAATATTACTTTTTGATGAATTTCAGCGAAAACACCAAGGTCGTTACCTTGCCGCAAGGAATGAAATTCCGTGACATTGACTCCGACGAATTGCTGGAAGGACAAGTCGAACTGCAGAAATACGCCGTTAAGGTACTGACGTTTTAAGAAAGAAGGAACATTCATGCTGGATGCGCAAAAACATTTTGAACCTGTTGTTCCGGAGGATGCGGGAATCGACCCTGCAGGAATTCTGGCTTTTTTGGATGCATGTGAAAAAAAAGGCCGGGATCTTCACAGTATTGTACTGATTCGGGACGGAAAAGCTGCCGCAGAAGGATATTTTTCGCCCTATCAGCGCGGAGACAAAAGTCATGTGTTTTCCATCAGCAAAAGCTGGACTGCAACAGCAGTGGGGCTGGCTGTGGATGAAGGAAGGCTTTCGGTTCGTGACAAAGTAATTTCCTTTTTTCCGGAAAAATGCCCGACGGACATTTCAGAAAATCTGGCGGCCATGGAAGTGCGGGATCTGCTGCGCATGGGCGCCGGACAGCGTGAGGATTTGATTTTACATCCTGGAAACACAGTGCCGGATTGGGAGTATTTTTTCCTGCATCAGCCTGTGGAGGATGTGCCCGGTACCCGGTTCCTTTACAATTCGGGGGCTTCTTACATGCTGTCGGCTATTGTCCAGAAACTGACTGGGGAGGATCTGATTACCTATCTGACCCCGCGCCTTTTTGAACCGTTGGGAATTAAGGGGGTACGCTGGGATCGGTCTCCCCAGGGGATTTGCTGCGGCGGCTGGGGAGTCCACGTCAGCCCGGAGGATATTGCCAAACTGGGCGTCCTATATCTGAATGGAGGCGTTTTTGAGGGAAAGAGAATCCTTTCGGAGGACTGGGTGAAGGAAGCCACCTCCATACAGATTGACAACGCTCCTGCTAATTCTGTCCCCGATTGGCAGCAAGGATACTGTTACCAGATCTGGCGATGCCAACATAACTGCTTCCGGTTTGATGGGGCATATGGGCAATATATGGTAGCCTTTCCGGAAAAAGGCGCTGTTTTGGTGCTGACAAGCTTTGTCGGAAATATGCAGGAAGTTCTGGACGACGTTTGGACATATATTCTGCCTGCCATGAAAGATGCTCCGCTTCCCCACTCCCCTGCCGGGAAGGAACTGTCAGAGCGGCTGGCTCGATTGAGCTGTCCCATCCCTCAAGGAAATGGACGTTCGGTAAATGCGGAATTTGTCTGCCAGGGAAACGAATTGGGGCTTAAAACCATTGGAGTTGATGCCACAGAGGACGGCGGCACGCTATCCGCTGTTTGCGGAGAGGATTGTATCCGGATTCCCTTCGGCACGGCAAGCTATAAAACTGCAGATATCAAAGGCTTTCCGATTTTCCCGGACATGATTGGCAATAACGGCCAGGGTTCTGCTGCAACTGATTGCCCCATAGGCGCAGCCGGCAATTGGACAGAAAATGTGCTGAATCTGCGAATTGTGTATCGCGATACGCCTCACGCCATGACCCTTCATCTGGATTTGGGGACGCAGCCTCAGCTGCGGTTTGCGTATCCTTGCGCTAATTTCCAGGGCAAGGACGGTGCTGCGCAGATCCTTTTAACACCTTTGAAAAACTTATAATACACAGACAAAAACCGGCAGAAGACTCATTAAAGAATCTTCTGCCGGTTTTTTTATTTTTAGGATCAATTTTTTATCAGTATCGAGCTGGGTGGTCGCCAGTTCTTAAATTAGATAACG
>CALXBD010000110.1 GCA_944386445.1 uncultured Clostridia bacterium
TTTTCCGGTTCTCATCAGGATGCCATCGCCAAGGGAATGAAGTGGCGGGAAGAAAACAAATGTCCTTATTGGACGGTTCCCTATCTTCCCATTGACCCGCAGGATGTAGGTCGGGAATACCAGACCGATGTGATCCGGATCAATTCCCAGTCTGGAAAGGGCGGTATTGGATATCTGCTGGAACAGAATTACGGATACGACCTGCCCAAGAAGATGCGGGAGGAATTTGGTTATATTGTCAAGGGAGTTTCGGATCACAAACATCAGGAACTGAGTCCCAAAGAGGTGTTGGACATATTCCATACGGAATATGTGAATCTGGAAGAACCCGTCTGTCTGGCCGATTACCACTACACCCGCAACGGCGGCATTCATTGTACTTTGACCATCCGGCAGGGCGGAGAAATCAGAGAGATTACTGGCTCCGGCAACGGACGTTTGGACGCTGTTTCCAACGCAATTAAGGAAAATCTTGGTGTGCATTTTACAAACCTTACTTATCAGGAACACGCCCTTCAGGCAGGCTCTAACTCCCAGGCTGTCGCCTATGTGTCCATTACCGGCGAGGACGGCAAAGTCTATTGGGGCGTCGGGATCCAGGACGACATTATCTATGCATCTGTGCGGGCGCTCTTTTCCGCTGTCAACCGGATGCTCCGCTGATTACTACATTTAATATGGAAGGATGAAGCCTTATGGCAATGACAATGACCCAGAAAATTTTAGCGGCCCATGCGGGACTGCCGGAAGTCAAAGCAGGACAGCTGATTCGCGCGAAGCTGGATATGGTGCTGGGCAATGATATCACCTCTCCGGTGGCCATCAATGAATTTGAAAAGGCCGGATTTACTTCAGTATTTGACCGGGAAAAGATTTCGCTGGTCATGGACCATTTTGTGCCCAACAAGGATATCAAAGCAGCCACTCAATGCAAGCAATGCAGAACCTTTGCCCACCGGTTCGACATTGAAAATTATTTTGATGTGGGGAAAATGGGCATCGAACACGCCCTTCTGCCGGAACAAGGCCTGGTGGCGCCGGGTGAATGCATTATCGGCGCTGATTCCCATACCTGCACCTACGGGGCTTTAGGAGCTTTTTCCACCGGAGTAGGCTCCACCGATATGGCAGCCGGCATGGCTACCGGTGAAGCATGGTTTAAAGTACCTTCTGCCATCCGGTTTAATGTAACGGGAGAACTGAAGCCCTATGTTTCGGGTAAAGATGTGATATTACATATTATCGGACAAATCGGGGTGGACGGCGCCCTTTATAAATCCATGGAATTCACTGGTCCTGGACTGAAAAATCTTTCTATGGACGACCGCCTCTGCATTGCTAACATGGCAATCGAAGCCGGTGCTAAAAACGGCATTTTTGAGGTAGATGAGGTGACTATGGCCTACATTCATAACCGGGTAAAACGGCCGGTGACAACTTATGCGGCAGACCCGGATGCCGTGTATGAGCAGACCATTGAAGTGAACCTTTCGGAAATTCAACCGACAGTCGCATTTCCGCATCTGCCTGAAAACACCAAAACCTTTGACGAAATCGGCGACATTCCCATTGATCAGGTCGTGATCGGCTCCTGCACCAATGGAAGGCTTTCCGACATGGCAACAGCGGCAGAAATCCTGCGTGGGAAAAAGATTGCGCCTAATGTCAGATGCATCATCATTCCGGCGACTCAGCAGGTATGGAAGGACTGCGTCCGGCTGGGATATATGGAAATTTTCATCGACGCCGGATGCGCGGTATCCACTCCTACCTGTGGGCCGTGCCTGGGCGGCTATATGGGAATTTTGGCTGCTGGAGAACGGGCGGTCGCTACTACCAACCGCAATTTTGTGGGAAGAATGGGCCATGTGGATTCGGAAGTCTACCTAGCCAGCCCCGCCGTCGCCGCAGCTTCCGCAATCGCGGGAAAAATTGCCAGCCCTGTAGCGTAACGGACTGATAGAAAGGATTGATGATATGAACGTCAAGGGAATCGTCCATAAATATGGAGATAATATTGATACCGATGTGATTATTCCGGCTCGGTATCTGAATACAGCAGACCACCAGGAACTGGCTGCCCACTGCATGGAAGATATTGATAAAGAATTCATCCACAAGGTCCAAAATGGCGATATTATGGTAGGCGGATGGAATTTCGGCTGCGGCTCTTCCCGAGAGCATGCTCCTATTGCCATTAAAGCAGCAGGCATCTCCTGCGTCATTGCCAAGACTTTTGCTCGTATCTTTTACCGCAATGCGATCAATATCGGTCTGGCAATTTTGGAATGCGAGGAAGCCTGTGACAAGATTCAAAACGGGGATGAGGTGTCAGTGGATTTTGACAGCGGTGTTATCCGCAATCTGACCAGAAACGAAACTTATCAGGCAGAGCCGTTCCCAGATTTTATCAAGGACATTATCCGCAGCGGTGGGCTTCTCAATTCTTTGAAGAAATAAGCGGAGGTTTCAGTATGCAAAAAACCATTACGGTTATTCGCGGCGACGGGATCGGTCCGGAAATCGTGGAACAGGCGATCCGGGTGCTGAATCGCATTGCCGAAAAATTTGGACATACCTTCTGCTTTCAGAACGTGCTGGCAGGCGGCTGTGCCATTGATGCCTGCGGGACTTCTCTGCCGGAAGATACCCTGCAAAAGTGTTTGAATTGTGACAGTGTTCTTCTGGGGGCGGTAGGCGGCCCCAAATGGGATGGCGTTCCGAAGGAAATTAGACCGGAAGCGGCACTGCTGGGGATCCGCTCCGCCATGGGACTTTATGCAAATTTGCGGCCTGCAAGGCTTTTTCGTCAGCTGGCAGCCGCTTCCCCGCTGAAACCGGAAATCGTCTCCCGGGGGATCGACCTGATGATGGTCCGGGAACTGATCGGCGGAGCCTACTTCGGGGCCCATGTTACCGCCGAAGAAAAAGGCGAACTGGTGGCTCACGACGATATGACCTATGCTGAGCATGAGATCGAGCGCATCGCCCGGACAGCCTTCTCTATCGCCCGCAAACGGGATCACAGAGTCATTTCCGTAGATAAGGCCAATGTACTGGATACCTCCCGGCTGTGGCGGAAGGTAGTGGGCAGAGTGGCCGGAGAGTTCCCGGATGTGAAGTGTGAAAATATGCTGGTGGACAACACCGCCATGCAGCTGGTGAAGAATCCTGCCCAGTTTGATGTGGTGGTAACGGAAAACCTATTCGGTGACATTCTCTCCGACGAAGCCAGCATGATTACCGGCTCCATCGGAATGATGGCTTCGGCATCCTTGGGAGAAGGTACCCGTGGGATGTATGAGCCGATCCACGGTTCGGCGCCGGACATTGCGGGAAAAGACCTGGCAAATCCTATCGGAACGATTCTGTCGGCTGCCATGATGCTGCGGTACTCCTTTGATCTGGACGAGGAAGCCGCCTGTATCGAAGATGCGATCGACCGGGTGTTGGACGCCGGATATCGCACTGCCGATATTATGAGCGAAGGCTGCATGCAAATCGGTTGTCGGGAAATGGGCGACAAAATTCTGGAACAAATTGGATAATTTTTAAAAATTCTACAAAATGTATGAAAACCTGTCTCTTTACGAGGCAGGTTTTTGTGGAGGAGCGGCTTATGACAGAGGTAGCGGCGGCAATTTTCTGGAAAGATGGTAAGATATTGGCAGGACGCCGGGGCGGTACGGGAAGCTGTGCCGGTCTTTGGGAATTTCCCGGCGGCAAACGGGAACCCGGAGAAACGCTGGAAGAAACCTTACAGCGGGAATGCAGAGAGGAACTGGGAATTGAGATTGATCTGGGTTCGCTTTGTGCCGAAATTTCCTATCAATATCCGGAGCGGAAAGTGCATCTGTCATTTTTCTGGGCACTACCTAAAGGAGAACCCTTATCCACAGTCCATACGGAACTGCGCTGGCTGTCCCCACAGGAATTGGAAACACTGGATTTCTGCCCGGCGGATACGGCGCTAGTAAAACAGCTTTCAGCAGCCCTCTCCCTTTGCCCCGGACGGTATCGGCATTTTAAAGGTAAGGAATACGAATTGCTGACTTTGGCCCGGCATTCCGAAACCTTAGAGCCGCTGGCGATTTATCGGCCGCTATACGGGGAAGGTGCCGCCTGGGCAAGGCCGGCTATGATGTTTGCTGAATGTGTAACGCAAAATGGTAAAACCATTCCCCGATTCGAGTTTATTGATGGCGGGAATAAAGGTGAAAATAAATTGTGAATGTAAAGGAAACCCCTTGACAGACAAGGGGTTTTGCGTTATAATAACAGCTTGTAAAGGAATTTGGTTTACACCTGGCCGGAAGGAGGACGCCGCGTGAGCAAAAATTTGGCGATTGCAGACCTTCTGGATCTCTATGGCGAAATGCTGACGGAAAAACAACGCGATGTTATGGAACTCTATTACGATCAGGATCTTTCCTTGGCAGAAATCGCGGAACATGAAAACATTACCCGTCAGGGCGTCCGGGACAGCATCAAACGCGGGGAAGCATACCTGCTGGAACTGGAAGAAAAGCTTCACTTTGCGGAAAAGTTCAAACGCTTGGTGGAGGTTACAGAGGAAATTACCGCGCGATGCGAAGAAATCGAACGTGTCAACCGGGGATTTACCTTTTCTCAGTCTATCGATGAAAACGCAAGAGAAATTCGGCTGCTGTCCAATCGCTTCCTTGATGAGAATTTTGGATAAAAATGTCGTTTTTTACGTTTTGTATAAAAGGAGGGTGTCTGTTTGGCTTTTGAAAGCCTTTCCGAAAAGCTGGCTGCTGCCTTTAAAAAGCTGAAAAGCAAAGGCAAACTGAATGAAGCAGATATCAAAGACGCCATGCGCGAGGTCAAAATGGCCCTTCTGGAAGCAGACGTCAACTATAAGGTTGTTAAAGACTTTGTGAAAACCGTCAGCGAGCGCGCTGTGGGACAGGAAGTCTTGGAAAGCCTGACGCCGGCTCAACAAGTCATTAAAATCGTCAATGAAGAATTGACAGCCCTCATGGGAAAAGACAATGCCCGCATTAATTTTCCATCTAAGCCGCCTTGTGTGATCTTGATGTGCGGTCTCCAAGGTAGCGGTAAAACGACCCACTCCGCAAAGCTGGCAAAATATTTTAAAGGACAAGGACATCGGCCGCTGCTGGTCGCTTGTGATATTTACAGACCCGCTGCCATCGATCAGCTGAAAATTGTGGGCGAAAAAGCAGGCGCTCAAGTTTTTGAGATGGGTCAGACTGATCCTGTTAAAATTGCGACGGAAGCTTTGAAATTTGCCAAAGACCACGGCAATGATCTGGTGATTATCGATACCGCCGGACGGCTGCATATCGATGAAGTCCTAATGGATGAACTTAAAAATATTGAAGCCGCTGTCCATCCCAACGAGATCCTGCTGGTGGTGGACTCTATGACCGGTCAGGATGCCGTGAATGTGGCGGATACCTTCAATAAGGCGTTGCCGATTACAGGCGTGATTTTGACTAAGCTGGATTCAGATACCCGCGGCGGCGCCGCAATCTCGGTGCTGCAGGTGACAGGAAAACCGATTAAATTCTCCGGTATAGGAGAAAAAATCGACGATCTGGAACCGTTCCATCCGGAACGAATGGCCTCCCGAATTCTGGGAATGGGCGATGTGCTAACCCTCATCGAAAAGGCACAAAGTGCGGTAGACGAAAAGGAAGCTGCAAAACTGGCAAAAAAGATGAAGGAAAACAGCTTTGATATGAATGATTTGCTGGAAAACCTTCGCCAGATTACAAAGATGGGATCTATCAAGCAGATTTTGGGTATGCTGCCTGGCCTGGGAGCAAAAGTGGAAAACATGGATATCGATGAACGACAATTTGCCCGCATCGAAGCCATGATTACTTCCATGACTCCTGCGGAACGGGAGAAGCCATCTATTATCAACCCTTCCCGGAAACGGCGGATCGCAGCCGGCTCCGGTACGCGGGTGGAAGATGTCAATCGGCTATTGAAACAATTCGACCAGATGAAGACTATGATGAAGCAATTCTCCGGCAAAAAGGGAAAACGCCGGATGCGCTTCCCAATGATGTAAGGCTGTACACCGCGGGAAACCGCGTATAGCAATAGAAAACCTACGTATTTTTTAGGAGGAAATGAATTATGGCAGTAAAGATCAGACTGCGCAGAATGGGTGCTAAAAAAGCTCCTTTTTACCGTATTGTTGTGGCGGATTCCCGTTACCCCAGAGATGGCCGTTTCATCGAGGAAATTGGCACCTATGATCCCACCAAGAACCCTAGTGTTATCAATGTGGATGTGGAAAAGGCTAACAAATGGATTGCCAACGGCGCTCAGCCCACTGATACCGTTAAGAAAATTCTGAAAATCAGCGAGGGCAAATAACGATCCCACGGGTCCCAGCCGCCGGGATTTCAGCGGCGGTAACTGAAAACCGAAAAGAGGAACATTATGGAAGAACTTCTGATTACCCTTGCAAAGGGTCTTGTGGAAGATAAGGATGCTGTAAAGGTCACAGTGGACGAGCCCACAGAAGATGGAACCATCGTCTATCATCTGAGTGTGGCCCCCAGCGATATGGGACGTGTAATCGGTAAGCAGGGCCGAATTGCAAAAGCAATCCGCACTGTTATGCGTGCCAGCGCCTCTATCCACAGTGAAAAAATCATGGTGGAAATCGACTGATTCAATATGGAAGCCCACTCCCTGCGGAGTGGGCTTTTCGCTGAAAGGAGAAGCTATGAAACTGCTGGAAGCGGGCAAAATCGTTGCCATCCACGCACTGAAAGGTGAGGTACGTGTCCAGCCCTGGTGTGATGGGCCGGAATTCCTGACCCGATTTAAAACGATGTACCTGAATGGAGAACCGATAAAAGTGCGTTCCGCACGGCCAAGTAAAAATATCGTGATTATAAAGCTGGAAGGAATCGATACGCCTGAAGCAGCTCAAAAGCTGGTTAACCGTATCTTATATATTGACCGGGCAGACGTAAAATTGCCCAAAGGCACCTATTTTGTTGCTGATCTGATCGGCTTGACCGTGGTGGATGCGGATCATCCGGAGATGATTTACGGAAAACTTACAGATGTCAGTCAAACCGGAGCAAATGATATCTATCATGTCCTGTTTGCGGATGGAAAAGAGCGATATGTGCCTGCAATTCCGCAAGTAGTGATCAAAACAGATTTGGAACAGGGAGTTATGCAGATTCGTCCCTTAAACGGACTTTTTGACGACTAAGGAGGAGTCTATGCGTATCGATATTGCGACCTTGTTTCCAGAAATGTGCGAGGCAGTCCTGGGCGCCAGCATCATCGGCCGTGCCAGGAAAAATCATCTGGTTGAGATTTACTGCCACAACATCAGAGATTATTCCCCTGACCCGAAGCATCACCGTGTAGATGACGCCCCATACGGCGGAGGGAAAGGAATGGTCCTTCAGCCGGAACCGATCTGGCAGTGCTATTTGGATGTCATTGCGACCAGCGGTTCCCTACCCTACGTAATTTACCTGTCTCCCCAGGGGAAGGTTTTGACACAAAAAAAATCGCTCTCCTTCAGAGAAAGGCCCCATTTGTTTCTATTATGCGGACACTATGAAGGCGTGGACGAACGGATCCTGGAACGGATCGTGGACGAAGAAATCTCTATCGGGGACTACGTCCTCACCGGCGGGGAGCTGGCTGCCATGGTCCTGACGGACAGTATCGTCCGGCTGTGCGACGGCGTTTTGGCAGACCCGGAATGCTTTGAAAATGAAAGCCACATGAACGGCTTGTTAGAGTATCCGCAGTATACCCGCCCGGAAGAATGGCAAGGAATGACAGTGCCTGAAGTTTTGCTGACCGGGCACCACGCTAATATTGAACAATGGCGAGCTGAACAGAGTCTGCAGCGTACAAGGGAAAAGCGCCCGGATCTTTTAAAATAGTTTTTTCGGCAAAATTCAAAAAAAGCTAAGGGCGCCAAAATAAAATGTGGAAAAATAATTGTGCACAACATTCAAATATGTTGATAACTTTTATCTGAAATTTACTTATGTAACGAAATTGCTGAAAAGTCTGCCAATCCATCGAAAAATTGGTTGACGGAAAAATTGGCTGTGGTATAATAAAGATACTTCAGAGCGGCTGATACCTCTGTCCCACGGCCGTGATTACCTTGAACTTTAATAGGAGAGTATGAGAATGTATCTGAAAGACGTAACCGTGAAAAATCAAGTAGGCCTCCATGCACGCCCCGCTACCTTCTTTATTCAGAAGGCCAATGAG
>CALXBD010000111.1 GCA_944386445.1 uncultured Clostridia bacterium
CAGCGCCCGAAAAAGCGGATTTGTTCGGGTGCGGGCCGATGGCATCCTGTATGACCTCTCAGAAGAAATCAAGCTGGAGAAGAATAAGAAGCACAACATTGAAATTGTGGTGGATCGGCTGATGGTCAGCGAATCCATCCGCTCGCGGCTGAACGATTCTCTGGAAACCGCTATGCGCCTGTCCGGAGGGCTGGTGATCGCCGATGTGACCGGCGGCGAGGAGATGCTGTTTTCTCAGAATTACGCCTGCCCGGAACACGGGGTTTCCATCGGAGAACTGGAACCCAGAATGTTTTCCTTCAATAATCCCATGGGAGCCTGTCCCACTTGTACAGGGTTGGGAACCTTTATGAAGGTGGACCCGGACATGGTCATCCCCAATAAAAATTTGTCCATTCGGGGCGGAGCCATCAAGGCCAGTGGTTGGTATATCGGGGAAAGCGGCACCATCGCCCAGATGTACTATGAAGCGTTGGCGGAGCATTATGGCTTTTCCCTTGATACGCCGGTGAAGGATCTGACAAAAAAGCAGTTGGATGCGATCCTCTACGGGACAAAAGGGGAACGGCTGCATATGGTGCGGAAAAACGAGTACGGCACCGGGACCTATGAGACGGAATTCGAAGGGATTATCAACAATCTGGAACGGCGATTCCGGGAAACCCAGTCTAGTTATGTCCGAGACGAGATCACCCAGGTGATGAGTTCGGTGCTTTGCCCGGATTGCCACGGACATCGCCTGAAGCCGGAATATCTGGCGGTGACAGTCGGCGGGAAAAATATCAGCGAATTCTGCCAGATGTCCGTGACCGACGCGCTGCGATTCGTGGAAAATCTGCAGTTATCTGAGCGTGATACTATGATCGCGGCTCAGATCCTGAAAGAGATCAAATCGCGGCTGGGATTTTTGCAGAGTGTCGGGCTGGAATATCTGACGCTTTCCCGTGCTTCTGCCACCCTTTCCGGCGGCGAAAGCCAGCGGATTCGGTTGGCGACACAAATCGGGTCCAGTCTGGTAGGGGTCTTATACATTTTGGATGAGCCAAGCATCGGGCTTCATCAACGGGATAACGACAAGCTGCTGGCAACTCTGCAGCGGCTGCGGGACCTGGGGAATACCCTCATTGTCGTCGAGCATGACGAGGATACTATGCGTGCGGCAGATTTTATTGTGGACGTTGGACCGGGAGCGGGCGTCCATGGCGGGGAGATCGTCTGCGCCGGCACGCCGGCCGAAATCATGGCTTGCGAACGGTCTATTACAGGGCAGTTCCTTTCCGGTAAGCGGAAAATCCCGGTCCCGGCGGAACGGCGTCCGGGAAATGGCGGATTCCTGACCATTCGGGGGGCAAGGGAGAATAACCTGAAGAATATCGATGTCAGGATCCCGCTGGGGACCTTTACCTGCGTATCTGGCGTATCTGGATCGGGAAAGTCCTCCCTGGTCAATCAGGTGCTGCATAAGACCTTGGCCATGGAATTAAACGGCGCTAAGCAGAAACCCGGTGCCTGTGACGGCATTGATGGGATGGAACTGCTTGATAAGGTCATCGATATCGATCAGTCACCGATTGGGCGCACACCGCGTTCCAATCCCGCGACCTATACAGGAGTGTTTACCGATATCCGGGAGCTGTTTGCCCAGACCGCGGACGCAAAGATGCGGGGTTATGGCAGCGGACGTTTTTCCTTCAATGTCAAAGGCGGCCGCTGTGAGGCCTGCGAAGGGGACGGCATCATCAAAATCGAGATGCACTTCCTGCCGGATATCTTTGTGCCCTGCGAGGTCTGCAAGGGACGCAGGTATAACCGTGAGACGCTGGAGGTCAAATATAAAGGGAAAAGTATTTACGATGTACTGGAAATGACTGTCGAGGAAGCTATGGGATTCTTTGACAATCTGCCACGGATCCAGCGGAAAATAGCCACACTTTTTGAGGTGGGGCTGGGATATATCAAGCTGGGGCAGCCTGCTACCACCCTTTCCGGCGGCGAAGCGCAGCGTGTAAAGCTGGCTACGGAGCTTTCCAGAAGGAGCACTGGGAAAACGATATATATTTTGGATGAGCCGACGACAGGGCTTCACAGCTATGATGTTCAAAAGCTGATTGAGGTTCTGGAAAAGCTGGTAGATGCCGGAAATACCGTGGTGGTCATCGAGCATAACCTGGATGTGCTGAAAACCGCAGACTGGATTATCGACCTGGGGCCGGAAGGCGGCGACCGGGGCGGCACTATCGTCGCTGCCGGAACGCCGGAAACATTGGCACAGATCCCGGAAAGCTATACCGGGCAATATTTGAAGCCTCTGCTGAAATAGGGGATAGGACGGCACTTTCTGAATATAGGAAGTGCCGTTTTGCAGTTGAAACCGGACTTTTTATCAATAGATGGGGAAGGTGGGAGGATCCCTTGACATTTTGGGGAAATTGTCCTATAATTTCTAGTATCAATGCCTTGCGGTCATCCGGCCTTCCGATAACGGCAATGGCATCAAGATGAAAGATATTGGAGGAATTGTTCCATGAAACGAGTTGGAAAACCCGTCTTTTTTGTGGTAGCAATCCTGATTGTCGCTTTTCTGCTGTGTTCCTTTTTCGGGATCAGTACGACATATGGCGACCGGACGGATGTTTACATTAAAGGCGGAAACGACATTCGCTGGGGGATCGATATCCGCGGCGGCGTCGATGTAACGTTTACACCTCCCGAAGATGTGGACGCTACCGAAACCCAGATGAAGGCTGCAGAGGCGGTTATCAAACAGCGTTTGGTAACGCTCCATATTACGGACAGCGAAGTCTATACCGACTATGATAAAGGCCGGATTATTGTCCGTTTCCCGTGGAAGGAAGGAGAAACGGATTTCGACCCGCAGGCTGCTATCGAAGAATTGGGCGCAACAGCCCGGCTGACCTTCCGCGAGGGGACAGATACGGATGAGGAAGGAAAGCCCACAGGCGAGATTATCCTGGAAGGTAAGGATGTGGCAGAAGCAACTCCTTACTATAATTCGGAGGACGGCGGCTATGGCGTCAGCTTGGAATTGAACGACTCCGGCAAAGACGCGTTTGCAGAGGCGACAACCCGGCTTTCTGAAACCAAAGGGACAATCTCTATCTGGATGGACGATACGATGATCTCTGCGCCGACTGTGCAGGTTCCGATCACCGACGGCAAGGCTTCCATTACCGGAAGTTTTACATCAGAAAGCGTGCAGACCCTGGCAAACCAGATCAATTCCGGCGCGCTTCCCTTTGAGTTGGTAGTGAACAGCTATTCTACTATTGATCCGACCTTGGGAACTGGCGCACGGGATGCCATGGTAATTGCCGGCGCAGTTGCTTTTGTGCTGGTTGCAATTTTTATGATTTGCCTTTACCGGCTGCCCGGTGTGGTAGCTGTTCTGGCATTGATGGGACAGCTTGCTTTGTCGATTGCAGCTGTATCTGGGTTCTTCCCGTTTATTTCCAGCTTCACGTTGACGTTGCCCGGTATTGCCGGTATCATTTTGGCAATCGGTATGGGCGTAGACGCCAATGTGATTACGGCTGAACGTATTAAAGAGGAAATCCAGAACGGCAAATCCATTGACGGCGCAATTGAATTGGGCTATCAGCGGGCATTTACAGCAATTTTGGATGGCAATATGACAGTGGTAATCGTTGCAATTATTTTGATGGGAGCGTTTGGCCCGCCATCATCCATCTTTGCAAAGCTTCTGACGCCAATCTTCTTTATGTGCGGCCCGGCGCCTGCAGGTACGGTTTATTCTTTCGGCTACACGTTGCTGGTGGGAGTCGTCGGAAACTTTGTTTTCGGTATCATTTCCAGCAAACTGATGCTGAAATCCGTTTCGCGGTTTAAGGCATGCCGCAAACCTGTGTTGTATGGAGGTGAGCGGTAATGAAATTGAAACGGGAATTGGACTTTTTTGGGCATCGGAAAATATTTTATGGAATTTCAATTGCCCTGATTGTTATAGCAGCAATTTTTGCTGTGATTTTCGGGATTCGTGTAGACATTCAGTTTACCGGAGGCACAATTGCCAATTATTCGTATACCGGCTCCATTGATACAAACGCGATTGTAAATGCCGCAGAAGAGGCAACTGGCCTGAATGCGACAGTGGATACTTCATCCAGTATGACCACTGACGGGGATCAGTTTTCAATCAATTTTGAAAATAAGAAGAGCTTAAGCATGGAGGCTCAGGAGGCGCTGACAACCAAGCTTACGGAAACGTTTCCTGACAACCAGGTAGAAATGATTTCTATCGATAGCGTTTCAGCGACCATGGGCCAGGATTTTCTGGTGAAATGTCTGGTAGCGGTTTTGGCGTCATTTGTGCTGATGGTGTTGTATATTACCATACGTTTCCGGCGGATCGGAGGCTTGTCAGCTGGTATTACCGGTGTGGTTGCGCTGTTCCATGACGTGCTGATGGTTTTGGCAACCTTTATCATCTTCCGTCTGCCCATTGATGATAATTTTATGGCAGTTATCCTGTTTATTTTGGGATATTCCATCAATGACACCATCGTCATTTTTGACCGGATCCGTGAGAATGGGAAGTTGTACGGCAAAGGGCTTACCTTCCCGCAGCTGATGAACAAAAGCGTCAGCCAGACAATGACACGTACCATGAATACTTCGATTTCTACTTTGATCGCGATGATTTCGGTTTGTGTATTTGCTGTTGTGTTCCATGTCAGCAATATTCTTACCTTTGCATTCCCGATGGTAGTGGGCTTGGTTTCAGGTACTTACAGCAGTTTGTGCCTGACAGGGCCGATTTGGGCTACCTGGAAAAGCAGAAAAAAATCCGGCGGTAAAGCCGGTCGTTAAGGAAGTATGGGCCTGTCCCGGGAAGTAAACTGGGGCAGGCTTTTTCTTCTTCTAAAGGGAGGACGATATGTCAGCAATAGAGATTGGAATTTCCACCTCCTGTTTTTACCCGGAGCGGACGGAGGTCGCTGTCCGGCACCTGTCGGAGATGGGGATCGATTGCATGGAAGTATTTTTAAACGCGGATTCCGAACTGTCCGGGCCATGCTTTGATGAGATACGCCGGACCCTGGCGGCAGGAAAGACCAGAGTGGCGTCTGTCCACCCCTTTACCTCCGGTTTTGAATCGGTGCTGTTTTTTTCCGACTATGAGCGCCGCTTTGAGGATGCGCTGGAATATTACAAACGCTTTTTTCAGGCAACAGCGGCCTTGGAAGCCAGATATATGGTGATCCATGGCGGACGTGCGGAGCATCATATTCCGGAAGAACGCTACTTTGAACGGTATTTGCGGCTGGCCCAAACGGCTCGAAGCTTTGGGATCCGAATCGTTCATGAAAATGTCAACTGGTGTATGGGACGTTCGCCGGAGTTTTTGGCGCGGATGCGTAAGGCTTTGGGTGAGGAAGCTTTGTTTGTGCTGGACTTAAAGCAGGCAATTCGTGCGGGAGTCGATTATCATGAGTTTTTCCGTTTGCTGGGTGAGGCAATACGGCATATTCATATCAGCGACCACGATGAAAAACGGGATTGCTTGTTGCCAGGGAAAGGCATTATGAAATTGGAAGAGTTTTTCCGGGAACTGGCAGAGTATGAATACAACGGTAGCGTCATCTTGGAGCTTTACCGGCAAAACTATGACAACTATGGGGAATTATTTGATTCCTGCCGGCTGCTGAAAGCGGCTGCGGCGAGAATAAGATAAAGTTTCTTGTATTTAGTGGAAAAATATGGTATGATAAGGGTGCCTGACGAATGTCGGTGAGAGGAGGCCGCTGCATTGAAATGTCCTTTTTGTTCCTATACCGAGAGTAAGGTCGTAGATTCCCGGCCCGCGGAGGACAGTGAAAAGATCCGTCGGAGAAGGGAGTGCCTTTCCTGCGGCAAACGATTTACAACTTATGAAGCAATTGAGAATACGCCTTTGATCGTGGTGAAGAAGGATCATACCAGACAGATATTTGATCGTGATAAGCTTCTCCGGGGGTTACTGCGGGCATGCGAAAAGCGGCCGGTGGCTTTGGAGACTTTGGAGGGACTGGTGGATTCTATTGAGCAGACCTATGCCAATGCCATGTTAAAAGAGGTTAGTTCCGTGGAACTGGGAGAGCAGGTCCTGAAAGAACTGAAAAAGCTGGATAAGGTGGCATATATTCGGTTTGCATCGGTGTATCGTGATTTTTCCGATGTGGATTCGTTTTTGAACGAACTGCGGAAGCTGCAGGAAGAAAATTGAACAGTACTCCCTATGTTTCTGTGGAGATGTAAACAGAATAAGAATGTATTCGAATGAATGAGAGCGAAAGTACGAATTGTCTTCGCTCTCTTATTTGTACAAGGGTATTTTATATTATGGAGGATTCTATGGACGAGCTGTGTAGGATGACCGCCCTTGAACTTAGAACGGAGATTCGAAAAAGGAATATTGGTATTGAAGAACTAACAAGTTCTTATCTTAAACGTATCGAAAAGTATGACCCAATGCTGAACACGGTATCAGAGATTAATGAATTAGCTATCAACCAAGCCAGAAAATTAGATTCCCAAAAATCAGGACGTGACGCCATATTGTTTGGACTTCCTTTGCTAGTAAAAGATAATATTGATGTTGCCGGACTTCATACAACAGCAGGCAGTCTTGCTTTATCAGATAACAAAGCAAAGGACAGTGCGCCAATAGTTACGAACATTATACATAACGGCGGCATTATTTTGGGTAAGACAAATATGACAGAGTTCGCCAATTTTACCTCTCAGGGTATGCCGAATGGCTATAGCTCTAAGAGTGGGATTGTTAAAAATGCTTATGATCCCAATAAAGATCCGAGTGGGTCCAGTACGGGGTCAGCGGTAGCTGTTTCGGCCGGATTTTGCTCTATGGCAGTCGGAACAGACACATCTTTTTCAATCGTAGGCTGTGCAACAGAAAACGGAATCGCAGGTTTAAAACCACAATTTGCTTCTCTGTCCTCAAAAGGGATTGTCCCAATATCCAGTACATTAGATAGTGCGGGAGCATTAAGCAAGGACTTATCTGATGCGATTTTATTATATAGCGGAATGCGAGACAAATCATTTGCTCCGATCCACCCAGTCCCTGTAAAAGAATTAAAAATTGGTATTAATTTATACAACAAAGAGATGGTGTCGGATGCACAATGCCAGAGATATGAGCGACTTTTCGGTTCTCTTCGCAGAGAAGGAGCCCGGTTTTTTGAAATTACACAGCCATATTCTCCTTACCAGTATCGTATTATGCAATGTGAATTTAAACGGGATTTAGAGACTTATTTGTCACATTCGTCTGCAAAGCTGAAAACTCTGAATGATATTATTGCTTTTTATGAAGCCAATCCGCAGACGATGATGAAATATGGAATATCTATGTTGCAGGAAGCCGCTCAAAAAAGTACAAATGATTTGATTTACAAAGAAGCAATAGCGGAGCGCGCCCGAATGCGTAGTCAGGTCATAGATGAACTTAAAGACTATGATGTGTGCATAATGACTGGTCCAACAAATATTATGCATTTCGTAGGATTACCATCGCTTGCATTGAATTTGTGTATGGGAGAAGATGGATTTCCCAAGGGGATCATTATGTATGGCGCGGATGAACGTAGGCTTTTGGCTGCTGCACTTACAATTGAAACATATTGCGATCCTTTTTGTCCTCCAAAATTGTAAGTAAAATTCATTGTGCGATAAATTCCAATTTGTTGAGTAGAGAAAAATATCGTGATAGATACAAGCTTGTATGGGAGAAATTATTATGAAGTATAAATTTCCATAGTGCCTTTTTAATAAAACAAACGGATATGTAAAATAGATTTATAGGGGTGACAATATGACAAATATCTTGCTTGAAGGGTTCGATATAAATGCACATTGGCTTTATGATGAATTGAAAAACTACATAAAGCCCCATTATACAGTAGCTGTTGTTGCATTTTCATTTCGGGATAACAGAGTAAAAGGTTTGTCGGATTGGAACCAATTGTATAGTAAGGAAAGCGGAAAATTCTACAATGGGATTGTTGGAGGTTTTGTCGCTTACGGGATTTCAGAAAACAATATTACATTTGTAAATTATTTTTCTGACACAAAAGAAATTGCTGCACAAAAAATTCAAAATGCAGATATAGTATATTTTCTTGGCGGATTGCCCGACAGAATGATGGATAGAATCAATGAGTTTGACCTGTACGATGTCCTGTTAAATCACAAGGGAGTTATTATGGGTTACAGTGCAGGAGCAGTTATTCAACTTGCAGAATATCATTTATCACCGGATGAAGATTATAAGGAGTTTTCTTTTTATAAAGGTATTCCATATTTAGGTGACTTTTATTTGCAAGTCCATTACGAGAATACAGAAACACAAAATGCTGCCATACAAAAAGTCTTAAAAGAACGCGGTAAAACTGTGTATGCGACATCACTTGGAAAAGGGGCAGTAATCGTACATAACGGGACAGTAAAACTGCTCGGAGAAGTTCATACTTTTAATAAATGAGCACAAAATTATAACGGTTCGTTAAGGGCTTGGATATTTATGGAAAGTATAATAAAAACACGCCATGGAGTTGTTCCATGACGTGTTTTTTTATAGTTCAGCGCGGTTACCGTTGACGTGTTTGCGCATCGTCACTAGGCGTGTTTTGTCCAGCTGTTTTTTGACCTTTTCGTAATCTCTGCTGGCCACGCAGGTATAAAGCGCGTCAACGATGGTCATCAACGCGATCCTGGATCCCATGGCGCCGCTCCGGATCAAGGTTTCAGAAGCGGAAGCATAAAGCTGAATATCAGATTTTTGCGACAAAAGATTTTTGCCATAACGTGTAACAGAAATCATTGTGGCACCGGTTTGTTTTACAATGTCCGCGACTTCCAAAATGTCGCGCGTGTCTCCTGTATAGGAAAGCATAACAGCGATATCCCCGGCCTTAAGAGTTGTTGCTGTCAAAATTTGATCGTGAGGATCCGAGGTAGGTAGGGATACCTTGTTGATTCGGAGAAACTTATTTCTGGCGTCCAGAGCCACCAATCCCGAAGTACCGACCCCGTAAAAATCCACACGTCGGGCTTCCGCGATTTTGTCCACAGCTTTTTCCAGTTCCCCAATATCCAAAACCGCCATAGTGCTTTCGATGGCCTTCATATCGCTCATGCAGACACTTCGGAAAATAGCCTCCACCGAATCACCGGGGCGGACGTCGTTATAGGCCACTGTCTCCAGCTGGTTCATAGCCAGGTCGGTTGCCAGCATCCGGCAAAGCTCCTTGTAGCCGGTGTAACCTGCGGACTTGCAAAGCCGGACCACCGAGGAAATGCTGGTTCCGCAGGCAGTAGCCAGCTCTTCGATGGACATGTTGATAGCCTCTTGGGGAAAATCCAGGATAAACATGGCGATTTGCTGCTCCTTAAGAGAAAAGGAACTAAGCATTTCTTTCAGTTTCAGGCAGCAGCCGGACATGTAAACAACTCCTTTCCCATAGCGGGCCGACAGAATACAAACTAATTATACACGATTTTTGTGTAAAAAACAATATGTTTCCAGATCAGTATGTTTGAAGAATTGCGCGAACAGTACCCAGCAGGGGGGCATTGTCCGGATCTTCGGCCGGGCGAATCTGAGGAATCCACTCCCCATACATTGCTTTTTTCATAGCAGGCAGGAAAAGCTCCGCCGATTTGGAAATAGCGCCGCCCAGCAAGAGAAGCTCGAATCGATTCTCAATACAGATATCCTTGAGAATTTCACCCAAAGCAGTACCGAATTCCTCAAACACCTGTCGGGATACCGCATCACCCTTTCGAGCCATTCCTGCGATATCCGCTACAGAAGGAAGCGGGGCATCCGGGCGCAGACGGCGGTAATTTTGTTCTAAAGCCCGTTTAGAAGCGTAATCTTCTGCAATGGAGCCACGGAAGGGCCTGGCAAAGATGCTGATTCCGGGGCCTCCCTGGGGATTCTGAAAAATTTTTCCATCAAACATGGAAGCAAATCCCAAACCAGTTCCGATGATGGTTCCGGCAATACGGCTGTAATGCATCCTGTCCTCTCCGGAGACAGCTCCCAGCAGAAATGCCGTGGAATCGTGCAGAAACTTTATTGGGATTTCTCCTAAAATTTCCTGAAACCAAGGCCGCATGGGCAATCCGAAAATGGCCGCATATTTGTGGGTCATAGCGCAGACCCCCTCTGCGTACCGGAAAGGCCCCGGGATACAGACAGACACAGCTGTAACAGAAGCACCAAGTTGTGTGGCTGCATCTTTGGCCTGAGCAGCCAGATTGCGATAGGAGGCGGAGATTTCCTCCGCCGTCCCGTCGGAATTGACCGCCACCTTCAGAAAACTGTCCGGAAGCAGAACGCCCTCTTCCGAAGCCAGGGCCGCCTTCAAAAAGGTTCCCCCAGCGTCCACTGCCAGAATCAGGGATTTATTCATTTTCATACCCATCCTTCAGAAGGGTCTTGTGCATGGTAATGACGCCGACGCCTTCATTGATGACTTCATATGGGCCGAACCCTGCGGGGACGATGACCATATCCAAATAGTTCTGGTGGAAGCAGCGGCTGGGGTCTGTCAGAGAACGGATCAGGCACTTTTCGCCTTCCACCAGTACCAGCACATGGAACCGGTCGGTAGTCTCATCGGTGTACCGCTCCGGGAACCGGACATTGCGGAGGCTGAAATAGATAAGCTCATGTTCGCCCACGATATATTCCCGGAAGCCGTCGCCTTCCCGGATGGTCCGAGGTGCCTGGATAAAGTTTTCCTTAACCCAGTTTTCACGGAAATCCCTGCGCAGCACCTTGTCACCATGATAGGTGTGAATGGGCCGGAGATTTCCGTCCAGATCCTTGCGCATGTAGTCGTACATCTTGTAGGTATAGGAACCAATCGTCAAGCTGCCGATTTCGAGGATCACCTGATTGCGGCCGGAAGCGTGGATGGTGCCTGCCGGGATAAGGAACTGCATCCCCGGACGAGACGGCTCTGAGTAAACATACTGATCGTGGTCGAAGCCTTCACCGTATTTTTCCGCTCGCCGGGCTTTGGCGATAAACTCTTCCACGTCGGCATTCTGCCGGAAGCCGCAGTAAGTTTTTGCTTCCTGACCGGTGACGACCATATAATAGCTCTCATCCTGCCGGCCCAACTCATCGTTATTTTCCTTGACGTATTTCCCGTCGGGATGGCACTGGATAGACATGTTCCCGCTGGCATGGAAGGTATCGTCATAATTGAAGCGGATGGGGAAGTAGCCGTTAAATTTTTCAGCCACTTGTTTTCCCATCAGTTTAGGTCCGATGATCTGCACGAAGAAATAGAAGGGGAATTCCAGCTGGAGTCCATCCAGATCTGCAACGATGGAAACCTCCATGGGGATCAGATCGAAAACCCAGGCGCAGTTGCGCATTTCTTCCGGCAGGTTCCGCAGATGCTTCACATAGAATCCACCCCAGACGCCTTCGATATAGACAGGTTTGCAGCGCAGAGGCTGGTCTGTCATGGTTGAGAACAGTTCTTTCAGCTCCGGGATCGGCAGAGCCTGGATCTCATCCGGATGGTCACCGGTAAGATAGTAGTCCACTTCCTCATTGCGGACTAACTTTCCGCGGTGGGCGGCGACTGCTTCAAAATCCACATAGTAGCTGTGGCGGATCATCTCATTTGGCGAACGCCGTTCCGGGAACCCCAGGTTTCCGCAGGAGCCGTTGCGGATATTGAGAATGGTCCGTTTCTGAGTCATGTCGATGAACAGCCTAAGATCGCACAAGGGCCGGAAGGCGTCAAGCAGCGCGCCATTGCCCCAAATAATCAGCAAGCCTTTGCCATTTTTGGAAAACGCTTCTATTTTTGAAGCCATTGCGGCGATTTTTTCAGTGTCCATCAAGCCTTCCAAGCCGTCATGGTACAAGCGTCCATAAAGGAGCGGGGGGTCTGTTTCCCTGTCTTCCGGCAGATAATGGAGCAGCTTGTCATGAAGAGTTTTGCTATCCAGATACAAGGCTTCTGTAGAGAGGGATTGGGCCTCCATTCCCGCCTGGAATGCCAGCAGCGACAAAAGCCCACGAAATCGGTCCAGAGGAGCGCTGATATATCCGTCCAGGCCGATGATGCAGCGGCCTTTTTCTTTTATAATTGCTGCAGCATCCCGCAGAATTCGTTTTGCACTGGCTGTCGTGTCGGTGGAAATGGCTTCACGCAATGCCTGTGAATAGGGAACGTGGTTGATTGCATCGGGATCGTCGTAAGGATAGGGATTGAACATGAAACTCATACAGAAAACCTCCTATGTAATTGGTGTGGTTACCATTAAAGACGAGTGAATGAGAAGCCCATCAGGCGGGCAAGGACTTCCAACTGAGCGGTATAGTCTCCGTCCACGATACCGTAGTGCTGCGTAACGCCTGTTTCCAGCAGCTTTTGGAAGAAGGGACGAAGCTCTCCTTCGGCAGGGCGGAACAAGCCGTGGGAGTAGGATGTGATGAAATGCCGGCCAGGGAGCCCGTCTACTAGGCCGCAGACCATTTGGAAGGAGCCGTCCTTCTGAGAGATATGCAGCATTGTTTTCCGTCCGGGAGGAATGAGATACCAGGCAAAGGGTGCCCCTGCATGTTTATAAGAAGTTTTTGCAAAACGCACATCCCGGGCAATTAAGACCTTCCCGGCAGGGTCTGTATAGTCGTTTGGACCGGCATGACCGCCTGCAAAGCAGTTGTTGGGCAGGTCAATATGGAAAGGCTCGATAAAGCTGACGGGCTTGCCGGACAGCAGCCGCAGGATATAGACAGCCAGCCCTCCGCCGATGTCGCCTTCAGGAACCACCGGGACGTCACCGCCTTCCGGTGTCGGAATAAATCCTGGCCGGAGACCCACTTCTGTCAGCAGAACCGGATCTACATCATTTAAAACGACCATATCAGCGCCCACATTGCGTCCGGTATTTTCCAGTGCGATGGAAGCCCGAACAGAAGCCGCAAATTTATCCGGATCCACATCAGGCAGTACCTCGTAGCGGTCTGACAGCATTTTGCAGGCTCTTTTGACATCTTCTTCCGGAATCCGGTCAATTTCCTGAGTCAACGTTGCCACGGAAAGGAAACGCAGCTCCGGCCCTGCCTTTTGAAATAGGGCATAAGGATCCACATAGGTAGACCACATGACCTCATTATAGCAAGCCATCAGGGCGAAGGTAGATTTGCGCAGTTTAGTGCGAACCATTGCGGCCCGGCAGAAATCTTCTGCTTTTGCAGCAAGTTCATCTAATGTGCCGATGGCAGTTTCCAGCATGGGGCGGTCGAAGCGCCGCACAGATCCGGAGGCTTCCAGAGCGCCTACCAAACCGCCGGCTGACAGATATTCTACAAAATCGCTTTCTGATTCTGTATTCGTAAAATCGATGGAATCCCGGATCTTGCTGGCAAAGAGGATGGGAATAGGAGGCATATCGCGTAAAAAGCGTACCCAAAGGAAATCCTCAGACCAGGAAAGAAAGAGGGCAAAAATGCAGTCCACTTTTTCCCGCTGGAACAGATCCATTGCAGCCGCCAGATCTTCACGGGTATAGAGCGGGCCGGGGCAGACAGGGGTACAAAATTTTTTCATTGACAAAATGAACGCGTCTGTTTCTGCGAGCTTTCTTTTTTCGTAACTGCCTTCCGGCGTATCTGCTCCCAACGCCCGAAATCGGGAAGTTGCAATCAGCAGAACGCCCATTTTTCCGTTTTCTATCAAGATAAATCCCTCCCATAAGTCATCTAAAAATATCGACATTTTTAATATACAAAGAATTTTTCCAAACGTCAATAGTTTTTCGAAAAAAATATTCAAAATTGAATGTTTTTTTATTTTTTGAAAAAATAACAAGTTTCTAAAAAACAATGCAAATTACTCAGAATTTACTTTGATTTTAAAATATAAATAGCTTTTTTAAATAATTTTAAAAAAATAATTTGAAAAAATTTTTTTGAAATTGAAAAAACTACTTGATTTTTTCGTCGTAATTCGTTATCATGGTTTTATAAAGATACACAAAATGATTTTGGCAGGAGGATGAAAAATGGACAAATCAACAAATCAAGTAATTACGACTGTTCCACGTTCCACCGTCTGGTCACGGCTGATTGCCTATATGAAACGCGACTGGATGCTTTATGTCATGTTTCTGCCAGGTTTAGCTTATTTCGTGATTTTCAAGTATCTTCCGATGTATGGCGTTACGATTGCTTTCAAGGATTACAAAATCGGCATGGAGATACTGGAGGCGCCTTGGGTTGGATTCAAGCATTTTGCGGATCTGTTTGGGCGTACTGCATTTCAGCGGGCGTTTTGGAACAATATCATTATCAGCATACTGAAGTTAGTCGTAGGCTTCCCGTTTCCCATTATTCTTTCGCTGATGATCAATGAGATTCGGAGCAGTAAAGCGAAGAAATTCGTTCAAACTTCTGTGATTCTCCCCAACTTTGTTTCCTGGGTTGTAGTATACGGATTGTTTTATGCAATTCTTTCGCCCAATGCCGGCGTTTTGAAGGATATCTTGGGATTGTTTGGCTATTCGGGCAGTGTCCCGAATCTTTTGGCCAGCCAGTCGGCAGCCCGTCCGATCATTGTGTTGTCCCACGTGTGGAAAGGCGCAGGCATGGGGACCATTGTTTACCTGGCCGCCATTACCGGGATCGACCAGGGGCTGTATGAAGCGGCTGCTATTGACGGAGCCGGGCGTTGGCGGCAGATGTGGCATATCACTTTATCCAGTATCCGGTCGACGATCGTAGTGCTGTTGATTTTCCGGCTTGGTGAGATGATGTATGCTGGATTTGACCAAGTCTTTGTTTTCAGCAACGACGCGATTATCAGCAAAATTGATATTATCGATACTTATGTTTACCGTCTGGGCCTTCAGGACCGGAAATACGGCATTTCTACTGCGGCAGGACTGTTCCAGTCATTGATCGGGCTGTGCCTAGTACTGTTTACCAACTGGATTGCCAAAAAAGTAGATCCCGACAGCGGTATTATGTAATCTGGGAAAGGAGAATTGAGTTATGGCACGTTCTAAGCTGAAACCTGCTACTGCCGGCGGTCGAGTTGGCAACATCATTATTGGAATTTTTCTGGGGCTGATGGTGGTTATAACGATTTATCCGTTTTGGCATGTTATCATGTATTCTCTTTCCGATTCCCATGCTTCCATGAGCGGCGGCATTTTTCTCTGGCCGCGGGATTTTTCCTTGCTGTCCTATCAGCAGCTGTTAAGTACAAAGCAGATTTACGTCTGTTATCGGAACAGTATTCTGAAAACAGTTGTGGGCACAGGTATATCTCTGATTTTGACAGCCCTTACCGCTTATCCGTTGTCGTTGAGGCGTTTTAAAGGCCGCAATTTCTTCTGTATGATGATTTTCTTTACGATGCTTTTTAACGGCGGTTTGATTCCTACTTACCTGCTGATTAAAGACCTGCATCTGCTGGACAGCTTCTGGGTATATGTCCTGCCCGGAGCCATGAGCGCTTACAACCTGTTTATTCTGCGGAATTTCTTCCAGTCGATTCCGGCTTCCCTGGAGGAATCTGCCCATCTGGATGGAGCGAATCCATTCCAGATCCTGTTTAAGATCGTTTTACCGTTGTCTTTGCCCTCTTTGGCTGCGCTGGCGATGTTCTACGGAGTGGGACTCTGGAATGGTTATATGGATAATGTCCTTTATGTCAATAATCAAGACCTTCAGCTGCTCCAAAACTACCTTCGTCAGCTGATTGCTGCCGCGGGGGCAAAGAGCGGTACGATGAGTGAAATGTCCAATATTGGTGCGGCGGCCCGCTTGACGGAGGAAACCGTTAAGATGACTGTTATTACAGTATCGGTCGTTCCTGTGCTTGTCGTTTATCCGTTCCTGCAGAAATACTATACCAAAGGTGTCATGGTAGGATCGGTTAAAGGTTAAATTTCAAGAATAAAAAGGAGGATTCCCATGAAAAACGGCAAAAAAACCCTGTGTTTGTTCCTTGTCCTTGCGATGGCAGCGACTATGATGTCCGCTTGTGGTGATGATTCATCCAATAGCAGTGGAAGCAGCGGAAGCACACAGACTGGTTCCAGCGGCGGAACATCGGCCTCTACCTCTGAGGATGAGGAGGAACCTGCGACAGTTTCTATCCTGTTGGGTGGCGACAATACTCCTAATGCGGAAAATCTGGTGTTGGATGAATTGGGCAAACAAACCAATACCATTATTGAAATGACCTATGTAGCAGGCGCGGATCTTGCTACAAAGCGCAGTACCATGGCAGCCTCCGATACTTTGCCTGACCTGTTTGATGTAGGCGGCACCGAAGCACAGGAATACATAGATGCTGGTTTACTCTATGACCTGACCGGATTGGAAGATAAGGCTCCCAACTGGTTCAATAATGCTGGTGATCTGATTTCCCAGATGCCGTTAAATGCCAATGGGATTTATGTCGTACCAACAGGGGCCCAGGGCTGGGCGGACAATCTGAATATTCGTACCGACTGGCTTGAGAACCTGGGGATGGATATGCCCACCAATCTGGATGAACTTTATGATGTTTTCTATGCGTTTACCTATAACGATCCTGATGGCAATGGACAGGACGATACCTTCGCCCTCTGCGCCAATTCAGACCGCCGTCCTTACAGCCTGATTTTCGGCGCTTATGGGATTGCATATGATTCGGACATCGTTCTGGAGGACGGGACGGTCAGCAAATGGGTAAAGCATCCGCATTTCCTGGAAGCGGTTACTTATATCCGGAAGCTGATCAATGACGGTTTGGTTGAACCTGACTGGCTGACTATCCCGCAGATGGATATGTTCGGTAAGCTGTGGAATGGTGTAGCCGGCGCCATGGTTTGGGAATGTGTGGGGCCGACCAACAACTGGTATCCGTCCCGGTATACGGAAGAAGTTACTCCGACCTTTGGCTTTGCCACAATCGAAGGCCCTTATGGCGATTCCGGTGTAAAACCCAGTTTCCCCAGCCTGAACTATGGGTTTGCTGTTGCTGCCCGGACAGAGAACATTGATGCAGTTCTTCGGGTGGCAGACTACTGCTGCACAGATGAAGGAAACGCATTGCTTTATCTGGGCGTGGAAGGTGTTATGTTTGAGTGGACCGATAAGGAAAACGGGCAATACCAGTATTTGGGCGAGTATACAGATAGTGCTGTCCAGCGTGCAGAAGGCGGGTTCTGTTACCATCACCTTTGCCGTCCTGCCATTAACTGCGAGGTCCAGATCCTGAACGCGCAGACCCAGGAAGGCGTACAGCTGGCTTGGGACAGCATGATTACCGACGGTGTGGTTTACTGCTATGACAGCCTCCAGAGCAGCATCGACTATGGTTCTGACATGGATCAGATCATCGATGAGATGTGGGTAGCTCTTCTGCAGGCCGGCAGCGATGACGAGCTGCAGGGCATCTATGACGACTATATGAATCGTTGGGAAACAGAGGCTCACGGCTCTGAGTGGGAAGAAGAAATTACAGAGTGGTATAATAATCACAAATAAGGTGTCATGAGAAGCCGGGAACCAGCAGCGGCTGGTCCCCGGTTTTTGACTGACCGGCAGCAGCCGGCGGAAAGGCGGAGAGATACATGAGCAAACAAACAATCCAGCTTGAACAGTGGAAATTCCTTCAGGGAACCGGAGTAAAGGACGCTGAAGGGCTTTTGGCAAAACCCGATGCAGAAGGCTTTATTCGTCTGGAATTGACAGGAGAAAAAAGCCGGATGGGCGGGGTCAGCTGGACACCGGAACAATATCTGGTAATTGACATGCTGGCGGATATGGACGCCATGACGACGGTAGACGTTTTGTTTTTCAAGGAAAAGCCTCTGGAAGAAGGGGAAAGAAATACCTTGAACTATCATATGATTCCTACCCGTCGGGTAAAAATGGTTTTAAAGCTGGATGAGCTGGCTTCCCGCCGCTTCTTCCTTCCGACCCTTCCGGGCACTTTAAAGGGACATTCCAACGGCCGGCCGACGTCTATTGAGGAAATCAATCGGATCGAGATTTTGGTTCATCCCGGATACAGCCACTATTTTAACTCGCTGCGGCTGTATGAGATCTATCTGGCGGATGAGCTGCCGGATATGACGGTGATCGGGGAACCAATGGTGGATGAGTTGGGGCAGTGGATTCAAAAGGACTGGAATACCAAGACCCACAGCGTGGAGGAACTGGTCACCTATCTTCACAGCGAGTACGAAAAGGCGAAAGAAGGGGCATCGTATCCGGAAGGCTGGAGCCGGTATGGCGGCTGGCTGGATAAGAAATTCGACACGACCGGATATTTCCATACGCATTATGATGGCCGCCGTTGGTGGCTGGTGGACCCGGATGGATATGCGTTCATTTCCAACGGTGTCTGCTACGGCTCCCGGATGGGCGTACATGGCTTTGTGGATCGGATGGAGAATCTCTTTTCCTGGCTGCCTGCTAAGGATGATCCGGAGTATCGGGACGCATGGACGACTGCCGACCAGATCGCGGAATTTGTCAAGCGCAACGGCGCGGAAGCCGGAAAGGGCAGATATATGTTCAACTTTGCCCGAGCCAATATGATCCGAGCTTTCGGAGCTGACGGATGGTGGAATGCCTGGGTCACCATCAATGCCGCCCGGCTGAAAAACTGGGGCTTTAACACCATCGGCGTAGGAGTAAACAACTATTTTGACGAACATGTTATGGAATATCTGGCCAAAGCGGAGATTCCGTTTGTCTGGACACTGAAGGAGTTCCCGCAGACAAAAGAGAAAATTTTCCGAGATTTCCCCGACGTTTACGCGGAGGAGTACGCGGAAAATTCCCGGATCTTTGCGGAGAATCAGCTTTCTCCCTTCGTCGGAAACCCGTACATGATCGGTTACTTTGTCAATAATGAACCGGAGTGGAAGTTCCAGTATATCAACCTGGCGGAGCGTACCTTTGCGCATCCTTCACATCTGGCAACGAAGGATGCTCTGATCGGCTGGCTGAAGGAGAAATATGGGACGGTTTCCGCTTTGAACGCAGCATGGAACCGGCAATATGCAGCCTTCGAGGACTTGCTGAAGCCGGAAGAAATGCTGGATACGTCCAGCGAGGCAGCTGCAGAGGATTTTGCCCAGATGCACGCTGTTTTGTTGGAAAAGTATGCTCAGGTACCCGGAGATGCCCTGCATAAGGTGGATCCGAACCATCTGAATTTGGGAATGCGGTTTTCCAGCGTCAGCGAGCGAGAAATGGCCGGTTGCGAGTGTTATGATGTATTTTCCTTCAACCGGTATGCTCCCAATGCCACAGAATCCCTGGAATTGGCTTCGTCTATCAGCAATATGCCGATGATTATCGGCGAATGGCATATCGGCGGAGGCGATAAGGGGCTTTTGTCCAATGGGCTTCTTTCTGCTCCCACGCAGGAAGAGCGCGGGAAAGCATGCGCTTTCTATATGGAAGGAGCGATCAGCAATCCCAATTGCGTCGGACTTCATTATTTTGAAATGAACGACCAGCCGTTGCTGGGGCGTTTCGATGGGGAGTGCATGGAGCACGGTATCATCGATATCTGCAACCGGCCTTTTGACGAACTGGTAGCACATTTCAAGGACGTTTCATCGAAGCTTTATGCTTTGGCGGACGGACAGGAAGAACCTACCCAGATTCAAGGAACCATCTGGTACAGCCGCTAAGGAGGAAAGTAAAATGATCGATTTTAAACTGGACAATCACGAGAATAGCCTTTTGCCGGAAGGATATTCCTGGAAGTTGGTTTGGCATGACGAGTTTGACGGCACGGAGTTGGATCGCAGCAAATGGGATTTCCGGCTCCATTTGATGCAGAAGAGACACAAAACCTTTACCGATGAAGGCGCAGTTCTGGACGGCAACAGCAATCTGCTGCTGAAGCTGATCAAAAAAGACGGACAATTCTATTCACCGCATCTTCAGACCGGAGAAAACTTCATGGACCGGCCTGTGGAAAAAGGAGATGGGGATTACTCCAAACAATTAAGTTGGCCCATTGCTAAACTCAACGAGCCGAAATTCCTCCATCGGTACGGATATTATGAGATCCGCTGCAAATTCCAGCAGCAGCCTGGTTGGTGGTCGGCATTCTGGCTGCAGTCGCCGATCATCGGATGCTGCCTTGACCCTGGGATTGCCGGCGTAGAGCTGGATATCATGGAGAATTTCACCCGGGATGGCGTTATCAGCCACAATCATCACTGGAATGGCTATGGTGTCCAGCATGAATGGGTTGGTTCTGGAAATATCCAGACAGAGGAGACGGAGGACGGATACCATCGTTTCGGATTGCACTGGCGTCCGGACGGATATACCTATTATGTGGACGGAAAAGAAACATGGCATATTGACGGGCCAGTGTCTCATACTCCGGAGTTCATTCTGGTTTCTACGGAGTGTATGGGATACCGGGATGGCGATCATCCCAGTGAAGCATTGGCTGCTGTTACAGAAGATGACGCATTTGTAGTGGATTATGTTCGGGTATTTGACGAGGTATGAGGAGGAATCCTTATGTATCAGTTGAAGAACGAATTCCTGACTGCCGGGTTTGATGATCAGGCCCGGCTGGTCTTTTTGGAAAACAATCAGCGGGGTACGGGGAATATCGTGGATTCTCCGGCCAAAGATGGCTTCCAGATGGTATTCTGCAAAGGTGAGGACTGGGAAAACGCGGTTTTTGGTCATGAGCAGGTTTTTACTGTCCGGGAAGAAGAAAATCGCCTGACTTTTTTCTGCGGGCAGTGTCTGTCTGAGCGGGCTGCGGCCCAGGTCGGTGTTACACTGACGGTAGAACTTGACGGCGCGCATTTGAATTTTGGGGCGTCGCTGCAAAATGAGGATGACGTATTGGTCACGGATTTTACATATCCGGTAATCGGGACGATCAAATCATTAGGCAGTGAAACTCCGCCGGCTTTGCTCTTCCCCTGCCATTGCGGCGAGCGTTATTCCAATGTAGGGGAATATCTGTCCCGGATACCGCGTTCCCGGGAAGCCCATCCCCAAAGTCTTTCCCTCAGCTATCCCGGCGGCCACGGCCGTGGAGGAAGCATGCAGTGGATCGCCTTGACAGATGACCGTCAGACCTTGGCTTTTTCCGGACGGGATACGCTTTTTTACACCTCTGAATTCAGGGTGGAAGGGACTGCCGGCGACCGGGGCGCTGTCACTATGATGCTGACAAAGCTCCCCTTTGTCAAAGCAGGGGAGACCTGGGAAGCTCCGCCCGTGTTAGTCAGCCTTTATGCGGGAGATTGGCATCAGGCGGCCCGGGAATATCGGGAGTGGGCGGAAACCTGGCGCAATGTGCATCCCAAACCGGAATGGATCAAAGATATGCGGGGCTATTTCCTGGTGATCAATAAGCAGCAGTTCGGTACGGAGATGTGGCGCTATGATGAGCTACCCAAACTTTACGAATTGGCTCAGGCCCACGGCTTTGATACTTTAGGGCTGTTCGGCTGGTACGATTCCGGCCATGACAACCAGTATCCGGACCTGAAGGTCAGCGACTCTCTGGGCGGAGCGGAGTGCCTGAAGGAGAATATCCGCAAGGTCCAGGCATCCGGCGGACACGTGACGCTGTATCAGCAGGGGCACCTCATTGATGTTACCACTGATTTTTACAAAAACGGCGGCAGCCGGTATGAATCGGTGAGCCGATGGGGAATGCCATATTTTGAAAGCTATAATAAATCTCATAAAAGCCAGTTTTTGGCCAACTATACCAATAAAACCTTTTCCAATGCCTGCCCCAGCTGTCCGGAGTGGCAGGAACTGATGGAGGAAAAGGCAAAATTTGTTGCCGAGTTCGGAGCAGATGGCGTTTTGTACGACCAGATCGGTGGGATGTACGCGTATCCTTGCTTCAACGAAGAACACCCTCATGCATTGGGAAAACCATCCCTTTCCATGTCTCAGGGACGGATCCAGCTGTTAGACCGTATCCAGAAGCAGACCAAGCAAATCAGCCCGGAATTCTGCTTCATGACGGAGCATGTCACGGATCTGTATTCGGCGTTTGTGGATTGTCTGCACGGAATGTATCTGGGGCCGTTTCCGCAGGGCGCCCGTGAAAAACTTGCAGAAGGCACAGAGCCGGAATGTGTCAATTACCCTGAATTGTTCCGCTATTGCTTCCCATCCACCGACGTGACATTGCGCAACTGCAATCCCTATGTTCCGCCGCGGGCAGCCAATTATACCTTCCTGTTCGGCCTGAAAATGGAAATGGAGGTCCGCTACCAGGACGACAAGGACGATATATTGGCGGATCGCTGGCCGGAATACCGGGAATACGTAAAAAAGGTTGACAGCCTGCGGGCCAGATACTGGGATATTTTCAGCCGGGGAGAATTTGTAGATGAAGATCCGTTGGAAAACGCCTGCCCGGGACTGCTGGCGAAAGCCTTTGTCAGCGGAAACCACATGGTCACGGCCCTTTGGAACGATTCGGAGCAGCCGGTTTGGCTGAAAGGGTTCCGTGCTCCCGGCTGGGGGGCAACAGAGGCGGCTACAGTGGATGCAGCGTACTCATCGCTGCCGGAGCAGTTGGGGCCGGGAGAAATCCTTGCCGTTCTGTGGGAAAAGGAAGGGAAGGTGAACTGAATGTATCGTCTGGAAAACGCCTGTCTTTCGGCGGAGTTTGACGACCGGGGACGGTTGACAGAGCTGGCATGTTCGGAATACAATGTGATTGATTCCCCGGCCGCAGACAGCTTCCGGCTAGTGTTCCGAAAAGGCGGGAACTGGGAAAACGTGGTTTTTGGCCACGAGCAGGAGTTCAATACCGACCTGTCCGGGGATGAGTTGCGGTTCCATGCGGAACGTCTCCGCTGCCGGGACGGTTCTTCTGCGGAGATTGCACTGACGCTGGTAGTGAAGCTTACAGAGGATCGCCTGCGGTTTTGGGCCGAAATTGACAACCGGGATGAGGATGCCCTGATTACGGATTTTGAGTATCCCAATGTCGGCGTGATCAAATCCCTGGGCGGCGGGAAGCCGGCGTTGCTTTTCCCCAACCAGAGCGGTACCCGGATTTCCAATATCGGAGAATACCTGTCCCGTCGCGGTCCCAGCCGGGAGCAGGGAAACTGTACCTTCAGCGAGACCTATCCCGGCCATGCATCCATGCAGTGGATGGCGTTGGAAGACAGCGGGTACACGCTGTTCCTTACCAGCTATGACGCGGAACATTATGTGACTGCAATGACTGCCCGGGGAAGCGTTGAAGACAGGGGCGCTGTCACCTTGCTTTTTGACAAGATGGCCTTTGTGAAGCCCGGGGAACATTGGGAGTACCCTGAAGCTGCCCTGATGCTTTATCAGGGTTCATGGCGCAGGGGCGCTGATGCATATGTAGCATGGTCGCGGACCTGGCGGCCTGTTCATAAGGTGCCGGATTGGGTCCGGAATATGACAGGTTATTATCTGGTCATTATGAAGCAGCAGTACGGCAGTGAAATGTGGCCGTATTCTTCTATCCCGCAGCTTTACGCTATGGCCCGGGAAAATGGCTGCGATACGGTGGGCTTATTCGGATGGTACGATTCCGGTCATGATAACCAGTACCCAGACCTGAAGGAGAGCCAGTCTATGGGCGGCGCCGAAGCCCTGCGGGAAGGAATCCGTCAGGTGCGGCAGCAGGGCGGAAATGTAACGCTGTATCATCAGGGGCACCTCATTGATGTTTCCACGGAATTCTATCGGAAAACTGGAAATCGAATCATTACCCGCAGTAAAGACGGGATGCCTTATTATGAACAACATAATAAGGCGCATAACAGTACCTATCTGCGGCTGTTTACCAGGAAAACCTTTACGACAGCCTGCCCCTGCTGTCCGGAGTGGCAGGAAGTGATGAAGGAAAAAACCGAATGGATTGCTTCTTTTGGCCCCAGCGGAGTCCTTTTCGACCAAATCGGAGGGATCCCGCCTCGCCCGTGCTTTGATGAGCGGCATCCGCATCCCAAGGGGAAGCCGTCCTTGTCGGTATCCGGGGGCCGAAAGCAGCTTCTGGACGTGATCCAAAAGCGCAGCAAGGAGATCGACTCGGAATACGCCTTTTTCAGCGAGCATATTACCGATATTTATTCGGCTTACCTGGACGCGCTCCATGGTATCTCCGCTTATCCCGGCGAGGAAGGGGAACGAATTGAGACAAGTGATGAGCCCATGCAGCAAAATTATCCGGAGCTGTTCCGGTATTGCTTCCCGGAGGTTGTGATTACGCTGCGGAACCAGCGGCCCTGGATTGAGCGACGGGCTGTCAACTATGCGGCGGTTTTTGGATTCCGGTATGAGATGGAGGTCCGTTATGAGGCCGACCGTCAGGACGTTTTGGCAAACCGGTATCAGCAAGAAGCTCTTTACGCTAGAAGGATAACAGAACTGCGGAAGCGGCATTGGAATTTGGTGGGGATCGGACAATTTGTCGATACACAGCCGTTGGAGCAGAAGAATCCCGCGATCATCGCAAAAGGATATGAAAACGGGGATCAGCTGGCGGTAGTCCTTTGGAATGACAGTTCTGAAGAGCAGGCGTTAGCGCTGACGGTGCCGGGCTGGACGCTGGAGGAAACAGATACAGAAAATGGCCCCGTGAGTGGGATTCCGGCGAAAATGGCGCCTCAGCAGCTGCTGGTCTGCGTTTATCGAAAGGAATGAGAAAGAAATGATTGTTCTTGAAACAGGAGCCTGGCAGGCGGCAATCTGGCCGGAACGAGGAGCCCGGGTTATGCGGCTTGCCTTCCATGGGCAGCCTATATTGAGAGAACCGGTTTCTTCAGAAGACCTGGACAAAAACCCAATGGTTTATGGGATTCCGTTTCTATTTCCTCCGAATCGGACAGACGGCGGTAGATTTTCCTTTGAAGGCAAAGAGTATCGCCTTCCTGTCAATGAACCCCAATGGAACAATCATATTCATGGCCTGTTTGCGGACGCACCTTTTGAAGTGGTCGAGGAAGGAAAAGATCGACTGCTTACAAAAGTGGAAAATAAGGGGAATTTGTTTCCGTTCCCTTGTAGGGTGGAAATGCTGGACCTTCTTACAGAGAAAGGGTTCCGGCGGGAAACGAGGATCATAAATACCGGTTCCGGGAGAATGCCGGTGGAGATCGCGTTCCATACAACCTTTGCCAGTGGGGAATCGGTTCAGGTTCCGCTGGCTCTCCGCTGGGAAACCGATGAACGTTACCTGCCAACGGGACGCATGCTTGCCTTATCCTCTTGGGAGGAGCAGCTTTGCTTGGGAGCGGATACCAGAGGGCAGATCGTGTCAGGATTTTATACGGCCGCGGGACATACCGCCCAGATTGGAGATTTCCTCTATACGGTATCGGAAAATTTTACGGATTGGATCACCTTTAACGGTAAAGGGCAGGAATGGATCTGTCTGGAGCCGCAGAGCGGGCCAGTCAATGGGTTGAATCTTCCAGGAGGATGTACTGTTTTGGAACCGGGAGAAGAGATCAGCTTTTGGCAGGAAATTCGAAAAAATTAATGCTATTGTAAGATGTCCGGAAGACCATTGAGAATCTTCCGGACATCCGCATATATGGGAACACATCATAAGTTATTACATAGTATGGAAAGAAGGTAACCAGTGTATAGAGAAAGGGGGAGAATTATGGATTGCGAAGATTTTCCCAAGATGAATGTGATACATTGTTCCCGGAATCAGCCAGCACCAAGCTGCAGATGTTTTCCGGAATGCTGTAGTTTATGTCCGGCAGGCCCACAGGGAGAGGCAGCAACGATACAAATTGGTACGGTAACTACAGGGGCGCCCGGAACGGAGGCGGAGGTAACCAACAGCGGAACGGAGCAGAATGCTATTTTAAATTTCGTGATTCCAAGCGGGGAGTCTGGCAGCAGCGCGCCGCCAGAATTTTTGACAGCATATTCTACGCCGCCTCAGCCGGGAAATTCGGGAGAGGCATTGATTTTTGATCGGAACGCCGCTTCCAACGGAACGGCAGTGACGCATACAGTGAATACGGCGGATGTAGTGATTCAGCAGCCCGGCTATTATAGCGTTTCTTTTCATGGCATGGTTTCCCCCATCGGCACAAATTTTCCTTTAGCCATTCTGTTATATCTGGAGCAGAACGGCAGCAGTGTTGCGGGAACAGGTGTGCGTCACATCTTTCAGACATCTGCTGAAACCAGCAATCTTGCATTTACGCAGATCATTGAAGTAGACACCGTACCGACTACATTGAATATTGTCACCCAAGGGGGATCAATCCTATACAGCGACGCAACTATAACAGTAAATAAGATAGGAACAATTGAATAAATTTCGGTAGAGTGTGCCTGCAAAAAGAAGACAGCCTTTGAAAGGCTGTCTTTTGGCATATCAGGATTTTTCTTTAGAACGCAGCATGCGAAGATGCTGAACAAGTTGATATATGATATCAATATCCTGTTCAGTCAGCCCCGAAATATCGAGGGATGCTTTTTTGTTCTGCCCCAAAAGATAATCGGTAGAAACAATGGTACGGGGATTACCATATGCCTTATATTGGATTGGAGGAGGCTATATCTCCAGATTGGTTATGCATGCATTGGCTGTTGTTACTGAGTCGGCGTATAGAAGCCTGATATCGCCCAAAAAGACAAACAGATAGCTTTTTATGAAAATTCTGCCTATGATTTTCTAAGCAAAAAATCCATTGCAAATCGGGATTTCGGACCGCTTGCAATGGATTTTTAATTCTAAATATGCTGAGAGGACCTATAAGCCGAGTTCTGTCGAGTGTGACAATCTATCTCGACGACACGTTGCCGTGCCGCTCAAGCCACCCGTCGGGAGCGTCGGACCAACGATAACCCCCCAATCGGTGTTGCATCGGATAGGGTTTACATGGCAGCAGGGTTCCCCCTGCTCCGGTGAGCTCTTACCTCGCCTTTCCACCCTTGCCGGAAAACCGGCGGTATCTCTCTGTTGCACTTTCCCTGAAGTCGCCTTCGGCTGCCGTTAGCAGTTATCCTGTCCTGTGATGCTCGGACTTTCCTCATGGAATACTCCACGCTGCCACACAGTCTTCTCAGCTTATCTATTTTACCCGATTTTTACAGCGGTGTCAAGAAAAAGATTTTCGCGAAAATTTGGACAAAAAGTGTTCATGTTTTCGTTGACAAGGCGGAGGGAACATGTTAGTATAAAGATAATACATCAGGAATTCTGAAAGGGAGAAATCAGTGTTTCAAAAAATGGAACGCTTGACGTTCCGACGGTTGATTACATTGCTGCTCGCAGCAGCGGGAATTTTGCTGCTGTTGGATGTGGGCTGCCTGTTTCGGCATATTACGGGCATTCCTTGCCCGGGCTGCGGAATGACAAGGGCACATTTGGCTGCACTAAGGCTGGATTTTCGGGCTGCTTTCTGGTATCATCCGTTGTGGTTTTTGCCGCTACCGCTGTTGGCTGGACAGTTCTTATTTCCGAACGGCCTTTTTCGGAACAAGAAGTGGAACACAGGTCTGAGTATTGTTCTGCTGATTCTGGTAGTGGGAGTGTATGGAATACGGATGTTTTTGTATTTCCCCGATACTCCGCCGATGGAATATCAGCCGAATAATTTGCTGCACTGGATTTTCTCTTTAATACAGGGAATTCTCTGAGAGATTCGATTGGAGGTACTTTTACCTATGATTCAACAAAGAAATTTTGTGACGTTTATTTTGCTGAGTCTCGTTACGTGCGGCATCTACACATTTTACTTCATTTATACGACGACCAGAGATATCAATACGATGGTCGGCAACGACGGCCGGAATACAGAGCCTACAACCGCAATTTTATTAAGTATCGTTACTTGTGGCTTTTATACATACTATTGGTACTACGATCAGGGCAACCGTATCAAAGCATTGGCTGACCGTAACGGAATCCCTTGTAATGAGAACGGCACCAGCTATTTGATGTGGGTCCTTTTGGGCACATTGATTTGCGGCATCGGTTCTTGGATTGGAATTTATCTGTTTATAAAGAATCTGAACAACCTGATTGCAGCATATAACTCCAGCAATTACGGCGGTTATTATCCTCAGAATCCGAGTGCGCCTCAGGCATAATGATAAAAATGAGCGGCGGATGGTAATACATCCGCCGTTTTCATATGGAGTGAGATAACAAAAAGGCGCTTCCGGATGGAAGCGCCTTTTATCGATCCGCACAAAGTCAGATGGCCCGGGTCACCTTATTGGAACGCAGGCACCGGGTGCAGGCATAAACGCGGCAGGGCTTGCCGTCTACGATTGCCTTCACACGTACTACATTGGGTTTCCAGGTTCTGTTGGAACGTCTGTGAGAGTGAGAAACCTTAATCCCAAACGTTACGCCTTTTCCGCAGAAATCACATTTTGCCATAATACTGCACCTCCTTTAGGTTCACATAACGATATTATTCTAGCAGATTTGGGCGGGAAAAGCAAGAGTTTTTTTCAAAGAAATTCGGAAAGTCGTGAAAAAACCTTGAATTTACCGGAATATCCCTTGTAATTTTTTGGCGGAAACGATATAATAAAACTGCTGTGTATGATGTTTAGAATGAGGCAGCAGAATATTTTGATTGTGACGAGGGATTCTAATTTATGCCGATCGATATCATTTCATTGATGTACCGAACCGTGGTACGGCTGATCGTATTGCTGACGGCGCTGCCGTTTCATGAGTTCGCCCACGCCTGGACGGCCAACAAGCTGGGGGATCCTACCGCCAAATATCAGGGCCGGCTGACTTTGAACCCTTTGCGGCATCTGGATCCGATGGGAGCAATTCTGATGCTGGTGGCAGGCTTCGGTTGGGCGAAACCTGTACCCGTTAATCCGAATTATTTCAAAAACCGGAAAGCCGGAATGGCAATTACAGCAGTGGCAGGGCCACTGTCCAATTTATTGCTGGCATTTATCTGTATGATCCTTTATAAGATATTTGCATACGCAGGTATCATAACGACGGGCTTGGTTGGAGAAACCTTGACCAGCTTGTGCAGCGCGTTTGCGTTGATGGTATCGCTGAATGTAGGGCTGGCCGTCTTTAACCTGGTTCCGATTCCGCCGCTGGATGGTTCCCGGGTGCTGAACTTGGTACTGCCTACCAAGCTGTATTTCCAGATCATGCAGTATGAGCGCATCATTATGTTGGCGCTGTTTGCAGCGATTTTCCTGGGGCTTCTGGATAGGCCGCTGTCCTTTGTTCAGTCCCATGTATTTAATTTGTTGGATTTCCTTACCCGGTTTGTCGATCTGATCGCCAGGGCGGTGCTGTAAGCGATGGCAGTACAGCTGGAATTTCGGCTAGGAGAATTCGAGGGGCCGCTGGAGCTGCTTTTGTATCTGATTTCTAAGCATAAGCTGAATATCAATGATATCGAGATTTCCGCTTTGCTGGAACAGTATCTGGAATATATCGAGCAGATGCGGGTAGCCGATTTGGAAGTGGCTTCAGAATTTTTGGAGATGGCAGCCAGGCTCGTGTATATCAAGACGGTGTCGTTGCTGCCACGGCAGGAGGAAGAGGGCGAACAGCTGAAACGGGAATTGCAGGGTCAGCTGTTGGAATACAGTCTTTGCAAGCAGATCGCAGGACAGATGGCGGAAATGTATCGGGGCGGCAGAGATTTTGTCAGAAGACAGGCCCAGATTCATGTGGATATGACATACCGGTGCAGCCACCGGCCGGAGGAATTGCTTGCAGCGTACAGGATGGTTGCCGGAAAGGCCGCAAGACGGCTTCCACCGCCTGCCGCAGCGTTTTCGGGGATCGTCAGCCGCAAGGTGGTATCTGTAACCTCGAAAATCGTGTATATTCTCAAAAAGCTCTACCGTACCGGACAGGTGGCCTACGATGAGTTTTTCTGTGTTCCGGATCGAAGCGAGTTGGTGGCTACCTTTTTGGCAATGCTGGAACTGATGAAATCTAAGCGGATTGTAGTCAGTGATGATAATACAACTGTTTATTTCAGGCGGGAAACCCCTGTTCATGAAGAAAATGAAGGAGGCGAAGTCCATGGCTTCTGAGAATCCGTTTAGTTTGTTGGAAGCAGTGCTTTTCGCCTGTGGGGAACCAATTGAAATCACCCGGCTGGCAGCGGGGCTGAATGTGGATACCGCTGCGATACGAGAACAGCTGTTAGCGTATTCCCAGCGGCTGAAAGCCGAGGATCGGGGAATCGAACTGCTTTTCTTGGGGGAAACGGTTCAGCTGTGCAGCAAACGCTGTTATGAGGATCGAGTCGCTGCAGTGGTGAGTTCCAGGAAGAATGTCCCGCTGTCCGGAGCCGCAATGGAGGTCTTGGCAGTGATTGCGTATAATCAGCCGGTGACAAAAGGATTTATTGAACAGGTTCGCGGTGTAGAAAGCGGTCAGGTTGTCAATAATCTGGTGGAAAAAGCATTGGTGGAAGAGGCAGGAAGACTGGATGTGCCTGGACGACCGATTACATACCGGACAACCCCGGTGTTTCTGCGGAGCTTTGGAATTTCGAGTTTGGCAGAACTGCCGCCGCTGCCCGGTAAACCGGAGGAAGATCCGATGCAGGATGGGGAACAGTTAACAATCGATTCGGGAAATTAGGCCGCAAAGGGGGAGCGCGGATGGGTTGGATCATCTTTGGGTGTATCATCGGCCTTTTCGCGGGGATATTATCCTTAAGCGCAGTTGTAACAGTTCACTATTCGGAAGAATTCTTGATCTGGATCGGAGCCGGGCCTTTTCGATACGGCGTGCTGGTTACCGAAGAGGAACAGGCCGCCCGGGAGGCAAAAAAGAAGCAGAAAGAAAAGAAGAAAAAAACTGTCCCAGTAAAGAAAAAAAACAGCAATGTCCGCCAAAAGAAGCCTTCACAGCCGAAAAAAAAGCCTCAGAAGGGCAATGTGAAGGAAACGGTGGGGATCGTACTGGACCTGATCCGGGCAATTGCCGGACCGCTGCCATTTTTGCTGAGACATTTCCGGGTTACTGGCCTGGATGTGCAGGTCGTAGTGGGCGGCGAGGATGCAGCAGAAGTCGCCTTAAATTACGGGAAACTGTGCGGAATCGTCCATGGCAGTCTGGTAGCTCTCAAAAATCTGATTTCGGTTCGGATAAAGCGTGTGGATATTTTCTGCAATTTCTGCAGCGAAGAGACGAATCAGCAGATCAAATTCAAGCTGAAAATCAGATTGGGAATCCTGCTGTGGGCAGCACTGCGTATGGCCGGACGTTTTTTAGTTTATACTTTTAGGAGAGTTGTCCCGGAAAGGACAGCTGTGTCACAACAAACATCTGACCGGCAAAAAACGGCCGGTTCCTATAACAAATAAGAATCAGGAGGAATTGCAATATGTCGGAACATCCAATTGAAGGACTTATGGGAATTACCATGCAGAAAATCAAGGAAATGGTGGATGTCAATACCATCATCGGCGATCCGGTGATTACGCCGGACGGGACTACCATCATTCCGGTTTCGAAGGTTTCTTTCGGATTTGCCAGCGGCGGTACCGATCTGCCGACTAAAGACCCAAAACAGACCTTCGGCGGCGGCGGCGGCGCAGGAATTACTTTGCAGCCGCTGGCGTTTTTGGTGGTGAAGGACGGGGACGTGAAGCTGCTGCAGATTGCAACTGCGTCCAATACAGCGGATAAGGTTGTCAATTCGGTGCCGGATATCATCGATAAGATTTCTGATGCTATCGGCAAGGCCAAAGATGCGAAGGCCAAGGAAGCTAAAGGGGAAAAAGCGGAGTAACCGCATGATTTCCAGGCCGCCTGCATACAGTTTGGTATGGCGGGATCTCCCGCAATCCCAACGATGCAGGTGGTTTTGGCATGAAAAAGAGACTTTTCAGCTGGATTGCAGCAATATTTTGGATGATTCTCATGGCGCTGCCGGGACAAAAGGCTGCAGCTGCCGATCAGCCTTCCGTGTCGGCAAAAGGAGCCGTATTGATGGAGGCATCTACCGGCCGGATCCTGTGGGAACAGAATGGGGAAGAAAGGCTGGCTATGGCCAGCACTACCAAAATTATGACGGCGCTGCTGACCTTGGAACAACCGGGACTGGACGATCCGTTTGTGGTGAATTCCCAGGCGATTATGGTGGAAGGAACCTCCATGGGGCTGACAGAAGGCGCAGAAGTGACGCTGCGGACTTTGGCGGCTGGAATGCTGCTGGCCTCCGGAAATGACGCCGCAAATGCTGCTGCTGTCCGGATCGCCGGAACACAGGCGGATTTCGTCATGATGATGAACCGGCGGGCGGCTCAGCTGGGAATGACGGATACCTGTTTTGAAACTCCGTCCGGGCTGGATGGGCAGAATCACTACTCAGCCGCCCGGGATATGGCGGTATTGGCAAGGGCAGCATTGGAAAACGAGGATTTCAGGGAAATTTGTTCCTCGGAAAGCATGAAGCTCACCTATGGAAATCCGCCTACGGACAGATGGCTTTCCAATCATAACCGGCTTTTGAAAGAGTACACGGGATGTATCGGGCTTAAGACCGGATTTACCAAAAAAGCGGGCCGCTGCCTGGTGACAGCCGCAGAGCGGGATGGGATTACTTTGATTTGCGTCACGCTTTCCGACCCGGATGACTGGCAGGACCATACCGAGCTTTTGGATTGGGGATTTACGCAAGTAGGACTGGTACCGGGCAGACCGGAACAGATTTCGTTGCCGGTGACAGGAGGAACTGCCCAGACCGTAGCTGTTTCCTGCAGCGGACCGGAGCCTTGTGCCTTAACGGATGAACTGTCCCGTATCACCTGGGAGGTAGAAGCAGAACCGTTCCTTTATGCCCCGGTGCAGCTGGGACAGCAGGTGGGAATCGCTCGCTGTCTGCTGGATGGGGAAGAATATTTTACCGCTCCATTGGTGGCGCAGCAATCGGTAGAGGCAAAATCCTCGCCGGAGGAAATGCCTGGACTTTGGGAAAGGTTATGGCAGTGGATTACAGGGTTATTTAAAAAAGATTGACATAAAATGAGGTGCCCGTTTTACGCGCGCCGGAAAGAAGGAAATTATGGAAGTTCGTTTGCAGAAAGTGTTAGCAGAAAGCGGCCTTTGCTCCCGCCGGAAAGCGGAGGAGCTGATCGCGGAAAAGCGGGTGCGGGTCAACGGCCATATTGCTGAAATCGGCCAAAAGGTGGACCCTGCCCGGGATCATATCCAGGTGGACGGCGAAAAGCTGGATACCCGCCAGCGGGAAGAGTTGGTTTACTATATGCTTTATAAGCCCAGAGGGTATTTAACGGCTATGTCCGATGACCGTGGAAGAAAATGCGTGGCGCAGCTGGTAGAAGAGATTCCTCAGCGGGTTTTCCCGGTGGGAAGGCTGGATCTGAACTCTGAAGGATTGCTGCTGTTTACAAATGACGGCGATTTTGCCAATGACATGACACATCCGTCCCGGCAGGTGCCCAAAACTTATCGAGTTACCGTCCACAGTGAGGTCACGCCGGAACAGCAGATGCGTCTCAGCGAGGGTGTAGAGTTGGATGGCGTTATGACCCTTCCGGCAGAGGTCAGAATCCTTTCGGAAGAGCCGGGCCGCACAGTGATGGCGATTACCATTACAGAAGGCCGCAACAGAGAGATCCGCCGGATGTGTGAAGCGGTAGGGCTGGAGGTTGCCCGGCTCAAACGCTTGGCTGTGGGGCCGGTACGGTTGGGAATGCTGAAACCCGGTACCTACCGGGAGCTGACTGTTGAGGAAGTGGAGCAGCTCCGTCGGCTGGCCAAACGGGGAGCTGCAGCTGCGCCGGAAAGACGCGGCAGAAAGTGAGGAGGACATGCTTTACATCAGACCATATCGTTCCGGAGACAATTTTCCTCAGTTTGAGGGAGGACTCCGGGAAGGAAAGCTTTATTATATTGCGCTGGCAGGCAAGGATTTGATCGGCTGGATTTGTTACCGAAAGCTGGAAACTGCAATCCGGATTGAGATGGTGGAATCCGGCGGAGATGCGGATCTCTTTGACGGGCTGATGCGGGCAGTGTTTGATGCAGCAGTCAATATCGGATTGGATGAGGCAATCTTCGCGCCTGAGGTGGATCGGACTGTTTTGGACAAGCTGGGCGTCCCTTTGGAGGCGGGTAATTGCGTAAAATCACTAAGCGGATTCTTAAGGAACTGTCGAAAATGTCAAATGTCCTGAAATCTTCTTGTTATTTGAAATTCGGTGTAGTATAATATAATGGGTGAATTTGATGAACTTGGAAAGAAATGGTCTTTCTAAGAAGTTTTGTATTCATCCGTTTTCAACGGTTTAAGCCAATGACATAGAATGGGGGCTGTACAATGAGTTACCAAACCAAACTGGAGCAGCTTGAACAGAAAAAAGCCGCTTTCCAGAAATCCTCTCCCGCCCGGGACCGGATTACCGCGCTGTTTGACCAGGGCACATTTGTGGAGCTGGATGCTTTCACAGGCTGCGAGGACGGCGTGGGAGTGATTACCGGCTACGGCAGCGTGGAAGGCGATGTGGTCTATGCGTTTTCGCAGGACGTGACCACTCTGGGAGGCGCTGTTTCCCGTGCACATGCTGCTAAAATTGCTAAAATTTATGACCTTGCCGTCAAAAACGGTGCCCCGCTGGTGGCAATTTATGATTCCAACGGCGCTAAGCTCAGCGAAGGTCCGGAAATCTTAGCTTCTTACGGAAAGATTCTGGCAGATGCCGCAAACCTGTCCGGCGTTGTGCCGCAGATTGCAGTCGTTGCCGGCAGCTGCGTGGGCATCAGTGCAATGATGGCCTGCTCTGCGGATGTGGTCGTTATGGCAGAAGATGCATCTTTGTATTTCGCCGACGCGGAAGGAGACGACAGCGCCGCTGCAGCTATGGAGGCCGGTGTGGTGGATATCCTTTGCGAGAATGCTGCCGCTGCCGTTGCCAAGGCACGGGAACTGGTTTCCATGCTTCCTTTGAATAATCTCTCTGTTTCACCGGTCTGTGAGGGCACAGCTTCCGGTACTGCCGTAGATCCGAATATGGATTCCATTGACCTGATTAAAGCTGTCTGCGACGCGGATACGGTGGTGGAATTGAAGGCTGGTTACGGCGATGCTGCCTGCACGGCTCTGGCTTCTCTGGGTGGCGGAACAGTAGGCGTCGTGTACGCCAACGGTCAGGCCGGACGGAAATCCAACAGCAAGATTGCCGATTTCGTTCGGTTCTGTGACTGCTTTAATCTGCCGGTTATTACATTTGTAAATGTGGACGGCTTCTGCACCTGCGGCGGCGTGAAAACTGAAAGTGCAAAGGTTTCCGCTAAATTGGCTCGTGCGTATGCCGACGCTACAACCGCAAAGATCACGGTTTATACCGGCTCTGCTATTGGTGGCGCCGCAGTTGCCTTCGGCTGCGCTGATTTGCGTATTGCCTGGCCGACAGCCGTGATTTCTGCCCTGGCCCCTCTGACAGCAGTGGAATTCTTCTGGCATGACAAGCTCAAAGGCGCTGACGATGCCGCAAAACGCCGTGAGGAACTGGCTGCCGAGTATGCCGATACAGAGGCGAGCCCCTATGAGGCTGCAAAGGCATCTATGGTGGAAGAAATCATTGATCCGGCCAATACCCGCAACGTTTTGATTTCCGCTTTGGAGATGCTGGCATCCAAACGTGTTTCTCGGCTTCCCAAAAAGCATACCAACTGAGTTGTCTGACGATTTTACATGCAAATAGGAAAGGAATGACTTGTCATGAGAAGATTCAATATTACGGTTAACGGAAAAGCTTACGATGTCGCCGTTGAGGAAGTCGGCGGCGCAGCAGCTCCTGTGGCTCCCGCTGCCCCTGCAGCCCCCGCAGCAGCCCCTGCTCCTGCAGCTGCTCCCGCTGCCCCCGCACCGGCCCCCGCTGCAGCTCCGGCCGGCCCTGTCAGCGGCACTGAAATGAAAGCTCCAATGCCCGGCACTATTTTGGAAGTAAAAGCAAATGTCGGCGATACTGTGGAAAAAGCTCAGGTGCTGATTATGCTGGAAGCTATGAAAATGGAAAACGAAATCGTTGCTCCGGTAGCCGGCAAGGTTCTGGACATTCGCGTCAAGAAAGGCGACAGCGTCAACGCCGGCGATGTGATGGTCGTCATTGGCTGAGAATTTGCTGTCAAATTTTGAAATGGCCCGGCTGGGATGGCCCCAGTGGGCCGGAAAGGCGTGAAGATAGAAATGGCAAAAATCAAAGTTTCCGAACTGGTGCTGCGGGATGCGCATCAATCCCTGATCGCCACCCGTATGCCGCTTTCTGATATGCTTCCCATCCTCGGGGAAATCGATAAAGTGGGTTTTTATTCTTCTGAATGCTGGGGCGGCGCTACATTTGATGCCTGTCTCCGCTTTCTGAACGAGGATCCCTGGGAACGTCTGCGGGCGCTGCGTAAGGGGATGCCCAACACTAAGCTGCAGATGCTGTTCCGTGGCCAGAATATGCTGGGTTATCGCCATTATGCCGATGATGTGGTGGAGTATTTTGTCCAGAAATCCATTGCAAACGGCATCGATATCATCCGGATTTTCGACGCTTTGAACGATATCCGGAATCTGGAAACCGCTGTCAAGGCTGCTAAAAAAGAGGGCGGCCATGCTCAGATCGCGATTTCCTATACCACCGGCGATACTTTTACAGATGAGTACTATGTGAATTATGCGAAAGAAATTGAAGGAATCGGCGCGGACTCTATCTGCATTAAGGATATGGCCGCTTTGCTGACCCCTTACCGGACCTATAATCTGGTGAAGGCCATCAAGGCTGCAGTCAAAGTGCCGGTACAGATCCATACCCACTACACATCCGGTTTGGCGTCTATGTGTCTGCTGAAGGGAATTGAGGCAGGTGCAGATATGATCGATACCACCATGTCTCCTCTGGCTCTGGGAACCTCTCATGCGCCGACTGAGTCTATGGTTGCCGCTCTCCAGGGAACAGAGTATGATACCGGCTTGGATCTGAAGCAGCTGATGGTGATCCGCGATTACTTTATGAAGCTGCGGAAAAAATACATCGATTCCGGCCTGCTGGATCCTTCTATGCTGGCTACCAACGCCAATGCTCTGATCTATCAGGTCCCCGGCGGAATGCTCTCCAACCTTCTGTCTCAGCTGAAACAGGCCGGCAAGGCGGATCAGCTGGAAGAAGTTCTGAAGGAAGTCCCGAAGGTTCGCCGCGATGCCGGTATGCCTCCGTTGGTTACTCCGACCTCTCAGATTGTGGGTACACAGGCAGTGTTCAACGTGATCACCGGGGAACGTTATAAGATGGTTACCAAGGAATTTAAAGGGTTGGTTCGTGGCGAATACGGCAAAACTCCGGAGCCTATCGATCCTGAGTTCCAGAAGAAGATCTGCAAAGATGAACCGATTATTACCTGTCGTCCTGCAGACCTCCTGAAACCTGAATTGGAGACCCTCCGTAAAGAATGTGCTGAGTGGGTGGAGCAGGAAGAGGATGTCCTCAGCTATGCCCAGTTTGGACAGGTTGCTACCAAGTTCTTTGAAAAGCGTCGCAACGCTCGTTATGGAATCGATGGCCAGCGCGCGGACTTTGCGAACAGCGTACATCCGGTGTAAAGGAAATAACGTTTACAGCAAAATGAATGGACGGAAGATAAACCTTCCGTCCATTTTTATGATTATGACTGAAAAAATTCATAAATGAAAGAAATCCTGCAAAATCGTTGACAGATTGTTCAAAATGTGGTATACCATAATAGGCCTAAAAAATGGAAGCGGGAGAGAATCGAAATATGAAGATCACAAAGCAACAGCTGTCAGATTTTTTGATATTAAATCTGGGAACGATCCTGATTACAATCGGGATATATTTTTTTAAGTTCCCGAATAATTTTTCCATCGGGGGAGTCTCCGGTATTGCAATTGTGGTAGGACATTACACATCTGTATTATCGCCAACGATGCTGACGAACATTTTAAGCATATCTCTGTTGATTGTAGGGTTCCTGGTCTTGGGGAAAGGCTTCGGCTTTATGACAGCTTATTCCACAATTCTGATGTCTGTGCTGCTGCAGGTGTTGGAGATCGTTTACCCGATGACAGAACCCTTTACAAATCAGCCTTTTCTGGAACTGGTTTTTGCAGTATTGCTGCCATCAGTAGGGTCGGCCATGATTTTTAATATCGGCGGTTCCAATGGCGGAACAGAAATTATCGCTATGATTTTCAAAAAGTATACCAGTGTCAATATCGGGAAGGCGCTGGCTTTTTCTGATTTTATCATCGCGCTGGCAGCTTGCGTGGCATTTGGGGTTGAAACGGGACTTTATTCCTTACTGGGTTTGGTTTTAAAATCGTTCTTGATTGACTACGTGATTGAAAGCATCAACCTTTGCAAATATTTCACCATCATTTGTGAGAACCCTCAGGGCATCTGCCAGTATATCAATCGGGAACTAGGACACAGTGCGACGATTATCCGGGCAAAAGGCGCCTACAGCGGGCAGGAAAAGTATCTGGTTTTGGTGATTGTGCGGCGGATGGAGGCCGTTCAGTTGAGAAGGAAAATTCGGGAGTTGGATTCCAGCGCGTTTATGACGATTACGAATACCAGTGAGATTATCGGCAAGGGCTTTCGGGGCGATCTTTAACGGACCCCTCAGGTGCTATTTAATACAACTATAATTTCTTTTTATAGCCCTTGTTGTTTTTAGAAAACCCATATTTCTCATAAAAGTTACAAGCATCGATTCTATCATTTTCGGTAACTAAAATCATTTGGGTGCAATAACGTTCTTTAGCTAATCTTTCTAACTCATGCAGTAAAAGAGTACCTATTCCCTTATGTCGGGATGATTTGTCAACAATCATATTCTCCACCACTAGAAAGGGATTGCAATCACCATATAATTCTTTACAGACAATCCCCATGACTGAACCGACAACAGCATTATTTATTTCACAAACTAAGATGATATGACTGCCTTCGTGCGAAATGATATCAAATTGTTCTTCCATTTTTTGAACGTTTGATTCGTCTCCCCAAAACTGCTTATATAGTATTGCAAGTTGAGCTAAATCTCTTTTTTCAAGCATACGAATAACCATTTGCTAACACCTACCAATGTAATAACCGTATTATAAAAGTATAATTCTCCATAACATATCGGATGCAATTCCTTCTATATGGTGAAAAATATAACGCACACTCATATTTATGAGTGTGCGTTCGTGGTTGGTGCGGATAGCAGGACTTGAACCTGTATGACCGTGAAGTCACTAGAACCTGAATCTAGCGCGTCTGCCAATTCCGCCATATCCGCATATGCTGCTTGCGACAGCTTTATAAGTATAGCATATTTTGGCGGATTTGTAAAGAGAAATTTCAAAAAAGGTCAAATTTTTTCCAGCAGCTGATAGGCAGCCTGTGTATCAGTTCTTATTTGCCGGAAAAGCTCCTCAACAGAGTCAAAGCGTTTTTCGGGACGAAGGAAAGCTACCAGAGAAAGCGGAATTCGGCGGCCATAAAGATCACCGCGGTAATCCATCAGATAAGTTTCGGCAGAGGGGGCATCGCCGCCTGCAATGGTGGGCTTGATACCAATATTGGTAACACCCCTGTAATCCTGTCCGTCGATGTTGGCCAGGGAGGCATAAACGCCGAACTTCGGAAGCAGGCTGCCCTTAGGATAAAGCTGATTGATCGTAGGGAATCCCATTTTCCGGCCCAGCTGGCGGCCATGGGCAACAGGAAAATCAATTGTGTAACGTTCGCCCAACAGTACGGCAGCATCTTCTACGCGGCCATCCTGCAGCAGTTCGCGGATACGGGTAGAGCTGATTGGGCTGCCGTCATAGGATAACGGAGGCACTGCTTCAAAGCGAATACCGGCTTCCCGGCAAAGCGTTTCCAACAGGGAAGCATCCCCACGGGCATCCTTGCCAAAATGGTAATCATACCCGCAAAAGACGGCTTTGGCTTGAAGATGTTGTAAAAGGATCTGTCGGAAAAAGGGTTCCGGCTCCAACTGCCGGAAGGCGGAAAAAGGAGGTTCACAGATCAGTTGAATGCCGAGGGAATCCAGGATGGTTCGTTTGCGTTCCGGTGACAAGAGAGAGGCATAATGGGGTTTAGTAATATGTTCCGGGTCATCGAAAGTAAAAGTAAATACTGCAGGCAGCAGTTCAGGGGCACAGTTCACCGCTTTGCGGATGACGGCCCGGTGTCCCTTGTGGAGGCCATCAAAAAGGCCCAAAGCGACTGCTGTAGGTTGGTCCAAAACAGGAATTTCCGTGGTGTAGCGCATAATCTGCTCCTTTAGCTGAAACGTTTTCGAAGAACCAGTTCCGCAGTTTCAGGGCGGCAGTCAGCCAGTCCTAAAAACGTGCGGTTCATATCATAAACGGCATGAAGACCTTCATCGGCCTCGTGACGGACACGTTTAAGATCAAGACGGACCCCGTTTGTAAACATTCGAGTTTGGACGGGGCTCAGATGGACAGCAGGCAGCTCCCGGAAAAGCTGTTCGACTGGAATGAGAACTTCTGAAAAGCGGTTTTGTTCCAGCAGGTCAGAAATATTTTCCAAGGTCAGGCAGTTTTCCAGGGTAAACCCGGCGGCTTCGGTGCGGACCAGAGAAGTCATCACGGCACCGCACCCCAAGACACTTCCCAAATCGTGACAAAGAGTACGGATATAAGTCCCCTTTGAGCAACGCACATCCAAAATGGCTTCCCGGCTGATTTCGTTATAGGAAAGGATCTCCAAATGATAAATCGTAACACGTCTGGGCTGACGTTCCACTTCGATCCCCTGACGCGCCAGATCGTACAGTCGTTTCCCATTGATTTGGACTGCGGAATACATAGGCGGCAACTGAGAAATCTCCCCCTGAAAATCGGGCAGAACCGCTTCCAGCTCAACCCTGGAAACTGGAACGTCTGATTGTTTCAAAACAGTTCCCCAAATATCCTGTGTATCCGTTGTGACTCCAAACCGAATTCCGGCCCGATACCGCTTGTCGGTAACAGGGATCAGGTCACAGGCTTTGGTGGCATTTCCAAGAAAAATCGGCAAAACACCGGTGGCCATGGGGTCTAAGGTACCCGCGTGTCCCATTTTTCGGGTATGGGTCATACCCCGCAGCTTGGCGATCACATCAAAGGAGGTGAATTCCTGAGGCTTATTGACACAGAGAATGCCTGTATAACCGGTATCAGGGGCTTTTATCATTTCAGCTCCTCCAATGCCTGTCCTGCGGCTCCCAGAATCAGCGTTTTTGCTTCATCGAGAGAGCCTTCAATGGTGCAGCCCGCAGCTCTAGCATGACCGCCGCCTCCAAAGTTCTTGCAGATAGCGCAGGCATCTACAGACTCTCCGGTGCGCAGAGAAATTTTGTATTCATTTTTTCCGCGCTCCTTGATGGTGATCCCGATCTCAACGCCTTCGATTTTCCTGGGGATCGCAGAAATCCCATCCAATTCTGATTCCATGACGCCGGTGCGTTCCATCATTTCCAGGGAAATAAACAGCAATGCCACCCGGCCATCAAAGTGAAATTCCAAAGAATTCAGCGCTTCGCGTTCCGCAGCCATAACAGAGAGAGATTTTGTTTCAAAAAACAGCTTATTGATCTGCTTGTAGCTGCACCCAGCCTCGATCAGATCGGCGGCGATGCGATGGCTTCTGGGTGTGGTATTGGAGTAAGCAAAGCAGCCGGAATCGGTAATCAGGCCGGTGTAAAGGCAGTCTGCAATTTCCGGCAGCAGTGGGATATCCAGCTCCCGGATAATCAGGAAAATCAGTTCTGTGGTAGCTGCCGCGCTCGGGTCCAGAAAGACCCGTTGGGCAAAATGCGTATTGGAAGGATGATGATCGATTGCCAGATCCACCTTTCCCAGATAGGGGGCAAGAGCCTCTCCGAAAAGCTGTTCATCCGCAATATCAACGGAAACGATGGTCTTCGGAAGAAAACCCCCGTCTAAACCTTCCGCCATTTTCAGCATCTTTCTAGGAATGGGGTCATTGACCAGGATACGGGCCCTTTTTCCCATCTGCCGGAGGGCACGGCAAAGGCCGCTGCCGCTGCCGATGGTATCGCCGTCCGGATTTCGGTGGCAAAGGATCAAAATATCTTCCGCTTTTTGCAAAAAAGCTGCGGTTTCTTTACAGCTGATTTCCATGTTGGCATCCGCCTTTCTGTGATTCGTGGTTCATTCGGATTCGTTTGCTTTTTCAGGGGAAGTTCCCTCGTCCAGCTCATGGAGGATCTCATTGATTTTAGCGCTGTAAGCGATGGAGCCGTCTGCAATGAAATGAAGCTCAGGGCACTTTCTCAGATGGAGCCGGTTGGCGATTTCCCGCCGCAGGAATCCGGAAGCGGAAATCAGACCTTTAATAGATTCTTTTGTAGCAGCCTCACCCTCCAGTGCGGAGACATGAACCTTGCAGTGGGAGAGATCTCCCGAAACCTCACAGCGGATGACGCTGAGCATTTTGGAAATTCTGGGATCCTTCAGTTCCCGGAAAAGGGCGCTCAGTTCCCGTTTCAGATCTTCAGACAAGCGTCCGATTTTATAACTGGGCATAATTTTTTCCTTTCTGGTTTTAAAGAACAAAGGGACGGGCCTGTAAGCCCGCCCCGTGCATCCGGAATCAGTCCCGGTATTCCTCTACGGTGAAGGCTTCATAGATGTCGCCTTCCTTGATGTCGTTAAATTTTGCCAAAGTCACACCGCATTCATAGCCTTGAGCGACTTCCTTGACGTCATCTTTAAAGCGCTTAAGGGAGGCAATGGCATCCACGGCGATGATGATTCCGTCACGGACCACGCGGATCTGGGCGTTACGGGTAATTTTGCCATCCAGGACGTAGCAGCCCGCGACAGTACCCACGTTGGTAATCTTATAGACCTGACGGACTTCGATGCGGCCCATATCCACCTCTCTGGTTTTAGGAGCCAGCATACCTTTCATTGCAGACTTAACCTCTTCGATAGCGTCATAGATAATCCGGTAAAGGCGGAGTTCCACATTTTGCTGTTCTGCGGCCGCCTTGGTGCTGGGATTCGGTCGGACATTGAACCCGATGATGATGGCGTTGGAAGCGTCAGCTAGCATGATATCGGAATTATTGATGGCGCCCACACCTGTATGGATCACCCGAACCCGAACCTCATCGGTAGAAAGCTTTTCGAGGGATTGTTTGACAGCCTCGGCAGTACCCTGTACGTCAGCTTTTACGATGAGCGGGAGTTCCTTCATTTCGCCCTCAGCGATCTGGCTGAAAAGGTTATCCAGAGTCACCTTCTGGTAATTCTTGAATTGATCCTCTTTTTGTTCTGTGCGACGCTGTTCGACCAATTCACGGGCAAGGCGTTCATCCTTAACGGCGTTGAAGATATCGCCGGCAGAGGGAACCTCAGTCAAACCGGTAATTTCTACCGGAACAGAAGGACCCGCGGAATCCACTACCTGACCGCGGTCATTGCGCATCTGACGGATACGGCCTACAGAGGTGCCTGCAATAATAATGTCGCCGGAATGGAGCGTGCCGTTCTGGACCAAGAGGGTAGCTACCGGGCCGCGCCCCTTATCGAGACGAGCTTCGATAACGCTGCCCTTAGCCAGACGGTTGGGATTGGCCT
>CALXBD010000112.1 GCA_944386445.1 uncultured Clostridia bacterium
CAAACCCCATTCCAACGAGTGGAACGTAATGAATCAGCTCATCGACATTGTGGCGGCGGACGAAGCTGCCGCCGATCTGGTGGAAAAGGATCTGGACGTACCGGAAATGAGTATTAAGAAGCTGGTGGCGGAGATCACCGGAAAGCGGATGGCCGACCCGGCGGAAGTCATGAAGGCAATCTGTAAATTTTACGGGCTGGAAGTGCCGGGAGAACTGCCGCCGGAATACTGGCGGCATGAAATGACGGATAGGACAGAAAAGACCGCTGTGCCGCAGCCGGCAGCAAAGAAAACGGTGGTTTCCTTTATGGACCTGCTGGGAGGTGAAGGAAATTGACCAGCATGGAGCAACAGTGTCAAAAGGCCAATCCGGTACAGTTATTATTGAACTGGTGTTGGAATAAAGGAGTGATTATATGAAAAGATATGCGTTTGTAGAATATGGCGGGGAAGTGCTTTCCATCGAAACCCGTTGCTCTGGTTTCAAAAAGTCAGAGGTTCAGCCAGGAGGACTGGCAATCGAAGATATTATTCATCCGGATCTGGTAAACCGGTATGTGGAAATCACAGACGAAACCGGCGATGCTCAAATCGGCATGATTTGGTCTGATGACAAGTTTGTAGAAAACCCTGTTGCACCAGAAACAAGAATTGCCGAACTGGAAGCTCAGGTAGCTGCATTGATCGGAACGGAGGAATGAGCATGACACTGGAACAGAAAATCGAACGTGCAAAACAATTGCGGTCGATGGCGATGATGAACGCGGAAGGTCTGGAAGATGCCAAAGCAGCCATAGTTCCAACTCTCTACCCCAAATGGGTAGTGGGAGAAAAGGTGGAACCCGGAGATCGACGATATTATGAGCCGGACGGAAAGCTTTACAAGGTTAGGGAAGGCCAGGGGCATACCACACAGGAAAGCTGGACGCCGGACAAAACACCTGCCATGTGGGCAGTTATTGATGTAACACATACCGGCAGCAAAGAAGATCCCATTACGGCCAGTCGGGGGATGGACTACATTTACGGCAAATACTATCTGGACCCGGAAGACAGCAAGATTTACCTTTGCAAGCGGGAAGGCGAGCCTGACGGCGGTACCATCAACCTTCAATATCTGCCCCATGAAATAGTTAACCAGTACTTTGTGCTGGCAGAATAGGAGGAAGTACATCATGGTAAAATATCTGAATGAAACAGTATGCGCCGCTGCCGGCGCTATCGGCGGAGCAATTGCAGCGGCTTTTGGAGGGTGGTCCCATGATTTATCCTGGTTAGTGGCCTTTATGGCGATCGACTACATAACAGGCCTTTTAGTGGCCTTCCTTGGGAAAAGCCCAAAGACGGAAGGAGGCGGTCTGTCTTCCGCAGTTGGGTGGTTGGGGCTGGTACGCAAGGTTGCTACCCTGCTACTGGTACTAGTAGCTCACGGCCTAGACGTAATGATCGGAGTCAATTATGTTAAAACCGCCGCCGTGATTGCCTTTATGGTAAATGAGGTATTGTCTATCATTGAAAATGCCGGGTTGCTGGGGGTACCTATGCCGGAAATCTTTAAAAAAGCACTGGAAGTTCTAAAGGGTAAAGGAGAGGATCAGTCATGAAGATCGCGATCCTCATCGGACACGGGCAAAGCGAAGGCGGCAGCTATGACCCCGGCGCGGTTAACGGAGCCTATCATGAGTTTCGGATTGCCAAAGAGATCGGCAAAGCAACCTATGAACGGCTGCGGCAGCTGGGTGCGGACTGTCAGCTGGTAAATTATGACGGTGTGTTTTCCCTGTCTGACCGGATTAGGCAGTTTCGGGGGAAAGAGGTGGACTTCTTGGCGGAAATCCATCTCAATTCCGGCAGCAGCACCGCTTCCGGTCCGGAAGTCTACTATTTCCCCGGGGATGAAACCGGGCAAAAGTATGCGGCGGCTATTTCGGCAGCAATTGCGGCGGCGCTGGGCCTCCCTGACCGGGGGGCCAAAGCCAGCGATTACTACGGCATCATCCGAGAAACAGGCCCCACAGCCTGCCTGGTGGAAACCTGCTTTATCAGCTCTCCTGATCTGGATAAGGTGAAAGCCTCCTCCGGACAAGTGCTGGCCGGAAACGCCATCGCGAACGGCATCGCAAAAGCTGCCGGTTTGCAGTCAACTGCAAGCGGTTGGACGTGGAACGGATCTGCCTGGCACTATTACAAAGACGGGCAGCCGCTGAAAAATCAGTGGGTCAAAACGGATGGATGGTGGTACTGGATAGGGAATGACGGGCAGATGTGTACTGGCTTGCAGGAGATTGACGGAAAAGCCTATCCCCTCAACGACGAGCCAAAAGAGATGGCAGGGATTTACATCCCTGCCGGCGCCCTGATGATTACCAACGAAAAAGGAGAGATCATGCATGAGTGAATTTCCGTACAAAATCGGCGGCGCAATCCCTTCCCCTGTGGACCCGAGGGATTATGTTTACGGCATCTCAGAGGCTGCGCTCCCTGCGGAGTATCTCCCGGAAGTCAAAGCAGCCGTACATAATCAGGGCCAGATCAACAACTGCGCCACCCATGCCCTGACAGCCTGCCTGGAAAATGAGCTGGGCGGCAGCCTGGCCTTCAACTGGTATTACGGGAACCGGCGGTATTCCGACCACAAGGGCCAGGGTACCGTTGAGCGTGACCTTTTGAAAACTGCTCAGAAGGATGGGTGCCTGGTCTGGCAAAAGTATCCCTACGAGGAGGAAATGCCTTCGGCAATGGAGCGCTTTGAGGCTGCTGCAGATCCCCTTCTTCCGGAAGCAAGGAATCTGAATATCGGCAGTTACTGGGCCTTGACCGGTTTTGATGGGGTCTGCCAGGCTTTGGTGGATGGGAAGTTTGTGCAGCTGGGTCTCCAGCTCTTCGGCACCATCCGTAAGGTTACAAAGGAAAATCCGATGCTGGAAGAACCTATCATCGATAAAAACGGAGGGATTGAGGACTGGCTGGGCGGTCACATGGTATGGGCGACAGGGTATTGTGTTAAGAACGGGCTGCGCTGCA
>CALXBD010000113.1 GCA_944386445.1 uncultured Clostridia bacterium
GTGGTTGGAACCTTTCGAGAACCATCTTGTGGTAGGATGAATGAACCAATCCACTGCATCCCTTACAGTGTAGCACAGACCTTGGAGAGGGTCTCTAATCACTACTACTCCATAATACAAGGATGATGTTATGAAATTTCCAGCGTTATCGGAAGAGTTGCTGATTTCACGTCTTCAGCCTCCAAAGTCTAGCTGCCGGCTGGTATTGGACACCGATACCTATAATGAAATTGACGATCCATATGCGCTGATTTATGCTCTGCGTTCGCCGCAAGTCCGTTTGGAGGCGATTTATGCGGCACCTTTTCATAATTCTCGTTCCAGCGGCCCCGCTGATGGAATGGAGCGCAGCTATCAAGAAATTTTGAAAATCTTGGAGCTTATCGAGGAAAAGCGACCGGTGTTCCGCGGCTCAGACCGCTGGATGGCAACACCGGACACACCTGTGGAATCTCCGGCGGCCCGGGATTTGGTAGAGCGGGCTATGGCATCGGAAGAACCCCTTTATGTGGCTGCGATCGGAGCGCCTACCAATGTCGCATCGGCAATCTTGATGGAACCGCGGATCCGCGAAAAAATCGTAGTGGTTTGGCTTGGAGGACATGGCGCGCATATGCCGGATGCGAAGGAATTTAATCTGCAACAGGATTTGTTTGCCTCCAGGATTCTTTTTGACAGCGGCGTTCCTCTGGTACAACTTCCGTGCCTGGGGGTCGTCAGCCATTTGAGCGTCACGATGCCGGAACTTCGGCAGAACCTGGCCGAAACAAGTCGGTGCGGGGATTATTTGCTGGAAATTACTGAGGATGCCATGAAGCAAAATGGGAATACCAGCCGCGTTATTTGGGATATTTCTACAATTGCCTGGTTGGTTCATAATCAATGGTGCCCGTCCGGACTGATTCCATCTCCTGTTCTTACAGATCAAATGACTTACAGTACGGATTTGCGCCGCCATTTAATACGTTATGTATATTTTGTAGAGCGAGATCCTATCTTTAATGATCTTTTTGATAAGATGCGGGATGTGCATTAATATCTGAAATCATAGTGTAAAAGATGAAGTGTATTGCTGCCATAGGCAATACACTTCATCTGTTTAGAGCCAAAACTGGGGGACCGATCCAATCCCGTATATTTTGCGGTACATTCCGTCAGATATATGATCCGCTGTTTATCACTGGAAAATTTTTGTATAGATAAAAAGATCACTACACAATCCTGTAAGATAAAACGCTTCTCCAAGCCATAGTAGGCTTGGCTGTTATTTGTAAAAATACGCTTGTTTTTAAAATATTTTGTATATTTTTACCTTTTCTTTTTTAGTATTTTATGATATAATAATTCTATAATTAGAATTATTTTTAGATAAAATACAAATTGACGTATCAGGGGAGTGGTTGTATGAATACAGTTATCAAAACATTGCTTGCATCCGTGGCTATCAGTTTATGGGGCGCAGTTACCACCGGAATGTGTGCTTCCGCAGCTGTATCCAAAGGCGTAGAGAATACCATTGCATGGACTTTTGATTCCAATACGGCAACCCTTACTCTTGATAAAGAAAAGAGCGACGTCATTACTACAGAAAGCTGGATGCAGTTTGCCGATCAAGTGCAATACATTGAGATTGCAGGAATGAATCTTGGTGCGCATATGGGGTATGACGATCCGGATTTCTACCCGAATCTCAAAAAAGTGTACGGCAGCTGGCACAATCCTGAAAAGTCCTGGAAAGAAGGCGATCCAGAACTTCTTTGGGAAATTGATTACACCGGATCCGACCCTGTGATTACCTTAGATGCGGAGGGGGACATTTTTGCGGGGGAAACGGCCGAGAGCTTCACCTTTTGGGATGATATTTTTAGCAGTACCTATTGGTGGAATAATGCGCAGGATGGTGGCCGTTTCGTGCTCGGGGACGGCATCTCCGGATTTTCTGATGATATCGATTTGATAAGTGGGGTCATTGCATGGGATTTGGATGTGGTGGAAATTGGGAAAAATGTGCCGGTTTCCAACCAGTTTGCCCTTTTGGCCAGGGAAGAATATATCGTGGATCCTGCCAATCCCTATCTCGCGACATATAATGGCGCTTTGTATACCAAGGATTACCGGACATTGCTGGCTCTGCCCACGAATCATATGGATGTATCCCTTCACTCCAATGTTCAGAATTTTGCAGACAAAACTTTAAGAGGAACAAATGGCACATCTTCTTGGGAATATGATCCTGCAGCAAAAACTATGACCCTCAAAGGGAGGGGCGTCTGGTCTATGCCCAACTATTTCAGACCGTTTAACGGCAAGATTGATCACCTTGTCATTTCAGATGGTATTACAAAATTGAATTGCAGCGTACCCAAGGGAAAAACCGTTTCCATCGGCAAAGATTTTCAATCTTTTGAAAACGGAATTTTCCCTCAGCCTTCGGATAAAATTGAGCTGTCAAGTCAAAACTCCTATCTGGCCATGTATGACGATGCCCTGTATACCAAAGATTATCGAATTCTCTTGTCAAGTCCAACCAACCGTTCCTCTATTTCCATCCATCCGGATACGAAAATTATTGCGTCTTATGCTTTGTCAAATTTGGGATTATCCTCACCCATTATTGTTCCATGGGGGGTAACGCGGATTGAAGCTTATGCATTTTCTGGTATCGGGATGGGCAGCCAGGTGACGATTCCCATTATCCTTCCGGATACATTGGAATATATTGGGGCACAAAGGGTTGCCACTGTATTTATCAATACCGAATATTTCTTTTCTCCGGAAAATAAGGCAAAAATGGAGATGGACCACGGTACAGGCGCTATCAGACAGGAACTGTTGCCGTCATATCTGAAAGGCGCCACTACCATTAAGGAAATTTATGAGCGAGTTGAAAATGGAGAAACTACGCAGATAAATGGCTGGCTGAGCGAGGGAGGCAACTGGTACTACTATCAAAACGGAGTGAAAGCAACAGGGTGGCAGCTTGTAAGTGGAATCTGGTATTATCTGGGTACAGATGGTACCATGCAGACTGGCTGGATGAAAGCTTATTATGGAACGTACTATTATCTCCGGCCGTGGGGCGGTATGATGGCAAACGGTTGGTATCAGGTCGGAGGAAAGTGGTACTATTTCCGCGATTGGGGCGGTATGGTACAGAATTCGTGGATATATGGCTTGGATAAAAAATGGTATTATGTAGGCGCTGATGGTGCAATGCTTACGAATACCAGAACCCCGGACGGATACTATGTCAATGCTGCGGGCGTCTGGATTCCTTGAGAATTCGGAGATAGCTCAGAAAGAAGAAAACCGTCATTTTAATTAATGCCTTCAGATAGTTGAGTGAAAATAACTACTAGCTTTGGTCACTGTGGAGTTGCAGCTCTGCAGTGATCTCTTTTTATTGCCATACAAAGTGTATCCAGCACCAGTTTGACATTTTGTCAGAGATAATGCTTAAGCCAATTAATGGAAAGAAAAAGAGTTCCTTTCGTTTTCAGTCCTTTTAATTGGCGTGCGCTTTCTCGACATACAAAACCACCTCCGAAGTAAGATAGAATCACAGCGGAGGTGGTTTCTTTGAATGTTTGTTGTTTGCGGAACAGTTCATTGGCGGGCGGTCGTGATTTTTATTTTATAGCGATGACCAAAAAATTTTGGGCTGCTATGGTACCATTTAAGATTGCTGTATTGTCTTGAACAGTTATCTCAGCAATGTCCCATCTCCCTCTTTACGGAAGGCTGTCTTAATATTTCCTGCTTTCAGGGAAAACGCAGCCGGTTCATTAGCGCTGTTAATCAGCAGCATGATCGTTTCAGAGCCATCCCATAACCGCCATGTCCCGGTGTGAAGATGTCTGATTTGGAACAGCCGGGTATCCCATATGTAAGGTGATGTATACTCTACCGATTCACCCTTCAGGATCTGTGCCGGCCGAAGAGCTTCCCCCTTATAGAAAAATGGCGCATACCGGTAGCGGAGGTCGACCATTTTCTTTAAGAATCCCATCTTTTCGGGGTTCTCCACAACGTCTGCGTTAATCCAGCCGATTTGCTGGCCAAAAACCACCTGTTCCGCTACATGGTAGTTTAAAAATGGAATATCTTCCCTTTTTATCCCATTGCAGCTCCTTCCAAGCATGATGGCATATCCTGAATAAAGTATCGGGAACGCAGGTACCAATCGGTCCAGCATCCATGTCCATGTCAAAAGCCCATCCAAAGACTGTATATAAACCTCCGCATTATCCTCTGTAGTCAAAATGCCGTTCTCCCCTTTGATCTGGTGGCAGCGGCGCAGCATCAGGTTATACTGTTCGATCCACCAGCTGCCGCCTCCGGGAAGATGATGGTGATTGTGGTCCATACAGGTCATAGGCGCTGCCGCGCCGATTTGATCCAGATAGACGCCACTGACATGGTACACATCAAAAAGCTGCTTTAAAATCTCAGCAATTTGGGATTTCCAAATGCCACTGCTTGGGCACATGGATGCCAGTTGGCAAAGGGAGCCATCCGGTTCATGGGACTCATACTGCTCCACATGCAAACTGCCATCCTCCTGTTTGGTTGCCCATGGCCGCGCCACCGTTGAAAATGTGCCATCTTCTCCCTCGTGATCCCGGGTATCCCAAATACGGGCGTTAATATAAGGCATTACATGAACATTTTCCTGTTCCAGCCGCCTAACACCTGCTTCAAAGGCCTGTTTTGGGGGAAAGTAGTGGGGAAAGTCATTGTTGAACGGGATCCAATGCCAGTTATATAAGTGATATCCCACCGGCGTTCCCAATTGTTCTTTCAATTTTATGGCTTCATCGATCCAGTAGTCTTCCGGAGGCTCCTGTGCTTTGCGGACGCTGCTGGGAAGGGGATCAGCTAACGGATTTGTATTGGGCATCCAGTCCATGATCCAGAAGGGTAATTCCTTCGCCCATTGAGGAGTATCTTCACGTCCGTCTTCTCCCACTATGGGAAGCCACCCCGCCTGCGTCCGTACAAAATCCCTATATAAAAGGGTTGCGTCATACCAGTCGCCGCAAAAAGTTCTCCACACCAGTTTCCCGGGAAGCGCAAAGGCATTGCCGCCTTTCCCCATATCCGGTGCGGGACAGGATGCCGCAAAAATTCCAGTGGAAGTCAGCGGGTCTGTATCTATGGTTACTCTTTTCAGCGCCGCAGAAGGGTCATGAAGCCCTAAATAAAGCCCATCCCCATGCTCCCTGCTTTCATAAACTGCAAAATAGGCCATGGACCAATCGCATCCGTCTGGATACAAACCGTCGGCAAAAAAGTGTTCCCGGGTGACTTCCTGCTCCGTGTATCCGGAA
>CALXBD010000114.1 GCA_944386445.1 uncultured Clostridia bacterium
CTGCAATATCCGTGTCAACGAAATTCAGGCGCCGTTTCTTGCCTTTGACCGTCTGAATTCTGCCCCGGAAGATGAGGTACTATATATTCCCAATTCCTTGGGGGAACGGATCGAGAACCCGCGGAAATGGGTACGTGACACCTGCCACACCGAATACATGGCTGCAGACTATCGGAATATCTGGTATTCAGCTGTGTATCCTTCCCCTATGGCTATGGCCTGGATGGGGGTCCAAAGCGGAGGAAAATTTCTCTGCCTATTCCGGAAAGATGAAAAGTTCCGCATTTGTGCCTTCTGTGTCGGCAATTCTCCGCGGAACACGCCTTCCCAATTGGTGCTGACAGTTTCCCAATATCCCATGGCGGTTCAGGGCGAAACCATCGAAACGGCTCCTGTAACGCTTGCCGTTTATGACGACTGGCGGGGCGCCTCCCGGGACTATCGGGCTTGGGCGGAAAGCTGGTATCATCCTGCTCCACGGCCCCAGTGGGTTCAGAATATGACCGGCTGGCAGCGGATCATTATGAAGCATCAATACGGCGAGATCTTCTTCCGGTATGAAGACCTGCCGAAGCTTTATCTGGACGGGAAAAAGGCGGGTCTGGACACACTGCTGGTCTTTGGCTGGTGGAAAGGACGGTTTGACAATAACTATCCGCATTACGAGGCCGACGAGGCATTGGGCGGCGCGGAAGGACTGAAAGCAGCCATCGCCGAAGTGCAGCGGCTGGGCGGACGTGTTCTTCTTTACTCCAACGGCAAACTGATCGATGTGAAAACCGAATTCTATCGGGAGCATGGCCACGACTGCTGCCAAATCGACATTGACGGCAATGAATATCGGGAACACTATCAATTCTCCAACAACGGCACCGTCCTGAGAAGATTCGGTTACAAGACCTTTGTCACCGGCTGTATGGCAACGCCGGAATGGCATGACAGGCTGCTGGATACCACCCGGGTCAAGCTGGCTTTCCATCCTGATTCGGTATTCTATGACCAAATCGGCGGCTGCACCAGACTGTGCTTCAACAAAAACCATGAGCATGGCGGTCGGGCTGATGAAGAAGCTCTATATCGTCTCCGGAATTTGGACGATATCCGTGCGATGCTGGAGCCTGAACAGGCAATAGGGTCTGAAAATCTGACAGACGTTTTCTCCAGCCGATTGGATTATCTGCACGGCTGCTGCAACGGCTGCTGGACCGGCCCCAACTATTATCCTGACCTATATCTGGCGACTTTCCCCGATGTGATTATTACCAACCGGATGATGCACGATGAACGGGAAGATTTCCGGCGCCACTACAACAGCGCGTTTATCTATGGCCTGCGGTTTGACGCGTCGGTCTATCGTTGCCGGAAGGTCTCGATTGCGGCAATGCCAAATATGACGGCACATCTGCGCAAACTGACCGATTTGAAGGAGAAATATCGCCGCTTCTTCTACGAGGGGACCTTTATCAGCGAGCAGGACTTCTCTCTGCCGGAAGGTGTCCGCTGCACCCAGTATCGGCATGGAGATGAATGCATGACGGCTTTCCTCAACAACAATCCTGAGCCTGTCACTTTTGACTTCCAGGGCCATACAGTCACAATCGGCGGCGAAGACGTTGCCTGTCTCGTGCTATAAGCATAAAATCCAGCTGGGATCATCGCAGGTCCCGGCTGGATTTTCTTGTGAACGTGTTGATTTCTAAAAAGCAAATATTCAGACCGACCGGATGGTTTTGCCAGCGTTTTGCGGCGAACGCCATCCGGATTTATTTTGCGTTTTACGGAAGCACAACTCCATTTCCATCCGTGTATACACATTGTCCTTCTTTCAGTGGTCCGATACTTTCTTCGGAAAGATAGTACCATTTACCGCCAATCTGCACGCATCCAGTAGCCATAACACCTGACGGTTCAAACCAGTACCATCTTCCGTCAATCTTCATCCACTGGTTTTTTACATCTCCATAATACCATTTGCCGCCCATTTTCCACCAACCGGGCTTTGAAGATAATGCTGTCAGAGCGGGATAATCTTTATACGCAAAATTCAAATCCACATTGCCGTTGATGCCATCTACACGTCCGGTATTGGAATACTGCCAGATGCCGTAGTTTTCCTGATAGGTGTTTTGACTGCCCCACTGAGCGACCCAATGGTCATATCGAGCTATGCGACTGGCAATAAATTTAGTTTCCAACCAATATTTGGATGAGTACAGCATCGCGTAATAGCCGGCAGACTCTATTCTGCTGCAGAATTTCTCTACCAATACCGTACGTTGTTCATTAGACAACGATTCCTGTACCTTATCCTCTACATCATAAACCAACGGATAAGAAAAACGATACCCGGATACCAGCTTCAGTAAAAACTCCGCCTCTGCCAAAGCCTCCGCTTCGGTAGCTGCCAAACTATAAAGATAGGCTCCAATCGGAACTCCGGCTTCCAAAGCTCCGCGTGCATTTTTTTGAAAACAGATATCCTCCTGTGTTCCCGACGCTGCCCGGATCATAGCAAAATTGATTCCCGCAGCCTTTACTTTTTTCCAATCAATCTCTCCCTGCCATCGGGAAACATCTATACCACTTACTTTCATCAATGATCCCCCTTTCGCATGCCGGTGCTTTCCGGGATGCTGGTGTGAACATGACCGAAGGATTCGGCTTCTGCTCCCTTTTATCTTATGCTGTTCTGTTGCTGTGGGGAACAACAGAATAATAGGGGAGGTTTTTCTTAAAAGCGTATTTATTTTCTTCTAAAAACGGTAATTGGTATTTATTGGAAATATTCTTCCTTGATTCGACAAAATTCGACATATCTTTTTTCCAAAATGTGCTAACATTAGAATCACCAAGATCAGCCCTTTCCATAATCTGTATTTCCCTAAAGGAGGGTTTTTACATGCGCTGGCTGCATTTTTGGAAAAAGCACAAAGTTCTTCTCTCATATCGCATTCCCATGGCCGTTTGTGAAGTCTGTTTGTTCTCAGATGGAAATGCTTTTCCGGTTTGTCCACGATGTGGTCTGACTTTAGAAAGAGAATATCAACCTTTTTGTGATCGCTGCGGACAGGCTCTCGACTGGAAAAAATTCCCTAAGGCATCAATTCGCACTCCACCCTCTTAACCACCGTAAAAAAACAAGTCTTGTTGTGAAGAAAAAATTGGCGTTGTAGGATTGTCAAAGATATTGGACAGAGAACTCTAAAGGAGAAAGCCAATGGAGGGGCCTCATAGGGAAATTGTTGGAGCGACGGTTGTGGATAGCAAGCTGTTTTGCGAAGTCGTCTAGTGAGT
>CALXBD010000115.1 GCA_944386445.1 uncultured Clostridia bacterium
GGAAAGAAAGGAGGCTGTCCTTAATGCTCAACGAAAATATTAAAGCAATCAGAAAATCAAAAGGACTTTCCCAACAGGAACTTGCTATCAAGCTGAATGTTGTGCGGCAAACAATTTCTAAATGGGAGCAAGGATTGTCGGTTCCCGACTCCGATATGTTAATCTCCATATCAGAAGTGCTTGAAACGCCTGTAAGCACGCTATTGGGAGAAACTGTAATTGAAGCGGAGGTTGATAACTTAAAAGCAATCTCCGAAAAATTGGAGGTAATAAATTTGCAACTGGCACAAAGGAAAACCACGAGAAGAAAAATTATCCGTTGGCTGCTTATTTCATTATGTGCAATTATAGTAATGATTTTTGCGGCTTTAATAATATGGAGTAGTCCTTATTTGGGTTGGGATTATAGTGACCCTGAAACCGCCGTTCTCGGAGTGGCTTTCCACTCATTTGAATGGCTATTTGTCAGAGTAGCGCCAATTATCTTTATTGCTGCAATCATTGGAATTTCCTTTACTTTCAAGAAAGAATGAATGGGAAAACAGGAGTGTTTCTAACATGAAGAAAAAGGTAATTGGAATTATTGCCGCGATAGTGGTTGTGATGGGTCTGGGTCTTGTAGTTTACAACCAGATAATTCCCAACGAATATGTGCCTGCTGATGATGAAATAGCCCTGCACCTGCAATTAGACACGGAAGAAGATGTTGGATTACTGGTTTATGATTATCGTGCAGATAGTCACGAATACAGTGGAGGCATATCAAATGCGGACGGTTCGTTAATCAAGCACGATTCCGATAACATTGTGGTGTTGAATAAAGAGGAACTAAACAATATCGCAGATACTTTCGAGTTATCCATGCAATTCCGAATCATAACGGAGTATGTGGCTCCTAATTATGAAAATGTATATCCAGATGACATCACAAAGTGTATGGAGCCTATCTCGTGGGAAGCACACTTTGGCGAATCATATTTTATTACCATCACCGGTGATAAGGACAATGGATATAAAGCCGTACTGAACTAATTTTATCGGAGAATATAGCAAAGCCAGCCGAGCCAGTCAACGATAAAATGAACGCCGCTTCGCGTCGTCGTTGACAGCCCCGCCCGACGGGGAAAAGAAAAAACCGTTGCCGGGCAGGTTAATTTCGTGCGTTCATTCTACATATCCAAGCGGCAGTTTTGAGAAATCAAGGCCGCCGCTTTTTTTATGGTGGCTCACAATGGAGGTGACACCATTATGAAAAAGAAAATTGTCATTCATATTGAAGATCTCACAACACCCCAGGAAGTTTTGCTTCAGGATCTACTTCAATCTTTATGTGTAGAGCAGATCGAAGTGCTTGAAGATACCACCTCTACCCTGCTGATTGGAGACCTGCAGATTGATGTACAGCGGCGCCGGGTGTGGCAGGCCGACAGTCTGATAGAATTGACCCCGATGGAGTTTGACATTCTCCATCTGTTGGCTCGGCATCCAGGGCAGGTATTTTCAGCTCGGCAGATCTACGAGTCTGTTGCTTCGGATTTCGCAGAGGGCAGCTGGGCCGGGATTGGCAATATGGTCTACAAGCTGCGCTGTAAGTTGGGTACGAATATCATCGAGAATGTGAGAAACCTTGGTTATCGTTTTCCTGGATAATAATAAAGCAGCGCTGTCCCAGTGAATTGGGGCGGCGCTGCTTTATTGTTGCAGATGTTTTACTCCTCTATTTCTATGTTAAGTTGACTGGCAACTGTTTCGACCGACATTCCATTCTTGATTGCCAGCTTAACGATCTCCTGAATCTTTTGTTTTTTGGTTTTGCGCGGCTTACGCGGCGGCTTGGGAGCAAGGATATCCTTCTTTTTAGCTTCCAGTGCTTTAATCCGTTCCTGAACAGCAGTGATCTTGGCATCATAATCGCTGACCGCTGCCTGTTTCTTTGTTTCAAGTTCCGAGATAGACTGATTCAGCTTTTCAATTTTGCCACTTATCTCAGCAGCTCTTTCCTCTGGAGTACGACGAGGACGTTTGTTTTCAGACTCTGCCATTTAGATCACCTTTCTTCTATTTTCAGTTTGGGTTATACTATTTAAAAGTTTATCACACAAAACATCGAAACTCAAGCTTGCATGCACATTGTCTGATATTTCACGGTTAGAGTTCTTTAAGATACCGAACCTCTTCTGAGTTTCTGTTGAAAACCACCTCGCTTTTCCAGTAAAGGGTATATATCAAAAAGTACACTTTCTGGGACATGCTAAAATCCACTGGTTTTATGTATCAAAATGCTTGCATTTTTAGTTTTGGCATATATCACTTTCGATTGATACTTTTTGATATATTTTATACGAGAGGAGCTACTTTTATGGCAACCTATGGCTATCATCGTACCAGTACAAAAGAGCAACATCTTGATCGAGGTCTATTGGAAATCCGGCGCCACTGCGAGACGGCACATTTGGAACTTACCGACATTTTCACCGATCAAATGACTGGTAAAAAATTTGACCGTCCAGAATACCAGTTTTTGAAAAAACGAATTCAGCCTGGAGATATTCTCATCATCACAGAACTTGATCGACTGGGAAGAAACAAAGCAGAAATTTTGAAAGAACTTCAGTATTACAAGGAACGCAAAGTCATTGTCCGCATTTTAGAAATTCCAACCACCTTGATTGACTATTCCAGCATGGATAATTCCTTGGCGTCTTTAATGATGGAAACTATCAATAATATGCTTGTTGAGATGTATGCGGTATTAGCACAAGCTGAGATTGAGAAAAAAGAAAAACGTCAACGTGAGGGAATCGCAGCGAAAAAACTTCGTGGTGAATGGGACGATTACGGCCGGCCTTCAGTCATGTCTCATGATAATTTTGCCGCTGCGTATGCCCGGGTAGAAGCTGGAGAAATCACACCAACTGAATTGCGCCGGGAATTGAATATGACCCATGCCACATTTTATCGCTATCGGAATCGGTACATGTCTAAAAAAGGAAATCTTTAAGCCCACGGGAAAAGCTCCGAGTTTAATGGCTCGGAGCCTTTCTCATTTGCTCAAATAATTATCTACCACCGGAAATGTTTGATGCACTTCAGAACAATTAGACACAACTCCTGGTACAGATCTTCATCCAATTGACCTTGAATAATCGAATTTTTGATTAGGAGCGGACGATACATCTGTAGGATCTCTGCAACAGCGTGTTCATCTCCGCCCTGTGCACATCGGAGTAGGTGCTCAAAATTCATTTTACGTTCACCTCCTCATTCTATCTCTTATTTTTTTAATTGCCCTGTAGTAAATTGCTGCAACGCCTTTGTAGCCAATATTCAATTCAGATGCAAGTTCGTCAAAGGTCTTCTCCTCCACAGCTCTCTCTAGCAGGACATAAAGTTCACGGTCATTGAGTTGATTTAGTGCGTTCCATAATTCAGTGTTATCCAGTCTGTGCATAATTGGAAAGCTTTCGAACTCTTCTGGTTCTGGTTCAATCGCAGAACATACTATCTCATCTACAACGACCTCGCGGTTCATCTGCAAATACAGTTTTCCAATGTATTCCTCCTTCTTTCGCTTGATTGCTGTTAATAAGTACCCTGTAAAATGGTTTTGTATTTCATCTTTGGTCGTATGACCATTGTTCCTTTGCCACATACCAATTCCTCCAAAAGATCGAGAATTTCTTTTATTCCCAATCTTTGGAGGTGAACGGCATCTGACGAATGACTTTTTAAGTCGACACCCTAAAAAGCGGCCTTTTCCACGCTGCAGGAGCGATGGAACGGCCGCATACACATAAAGAAATCTGCCATCAATTTCAGATCTGGCAGGCGGAGGTTTATCACTGGATTGGCGAAATTCACGCCTTGCCCCCCGATACAGAAATCGAAAGTTTGATCCTTCGTAGTAAGCGGTGTGTAGAAATGTCAGCAGATGGGTGGTCTTCTTTATGTGCATGCATTCTTTCCATGCCATGCACAACACCTTTGCCATCTAAACCATTTTTGCACACGAGCCCATCATTTGATTGATAGGCTTGCCAATTTATACGGTTCAGTATTTAGTAACGTCGAATCATGTCGAAATTAAAAGGGCAACAGTTCCATTCTACAGGGAATAGAACTGTTGCCCTAAACACAAACGCAACAAGCTACTGAAATTGGTTTTTATCATTCATGTTTCCTCCTTTTCTTCTATTAGCAGTACCTGCCCTTCTACAATATTCGCTATAATTCTACCAGCCTATTTTCACCGGAGTTTCACCGAAATAAAAAATCGTAAAAAGGCGACTCATAGGCCACCTTTTTACGATTGTAGGACATATTAGTTCATTCCATCCTCAGCCGCTCTACTATGCTCTGCTTCTCCAGGTTCTTGAAACAAACAAAGGGAATCAGCACTGCAAAAACAAGCAGAATGGGTGTACAGATCGCCAGAGGCAGCAGCGTAAAATGGAAGGTGGTAAAACCGCCGGCCACCATGGCTCGGATTCCTACGCCAACCGCAACGGAGCTGACCAGCCAGGACACCACCAGCGTGATAACTGCGTAATCCAGTCCCTCATACACCAGCATTTTGCAGAGCTGCTTTTTGGTCATACCCACACTCTGGATCATGGCAAACTCTCGCTTTCGAGATACAATGGCAGTGACCATGGAATTTACGAAGTTCAGTACACCTACCAGAGCGATGATTATACTAATGGCGTTACCCATGACAGCAGAGGAACGGGTCTCACTCTCATATTGCTCTGCTATGCTCTGTCGAGAAGTGACCGGAAGGCTGGAGTCAACTGTGGCGGTATAGTCATCCAGCCAAGTCTGTACTGCGTCGATATGTTCATCATCCACATCCAAAAACATTTTTCGCAGCGTGTTATCTGGCCAGTTCTGACGGAAGGCTTCAGCGGGCAAAATAAAATGCTGTTCCATAGAAGCCGGAGTGCCCGATTCCGCCGCGCCGTCATCAATGGACATCACCGGATAGACAACCGCCATCACGGTGTAATCCTTGCCCTCCAGCGTGACTGTACTGCCCACAGATGGCACAGGTAGAACGGGATACTCCTCCCCCGCTCCGATTGCCGGACCAATCGCCAGAACATACTCACCGGTGGCAAAAGCATCCGGATCGAAACTGCCCTGCATGATATGCTGTGTCTGCGTGATGGTATTCAGCGGGATTCCGTCCAGACCAAAGATAACTGCGTTCATCTGTCGAGTATCCACCGCCTGATGAAAAGCGTCCACACCGGTTGGGTCATAGCTGGCCCAGTCGTTCAGCATTTCTTCTGTATAAAATCCTTTCAGGTTTTCTGTCATCTGGTCATCAAACTGCCAGACAAACTGGTGGGAATATTGATGGCCCGTCGCTTCTACACCATCCATGGATTCCAGTTCCTGAACCAGCTCAGTTCCCAGTGTTGTGCCTTGAGGATCATAGCCGTTGATATAGTCCTCACTGGTTGCTTCGGCCAGTTCAAAATCAGCAATCGACAATTCGGCCAGATACTTTTCCATGTCAAAGGCCGCGTTTTTGGCGTAGAAGCAGCTGAGCAATACCAGCCCCAAGGTCAGAGAACAAATCACGGTAATAGTACGCTTTTTATTCCGCCACAAGTTGGCCCAAGCCATACCCGCAAGGGACGCACCAGTACGGCTGCGTTTCGCTTTTTTTCTATTGGAGACAGACGCATCACTCATGCGCAATGCCTCGATGGGCGACACCTTACCAGCCAGACGTGCAGGGCGCAGGCAGGAGATCACGACGGTAAGCCATGCAAAAACTGCTGAACCGAGGAAAATCAGCGGATTTGTTGACACACTTCCGCCACCCTCTATAATGCCAGTGAAAGCAGGAACCAGTACCAATCCAAGCACCCAACCCAGCACAAGGCCCACCGGGATACCAATGAGGCACAGGCGGTTTGCCTGACCGTAAATGAGCTTTTTGATTTGCCGGGTAGTCGTACCCAAAGTTTTTAATTTACCATAGAACTGAACATCAGCGGTAACACTGATTTGGAAGATATTGTAGATAATCAGATACCCGGCCAAGAACACCAACACCATGCCCAGATACATGGGAAGGGTCTCTTGCAGAGCAGTAGCGCCCATCTCAGGAGAATAGGCCAAATTCACATTGTAATCGAGGCCAGTCAGACCAGTATCAGCGAGTATCTGTTCCATGGATGCCTCGATGTTGCTGTCGCTGTATAGGTTGACCTGCGCCATGAACAAGCCAAACACACCATTTCCCGCCGTCAAATTACCGTCGGTCATCTGGTCAGCGTACTCCCGGCTGACCCATGCCATGCTGGCATAGCTGGATTCGTTGCCCTCCCAAAATCCGCAGAGGACAAATTCTGCCCGAAGAGGTTCAGAGTCTTGGTCGGACAGATCTTTGCGCCATTCCAGCGTTACGGTCTGTCCCAGTTCATGAGGGATGCCCAGGCGATCCAATGCGATGGTATCCAGCGCAACCTCATTGGCAGCCTGGGGCATTTGACCGGTGGTAGGTGCTGCAAAGCTGTGGGTCGCATAGCTGTCGTTGGCCCAGCGGATCTCCACCTGGCGGCCGGTCAGCTTATCGTTTTCAGCAAGGCCCAGTACGATACTTTCACCCAACTCCTTTACATCCGGATGGGCAGCCAGTTTCTCTGCTTGTTCTGGGGTAATGTCCTTAAAGCTGGCTTGTGCGTCATAGCCGGTCTGGCGGAAGGTCATTTCCACCAGATTCTTATTCATGCTCTGGGCCAGAGTAAACAGTGTAGTGAACATAAGTGTAGTCATCAGGATAGCCAAAACTGCCACCAGATTGCGGCCCTTATTTTTGCGGAAGGTGCGCTGATTCAACACCCGGATGGGATCAAATTTTCTTTTCTTGTTTTGCTTGGTCATTCCGCCCACCACCTTTACTGTGCCACGATGCGGCCGTCCTCGATGCGAATAACTCGGTCAGCCATTTGCGCGATTTCCGGGTTATGAGTAATCATCACAATGGTCTGATGGAACTCCTTGCTGGTCATTTTCAGCAGACCGATCACATCATCACTGGTTTTAGTGTCCAGATTTCCGGTCGGCTCGTCAGCCAAGATAATGGAAGGCTTACTGGCGAGAGCGCGGGCAATGGCCACTCTTTGCTGCTGGCCGCCCGAGAGGTTGTTGGGCAGGCTGTCCAGTTTCTTTTCCAGCCCCAGCAGCTTTACCACCTGCATGATGAAGGTCTTGTCAGGCTTGCGACCATCCAGGGAGATAGGGAAGATGATGTTTTCCCAGACGCTGAGCACCGGGACAAGATTGTAGTTCTGAAAGATAAAGCCGATCTGCTTGCGGCGGAAAATGGTAGCCTGCTCGCTGTTCAGTTTGGCAAGCTCAGTATCGCCAACCTTGATGCTGCCGGCACTGGGAGTATCCAACCCTCCCAGCATATTGAGAAGCGTGGATTTCCCGGAACCGGAAGTGCCAATGATGGCAGTGAATTTTCCCCGTTCAATATCAAGATCCACACCGTCCAGGGCGCGCACCTCAGTTTCACCTTTACCATAATATTTTTTCAGGCCACGGACCTGCAGGATTGTGTTGTCAGTCATAATTCTTTCCTCCTTCTTGGTTTCTGAGGAAAGAATACCAAACCAATGTCACAATCAAGGTACATGAAAGGTACATTTTTGTAACTTTGTAGGCTGTACCTGTTGCGAAGAAGAAAATTTTAATTGCCTATTGAAAACAATTTTAATTGGGTTTATCATCTTCCAAACAACAAACAGTTTTTTGGAGGGATATGTTATGGAATGGTTCACAAAGCTTGAAATTCAAAACTGGAGCAAGTCGCCCGCTCTATATATGCGCCGCGTTGGCCCGTATGGCCCGGAAAACCATGTGCTTATGGAAACATTCAAACAATGGTTGCGAACACATGATTTGTTTACTGCTGATTGTGTTATTGTAGCTGCGGCCTTGGATGATCCTGGCCAAACCGCGCCGGAGAAATGTAGATACGACATTTGTTTTCTTTGCCCTGAAGGTATTGCAAAGAAATATGCACATGAAATGCCCTGCCAACAACTGGCCGCAGGTCGTTATGCAGTGTTTCAAATTAAACACACAGCCGAAGCCATGCAACAAGCATGGAATGAGTGCTTTTCATATTTATTAGACATTGGACACAAGCCTGATCTACAAAAACCCGTCTTGGAAAGGTATCAAAAGCAGATGGTAGACAACCATTCGTGTGAGCTGTGTGTGCCGCTTCTGGATTGAGAGTGTATAAATTAACTGTCAAGGCCATCACTGTTTCATACAGTAGCGGTCGGTTAATTTCCTCCATATTCTTTCCTATAATATTGGTGCGGTTGTAAAGCACGCTGAATCAATATATAATAAGAACATGTAATAGTTGGGGGGAAAATGCAGTATGTTTTCGTATGAAGAAATACAGAAATATACCGAAACAGATATTCATATTTACAAATATATTGTTTCAAATTTTGATAAAATCCAGTATATGACCATTCGAGAGCTTGCAAATGAAATTCATGTATCCACCTCCACAATATTACGCTTTTGTAATAAAAACAATTTTGAAGGATACTCTGAATTTAAAGATGCGCTAAAGCAAGAAATTACTTTTCAAAACTCTTGCCCGCCAATGGAGGATTTGCAGGAGCTTTCCGATTTTTTTGCAAGGGCCAATTCCAGTGCTTTTGAAGAAAAATTATTATTTGCGATTGACGCTCTACGAAAAGCTGATTTAATCATTTTTATAGGAATGGGTTCGTCTGGTACATTAGCAAAATATGGTGCGAGATATTTCTCTAATATGGGACACTTTGCTGTAGGATTAGAAGATGCTCTTTATCCTATTGAATCATTCCAATGGAAGAACACCGTTGTAATAGCTTTTTCAGAAAGCGGCGAAACTGAAAGACTGATTGAAGCAATTCACCAGTTCAAGAAAAAGAACTGTTGTGTGTTAAGCATTACCAATTCATCATCGTCAACTTTGGCAAGATTATCTGATTGGAATTTCTCGTATCACTTAAATACGAAACGTATCAACGGGGGTTATAATGGAACTACACAGGTTCCGGTAATATTTGTGATTGAAGCGCTTGCGAAGAGAATATAAAGAAAACAGCCTGTTACTTGCCTTGTAACAGGCTGTTTTCTATCATAAGGTTGGGGGTGATACCATGACCGAATTGGAGAAATGCATGGCTGGAGAATATTACGACTGTCATGACAAGGTTTTTCTGGAATTCAAACGCCACGCGAGAACCTTGTTACAAAGATACAATACCCTAGCCTATGAGGAAGCGACGGAAAAGACAGCCATCCTGAAGGAGCTGTTGGGAGAAATCGGTACAAAAGTGACTGTTGCATCGCCTTTCCTGTGTGATTATGGGCGAAATATTCATATTGGGAACAATGTGTCGATCAATATGAACTGTACCTTCGTGGACTGCAATAAAATTATTATCGGCGATGATGTATTGATAGCATCCAATGTGCAACTCTATACCGCAACACACCCTATTGAGTTCACCGAAAGATATGTAAATGATCGAGTATCTGGACAACTACTTCGTCGCACCTACGCGTTACCAATAAAGATTGGAAATGGTTGTTGGTTAGGGGGCGGTGTCATTGTTCTACCAGGGATAGAAATTGGCAGTGGAAGCGTGATTGGTGCGGGAAGTGTCGTGACAAAAAACATTCCCCCCAATTCTGTAGCAGTTGGAAACCCTTGCAAAGTGATACGAAAAATAAATGGAGAATCGATTCATGAAGAAAGTGGTTGCTTTTGATTTTGACGGTACAATAGCTGAAACAATCACGATGTGCATAGAGGCTTTCTGTGAAAGTGTTTCTCCTTATTCAGATCATGAACTCACAGAACAAGAAGTTGTGCAGACTTTTGGGCTCAATGAAACTGGCATGGTCAAAGCAGTTGTAAAACACAATTGGCAACAGGCACTATGTGATTTTTACAAAAGATACACAGCACTACATCGTGCAATAACAGAGCCCTATCCTGGGATTCGGGAACTCATCATATGGCTGAAAGCACACAACGTCTTTGTAGCTTTGATTACCGGCAAAGGGGAACAAAGCTGTGCGATTTCTCTGAAAGCGTTGAATATGGAAAATATTTTTGATGAAATACTGTGCGGCTCAGAAAAGTCCCCTAACAAAGCCGAGCGCATAGAATGTCTACTCAAGAAACACGCTGTTTCCAAAAGCGACTTCTACTATATTGGAGATACTGTTCAAGACATATATGCATGCAGAAAAGTCGGAGTAACATGTTTATCTGCTGCGTGGCAAGATATACCTTATACTGACATTTTGGAAAAAGAAAACGGAAACTTAATTTTTTACTCTGTAGCCCAGTTGCAGCAGTATTTATCAAAGCTGTGGCTGTGTTAAATGGGTATTATAAAACTGCCGCATTGAGTCAAACTCTCTGCGGCAGTTTTGTTTGTTTACATTTATCACAGGAAGTGACAACGGTGTTTCCCATAGTTAAAGATACCACACCAATCCCACGCCGACTTTTGCTCAACCGATACAGCCGGAGGGCTGGATAACAAGAAAAGGCTGATTTGGAGAGATGGATTCCTCCGCAAGCTGTTCCAGCATCAAGCCACGCTCCACACACAGGTCCTTTGGGCGCTCTTGTATGGATAGTTCCATGCTCCACCTCCTTGTTTCCTCGATAAATGGGAAGTTGTCAATATCACAGCTGCTTGATTTCATCGACAATCATAGCCACAGTTTTTTTATTAGTATCGATTTTAATGGTGTTGAGTGCTTGATATAGCGGTATTCTTGCAGCACTTCTTTCAATAATATCCGCAGTGCGAATACCTCTTTCAACATCATTTGATAATCTGTCCCGCAGGCTCTTTTCGTTTGCGACAAGTGAGATACAGTTCACAGCACAGTTCTTTGTATCTAACTTTTCAATAATTGAATTGATAATACTCTGCTCATGCATAACCCAGCAGAAAATAATGTTTTCATATACAGAACATTTTAGAAAGTTGTTTAACAAATAGCAGATATTATCAATCACCATAGCTTTGGTTTCATCGGTTACTTGGAAGGGACTTGCGTCCCAGCACCAATCTCCGTCAAGAAATACGCTATTCTGTAAATCTCGTTTAAGTTGTTGGCATACAGTTGTTTTTCCAACCCCCATAGTGCCACCAATCATATATAAGGTTTTCATCATTCACACCTGCAAATTCCAATTTATCACTCTGTACTTATCTGGGCGGCCTTTGACCTTTCTTCCCAAGATGCCACAGGTCAGAATGAACAGTGCCACCGACATCATAGCAAAGGTATATGCGCCGGTAAAAAGTCGAAATGGCAAACCCATTAGGATTCTCTCAATTCGTTGCTTCGCTTTCGATACAGCACGATTTCAGGATCAGAGCCGTTGCATCCATACTCGCAAACCAAAAGATAATTTTCATCGCCTATGATGCCATAGCACCGGTCACTGCCGCGAATCTCAATCTGATTGCCCAGATATACTTTGTTGTCCTCCAGCAGCTTTACAGGCAAGCCATTTGGAAGTTGATATTCCAGATTCACATAGCAACCACTGAGAAAGTTGAGATCTTCCACATGTAGCCCGTCGATTCTCAGGGAATTGAATTCCATAATTAGTTGCTGTTTCTGGTATTCAAGATTTTCCAATCCTCCAGCCTTCACCCATTCCGCCGCAACGCATACACCACCAAAAGGATGTCCATTCACCTCTCTACATCCACCACACGCAGCCAGACGCGGACAGTTTTTGCAACACTCTGTTCCACAAATCGATAACATAATAAATCCTCCATACAATTAAATAAAAATCATTCTACCCGTCGCATCCGCTGGGTGATGCTGCCTCGGGTAATAAATTGCAAGCAAGCAAGTGGTACAATGATTGCCAGTAGTAAAATAACCGGCAGTACCAGCCACAGGGGCAGAAGCGAGAAGGTGTAAACCGCACACCAGGAGCCCATTGCCTCTACAACACTGGGCATGGCAAACCAGGCAAACAGCAGCGTGACGGGCGCCAACACCACAGCCATCAGAACAGCGTGGAAAACGCCCTCCAATATCATCAAGTGCCGCAGCTGGCTCTGTGTCATCCCCAGGCTTTCATATACAGCAAACTCGTTACGGCGGCCCACTGTTTTGACAACCAGCATATTCACGAAGTTGATCAGCGCGATACCCAGCAGCACCAGCGCCACCACCAGAGTAGGAAGAACCTCATTCAAACGCGCAGACTCAAAGTTAGCCGCATACTCACTGCGGCGGATAATGCCTACGCCCCGGTTGATTCCCTGTTCAAACTGATCCAAATATTCCTCAAAGGAATCCTGCACAGATGGGTCAATGTCCACTGCCAACTGCCGATAGCTCTGACCAGGAAACAGTTCTTCAAAAGTCTCCGGCGGCATTAGATAGGCAATGCTGAAGGCTGCTTCTGGGCTGTTGGAGCCACTAAGATATGAATCATCGTGCATCACAGAACCCAGTATTTTGAAAGTGCGTCCACCCAGCTCAACTGTTTCGCCTGCTGCCGGAGTGGAGATGCCGTCATGGTAAGCGCCTGCCGCCAGTACATACTCTCCGGAAGCAAATGCTTCAGCGTCAAATTCGCCGCTGGTAAAAGGGGAATTTGTCAGTACATAGTTGAGATAGGCACCATCCAGCCCGATTACAAGACCAGTGTACTCACCAGTCTGTTCCAGCCGATCCACACCGGCGCACCAATCCGGGAAACCGGATTGGGATTCGCGCAGGGTCATTGTTTCGTCATAAGGCTGGTTGTAATAGTCCACGATGCGCTGCCGCAGTTCGTCGGAGGCTATCAGAGCAATCTCATGGCTTTTTAACGAACTTACCTCTGTGACCTCCGGGCGTGTTCTTATTTCGTCCACAGTCTGCTCAGTAATGCCCTGGTTGGCTTCGTTGTACCTCTGCACCGACAGATAAGCAGAGCCGTCAGCCAGACTGTAATCCCAGGGGGACATGACTGAAAGGTAAAGATCCTGTTTGATGCTGGAATATATGATCCATGAACCGCTCAACAAGACTACCGCAAGCAGCAGAGAAATTGCTGACAGTATCGTGCGCCACCGGCTGCGGCCAAGACTACGCAGCGCAAGCCGGGATAAAGTCGTGCGGCCATCGGAACTACGGCCATGCTTTGGCAGCCTGCCAGTAGCTGAGAGAATGGTCTGTGCAGGCGTCATACGAGACAGACGGATGGTTGGTAAAAGGTATGCCAACAGCGTAGTAGCCAGTGTGCAAAGTGCCGCCACAGCAAAAGGCTGCCATGTGAGGAAATAAAGTGCCGGATTCTCCTCCATGCCGGTAATCACCCGACTGGTGATGCAGAAGTGAATGCCGAACCCCAGCAGCCAACCAGGAAGAAAGCCCGCAGCGGAAACAATACAGCCCTGTTCCAGCAAAATGCGCCGAAGCTGGCGGGGCGTCAGACCCAGGGATTTTAGCCCGGCATAGTACATCAGATCTCGCCGGGCTGCCACATGGATGATGCTGTAAACCATCAGATACCCACAGAGCAGAACCAGGAGTGCAGGCTGATAAAATGGCCGAGCTTGTCCGCTGGCCTGTTCCCGCTTGGCGTCGTTATAGGCAAGATTGGTGGTGAAGTTGACTCCGGCCACGCCCTGCTCGGCCAGAATCTCCTCTGCCTGAACATCCAGCTCTTTGGGCTGGTGCAGGTTAACACCGAGGGTGACATTGGCTGCGGCGTCGTCATCGTAGCCAGGCAACAGCGTTTGTGCCGTTTCCTCTGTGATCCAGGCACAGGCTTCGGTAAAGTTGGTGGAGCTGAGCCACCAACCGCATAGAGAAAATTGCGAGGTGTGGGTATCCCCGTCTGGATCAGTCCATTGGATTGTCACCGGTGCGCCGATCTCTCGAAGTACACCTAAAGAATCCATGGTGAACTCGTCCAGTGCAATCTCCCCCGGCTGTGTGGGCAGCTGCCCCGTGGTAGGAACAGACAATACTGATTCTGCATAGTCTCGGTCAGTGACCGCCAGCTTGACCACGCGCTGACCAATCATCGGATCTGTGACTTGCCCCACCGTGCTAAGCCGTACTGTGCTTTTCACATTTGCGTTTCCGGCTATGGTATCCGCCTGCCGGTCGGTAAGACCGGTATAGAGAATATGGCTGGTAGAACCGTATGTATATTGGTAATTCAGCAGGAAGCCATCCTCAACTGAACTGCCCAACAGAAAGACAAATGTATAAAGAGCTGTCACCAACATGGCAGCCAGAATCAGGATAGTGTTTTTGACTGGGTGAAATTTGAAGTCCCGCGTCACCAGAGTACGGCAGACCTTCAGGTTGTTGTTCGCAAGCATGGTCGGCCCTCCTTATGCACGGATGCGGCCGTCTTCGATGCGGATAACCCGATCCGCCATCTGGGCGATCTCCAGATTGTGAGTAATCATTACCAACGTTTGATGGTAGGTTTCCACCGACAGCTTCAGCAATCCCAGTACATTCTGTCCGCTTTTGGAATCCAAATTGCCGGTGGGTTCGTCGGCCAGAACGATAGCGGGTTTAGCAATCAGTGCTCGGGCAATGGCTACTCGCTGCTGCCCGCCACCGGAAAGCTCATGGGGAAAAGCATTCAGTCGGTCTTGCAGATGCAGTAGTTCCATGATTTCCGCAAAGAAGGTGGGATCGGGCGTGGACCCGGCCAGACTCAAGGGAAACAAGATATTTTCCTTCACGGTAAGGGTGGGCACCAGATTGAAACTCTGGTAAACGAATCCCACCTTACTGCGGCGAAATACCGCCAGTTCCTTTTCCTTGAGGCCAGACAGCTTCACGCCGTCCACTACAACTTCGCCCTCATCGGGGGTGTCCAGTCCACCCATCATGTTGAGCAAAGTGGTTTTGCCGGAGCCGGAAGCGCCAATAATGGCGGTGAATTTTCCCTTTTCAATGGAAAGGTCGATACCGGCCAAGGCGTGTACCGCATTTTCGCCTTTGCCGAAGGTTTTATGCAAATTTTGTACTGTTACAATGTCCATGTGTAGATTCCTCTCTCGCGCTTAATGCGATTCTCTCTTTTTCTGAAAAATAATTTTAGCTTAACAAGTATACAGAGAAGGTTGTCCCCACTCCAACCGTTGACTTGACACTGATGTACCCCTTTTGGCGAGTAACAATGCCGTTAGCCAGATACAAGCCAAGTCCCACACCTTCCTCGGCAGCCACTTCCTGGGCACGATAGAAACGCTGGAACACATCGTTGTAGTGCTCCTCTGGGATTCCAATGCCGGTATCGGTGATATCGATACGGGTGTAGAACTGCCAGGGGCGCACTGTGATAGCGATTCGTCCACCCGCCGGGGTGTATTTGACGGCGTTATCCAGAATATTCCCGATGGCTTCCGCAGTCCATTTGGAATCGTGCTGCACCATGATTTCCGGCGCACAGTCTACGGTTAGCTCGATCTGTTTCTTTTCTGCTTTGGCCCAAACCGTGCTCATAGCTTGGGCTATGGTGTCACCCAGGCGAGCTTCCGCAGGGGTAAGTACAAAGGTCCCCGTTTCCAATCGGGACATTTTGATCAGCGACTGCATCAGAAAATCCAGCTTGTTGATCTGTTCATCCATAGTGGCAACAAATAGCACTCGCTTTTCTTCCGGCAATTCCGGCTTCTGGAGGATTCCAGTATATAGTTTGAGATTTGCAACAGGTGTTTTGACCTGATGGGAAATGTCGCTGACCAGGCTTTGTAGAGTTTCTTTGTCCCGCTGGCTTTGCAGACGGCCTTCATGCATAATGTCGTAATACTGCATCAGCTTGCCCTGTACCTTGGAAGTCAGAGAGTCCTCGTAGGGGTGAAAATTCTCAGGCTGCCGACCTGCAATCGCTGCGTCAATCGTTTCGCACACATCGTCTGCAAACAGTCCGATTTGTCTGCGTTGGAGAATAATCCAGAGGCCCGCTACCAGAAAAATTCCTCCGCACACCGCCAACAGGCCATAACGAACTGACGCACGGGGGACAAACTCCCAGAGCATCCAAAGAAGCAATCCAAACAGACTAACAGACATCAAACCCAACAGGACATAAAATACACCTGCACACCGAGCTTTCATCGCTGAACCCCTTTCCAGATGTATCCCATACCCCGTACCGTCTGGATATAGAAGTGAGCATCGTCCTCTATCTTGGCGCGCAGGCGATTCATAGTTACAGTGAGGGTATGATCATCAATAAAATTGCCACCGCTATCCCACAGCCGTTCCAACAGAATTTGGCGGGTCAGAATATTCCCGGCGTTTTCAGTAAGTACCCTCAACAGCTTATATTCATTGGGTGTGATGGTAAGAGTCTCACCGCTTCGCTGGGCAGTCAAGGCTCCAAAGTCCAGTGTAAGAAAGCCATCACTCCAACGTTGGCTGGATTCTTCCGCTTTGCTTGACCCGGCCCGGCGCAGAACTGCCTCCACCCGGCGCAGCAGAATCTTCATGCTAAAGGGTTTAGTCACATAATCCTCGGCTCCCAGGTCGAAGCCATCCAACACATTCTGCTCCAGGTCATTGGCCGTAAGGAAGATCACCGGCAGCTCAGGGTGCAACGACTTGATTTCTTTGCACAAGTCAAAACCGTTTCCGTCCGGCAGGTTTACATCCAATAGTGCAAGATCAAACTTGTCTTCCTTTACCAGCTGGAGTGCTTTCTGATATGTATAGGCAGATACGGAAATATATCCACCTGAGTCTAATTCAAAGCAAAGCCCCGCGCTAAGCGCGAGGTCGTCTTCTACAACTAAAATCCGACTCATTATTTCGCCTCATTTCTTGTACATGTCGCACTTTTTCAGTATACCAGATTTCCCAAAAAAATGAATAACTTTGTATAAATTGAGTTAATCATTTAACAATTAAAATACAACTCGATGAAGCGTCTATACAAAACCAAAAACACCTGCTATTTACACAGAATGTTCTGAAATTTTGAATTTAATTTTCAAGAAAAGTGTTCGATGAACCTATGCAACATACTTTTCCATTGTCCGGATGAATTAAAATCACGGGGCGTTCTTTACGCTCGGCATAGCGTACGGTTAAAGCAGTTCCACTTCTTATCTTTCGGTCATTATCATAAACTGCCAATACAATATCGGCATGGTCTACCATAAAATGATTTCGTTTCGTATAACTCGGAGTTCCTGGTTCTTTTCCGATAACCAATACCTCTGCCTGCTTTTGAATTTGATTTTTTCTTTCTCGGCTGACCCGATCCCAGTCCACATCATATCCCTCAAACGGCAATGCCATTGTGAGCTTGATTTCAGAGAACTCGGACTTTTCCTTCATCGCTAACAGTATTTCCCCAGCCCACATATCAACGCCCAAGGCGCCTCCGACAATGAAATGGTGCACTCCTTTTTGATACAAAAGAGATAATTGCTCTTCCATGCGCCGTTTGATTCGTTTGCAATCCTTATTATTCTCATTATACTTAAAGCGAAAACGAGAAGGTCGATAACCTGTTATCGCACATGTGAGTATGCCCATAATGATGATACCACCTTTTTTACTTTTTTCTTCTATTATACCTAACATGGTTATAGTAACTCAACCATGTTCGCTTAATCTTTTATATCATAGTGGATAAAATATAACTATGGTATGGGAGGTGAAGCGTATGGATCAACTATTGATAGAAATTGGTGACCGAATTAGACGGCGAAGGAAGCAGCTCGGTCTCACACAAGAGGATTTATCCAACAGAACAGATGTGACAACACAGACAATATCAAATGCAGAATTGGGATTGAAGGGAATGCGCCCGGATACAATTATCCGAATATGTCGCGCATTAGAGATCAGCACAGATTATCTGCTTCTTGGAGAAATTGGTGACTCGGACAAATCACTTTTTTCAGATCGTTTGGCAACTTTAACTCCTAACCAGATGAAGCATCTAATCGATATTGTGGACAGCTATTTGACAGCCATACAAGAAAAAGAGGCGTAGGAGCACATAGATGACTCGGCTCCCACACCTCTTTTTTTATCTGTTTTTTCTAAGGGCAGCCATTTCATATGGCTGCCCTTTTTTGGTATTCATCCCTTGCGGAAAGCCGCCATTGTGCTGAAAATCATATCACGGGTAGCATCGTCTATCTCCAATTTTTCTCCCTGCTGCAGCTCATAGTCTGGTGCTGGCTGTTGGATAGATGGCAATGCTGGTTCTGTTTTCGCCCCTACCCGTTTATCAGAGCTAACGCCTGCATGCTGCGTTTCCTGCCGCATAATTTCCCTAACGATGGCTTCAATTGTGGCTCTGTCAATGACCGGCGGCGCCACTTTCACAGGCTGCGGGTCATCCGCAAAATTAGCATTATAATAGGCAAGTGCATTGGCGATGTACTGCGATTTGCTGTGTGGAGGCTGTAACTCCAACAGCTCCACAGCAGTCCGCTGTACAGGGTCGCCAATATTAAACCGTAGGGAGAAGCGGCCCCGTTCCTTTTTCGCCATAACAATCACCTACCCATCGCTTCCAGGCGATACAGATATTCATACCCAGCCGCATTGGCATTGATGTTTGTTACGAAAAGCGGCGTGCCTACTTTGTTGGATGCTTCAATCTGACGCCGCAGCAGAATAGAACCACCGCCAACAAACACTACCTTACAAAAGCGCAGATCCAGCATCCGTTCCCGCAAAGTGCTGAAAAGATCGTTCACGAACT
>CALXBD010000116.1 GCA_944386445.1 uncultured Clostridia bacterium
TTTACTTTTTCATCTGCCATTGGCTAACCTCCTTTTTCGTGAGATGAAAAAAGGCCAGACCTCCCGGCCCGGCCAGCTAAAAAATTCCCCCTTTCGTTTTAGTATTAAGTCAGCACCACTCCTTTCCTAAACCGGGCCATGAAAAAAACGCCGCCTTTTTTCTTGAAAAAGCGACGTTTTAGTGTAGGTTGGCTCAGTTTTTTGTTGTGATTTATGATTATGCCTTTGTAAAGAAACCTAAATGATATGGAAAAATGGAGGCTTAAAATTTCAAGGAGTACGATGGCATTTTGAATTAGCAGATTTATATATCAGAGCCAAGAGATATGATGATGCGCTTGCTTTTGTGGTGCGATTAAAAAAAATAAAGCCTAATTATGAATACAAATCGGATACATATATTAAAAAAATTGAGGAACTTAAAGTAAAGCAGGCTGCTAAAACTAAAATGTAATTGCAATTGTGGGCATGTTCCCACAAAAGGCCAAAGTAAGAAAAGGCAATGGATTTGTTACCCTGAATGTAAAATTGGCAAAGACTTCAGATTGTCCTATTGTGCCATATAGACATGATTGTTTTAATGTCAAAAGATAAAAATAGAATGTAAAGGGTTATGCTATTTCGGGAGAGAAACCATTGTTTATTACACTATGGATTTTTGTAGGGAAGTCTGGTATGTTATACCTTGCCGGTAACTGAAACAGCAAAAAGGGTACCGCCCGTGGGGGCAGTACCCTTTTTTCTATGGCAATCAATTACAGATACACATTGGGATCCAACGATATGTTCTGCTGAAATCCTGCTTGGTTCCAAGCCTTTTCCAAAACTTTTGCAATCGTGCCGGCCATCCGGTAAAATCCCAAGTCATTTGGGTGGATTCCATCCGCAATACAGTCTTCCATCCCGTCCGCCCCAAACAGCGAGTATCCGTCAATAAAGTAGACGCGATCGTCCCCATTTTCCCACGCGTTATGGCAGGTATGATAAATGATATCCCGGCGTCTTCTGTTTTCGGGATTGTCATATCCGGTCACAGGGCGGCTGAGGATAAGGATGGGAACCTCCTTTAGGCCGGAGCGGAGGATCCGGTAAAACTCCTGATGGGTTTGTTCCAGATGTTCCGGAGAGGGTGCGTTATAGTCGTAGTCGCATACAAATGCGCTGCAGGGAAGGCTTGCCAGATATTCTGCGATAGCCCGCTCCCCTTTTGCGCCGGCGGCAAAGCCAAAATTCCGAAAATCACAGTTGAGCTTCCGGGAAATGATGGCTTCATAGCACATTCCCGGTCTGGAAGCGCTGGCTCCTTGGGTAATGGAGCTTCCGTAATAGATCACCGGGGAAGAGATTCGGTATTCAGCCCCTTTTCCGACGGAAGCATCTTTCTCCAAGCCGACAAACAGCTGGTTGACTTCATTGTACAGCGGGAAATACAATGTGATCTCCCGATGGCGGCGATCGGGAAAGTAAACGATATTCTCATATCCATCCGTCATATCGACGGGTGGCCGGTAGCTGCTCCAATAAACCTCTTTTCCACCCTCCTGAATATAGATGTCAAATCCCGCCGAGCAGAGCAGGGACATAATTGACCGGTTGGCGATATACGGCATTTCAGCGCGAATGGCCACGTATCGGGAATCCGTTGAAAATCGCACCCGGCCGCCGGAGGTGTTGGCATACAGTTGCTCTACCGTCTCGCTGACATTCTTAGCCACCTGATCCGGAAGGCGTTTAAAAACCGGTTCTGTTTCCGGACGGTAAAGGCCATAAATACTGAATGGGGTCTCACGAACATCATAAAACCGGATATCCGGTTCACGGACCACAAAATAGCGCTTGAAATAGTATTCGTTTACAGGGTTTTTCATAGACACAGATCCTTACCTGTTTTTTGCCATTTTACTACAACTAATTTTTATTGTCAATAAGTGTGACGGATTTGGCCAATTTTTCAGAACACCTAAGAAAATGCCTTTTGGTTTCCGGACAAATGGAGGGAGTGGGCAACATTGGTGCGCTTGTCTGTGTCATTGGCGCTGCCCGATATTAATACCAATAGAAAGGGCATCCGAAGTAACACTTACTTCAGATGCCCTTACTTTAATGTTGGAAGGAATTATTGAATCCAGGCGCCGTCAGCACCAAGGACATAGCCGTCAATGGTGGTATTAGCTGCCATGCCGCCCCAGCTGTAGAGATAATACCATTTGCCGTTTGTCAAAATCCAGCCAGTTTCCATGTTGCCCCAGTCGGTCATGTAATACCAGGTCCCGTCGACCAGTACCCAATCGATGGCCATGCCACCCCAACTGTAAAGATAGTACCAGCCATCGTCCAGCAGAATCCATCCGGTAGCCATACTACCGTCGGTATTCAGATAGTACCAGATGCCGTTATCCAGCACCCAGCCTTTTGCCATGCCACCCCAGCTGTAGAGATAGTACCACTTGCCGTCCAGATATTGCCAGCCGGTAGCCATCTTACCATCTTGCTTGAGGTAGTACCAGATACCTCCTACCTCAATCCATCCTGTAACGGCCTTGCCGTTCTCATAGTAATACCAAGCACCATCGGCATCCTGCTTCCAACCGGAGAGAGCAGGCTCGGTTTCTTCGCTGTCGTCGGGAATGGGCGGAATATAAACCTCATAATTTGGGTCTTTAGCACCACAGATAGTGCAAACACCGTTCTCATAAATGTGATTACATACAGTCACCGGATTATCCTTTGTTACAGATTCTCCGTTTACTGTGACGTTTCCATCGCTGTTTGTGGCAACTATGACGCCGGTTGCAACATTTGTCAGTGAGGCATCGCCGGAAAGTACGCTAATAACATCTCCTTCGGTGGCTTTGGCGGCCATGGAAGTAATGTCATCAGCGCCTACGGCATAGTAAGAAGGAGTGGTTTCTCCCTTTTCAGTCAGGCTAGCAACAGCTTTGTCGTCAGGTACCCATCCTGATGGATCTTTTGTATAACTGCCGCCGGTAATGGTGACATTTGTGTTTGTATCAGGCTTTCTTACCCCGCCAACTACACCGGGCGCGTTGTAAGTACCGCCTGCCGCGTTTATCACACCGTCTGTTTCTCCGTCGCGCTGAATTACAAGCGCAAAGGAACTGGCCGTCACCTCTGCAGTGGATTCTTCCGGAATTGTGATTGTTCCTGGAACGCCATCAGCAGACTTGGCATACATACCGTAAGGTGCTTCGAAGGAACCTCCGTATACGATTGTGTCGCCGGCGGAAAGCACAGCACTGGAATTACTGACAAAAGTACCGCCTTTAATATGGGTAGTGGCACCGGCCTGTGTACTGACTGCCGCCGCATGCCCGGTAATGGCATACCCGCTCTCACAGGTAAACGTGCCATCTTCGATTACCAGAAGGCCGACTTTATGAGAGATAGCGACCAAACTGCTTTTATCCGATGTTGTAGAGTATGTGATACCGCCTGTTTTGTCTTCGGAGGTATCGCGAATAATTAGATCTCCCCAATTAATCAAACCGATACTTTGGCTTGTGATTGTGCAGCCGTTCAAATCCAGAATCATCTGAGGAAGAGCGGGACCATTTTCTCTGTATTCTCCGATCCGGACATCATTTCCAGGTTTCATATTAATATTCTTTAAGAGCTTAATAGTATAGACCATTTCCCCATCCACATCTTCGGAGGTAAGGGAAACAGCTCCTTCACCCCACTTAGCGTCTATATCATCCTGCGTTGTGGTTCCGCCAATAAAGCTAAATGTAGGAGCATTTTCAACGGTTTCATCTGCTGCAAACACAGATGTCGGCAGCAGAGAAATTAAAAGCGCCGCACTTACGAAAAGCGAGACAAAGACTTTTCTAAATATTTTTCTCATACGAATTGCAAACTTCCTTTCCTTTGATGTAAGTAGTGAGAATATGTGTATATTCATGAAAAAAACATTACGCAGTCGGAACCATTGGAATCACTCCTTTGTTTTTGAAAAATACATGTATATTTTTAATCATTATAACATAAGGAACTTTGATTTTCAATCATCTTTACAAAAAATATTATAAATTTACATAGAAAATAGGCGTTATATAAAATATAACAATGGAAATCTTTCTGTCTTTAATAACATTGTTCGGAACAAGCGGCATATAAACGTTATCTTTATTACCGGAAGGAGCAACAGCTGTAGTTCCTTCTTCTTAGCGACCTAAGTCTCATCCAGAAGTCCGTCCTCGCTACCTTCAATAGTAGGGATTGATTGTATAAAAAATAGCAGCATCAGTATATTTGTGTAATGGCTTTGAATATTTTTGGGTGATAGGTTACACTGGTTGACAAACAGAGTTTCGGCAGTAAAATAAATAGTAGAAAGAAAGGACCTAGGGGGGCTGCGCTGCTTTAAGGAAGAATACCGGAGCGGCGGATCATTAGGGAGGGAGAAATGTGCTGCCTTATCGGGAAAATCTGGATGACCGGCTGGAGGCGTTTCCACTGTTGGTATCGGTAAACTACCGGCGGACAGCCGGACAAATGGCAGCGGAACATTGGCACCCCTGCCAGGAGCTGTTGTACGTGTTTGACGGCGAGGCTGAGCAGATTGTAGGGAATAACCGGTTTGCATTTCACGCAAAGGATGCAGTACTGATTCCGGCGGGCATGATTCACGGAACCTGCGCTGTAGAGGAAGAATGTTATATCGGAGTGACCGCTTTCAACTGCGGGATAGCCCTTCCAGGATACTATCTGGCGGCTGGAGCCGGGGAGGAAATGGAACGGCTTTTCAGTCGGCTGCAGGAGGAGTCGGTTCTGAAAAAATCCGGTCGGCAGCTGATTGCTCAGGGGATTCTTTTTGAAATATTGGGGCAGCTGGAACGGTATGGGGAACCGTTGGCTGTTGAGGAGTTACCCGGAGGGGAAGGCCAGAAATTGGAAGAATATCTCCGGCAAAATCTTGGCGGGGACCTTTCGCTACAGTCAGCTGCAGCCTATGCCGGATACTCTCCCGCTTACTTTTCCCGGTACTTTGCTAAAGTAATGGGAATGCCTTTTAAGACCTGTGTAGATCGTATGAAGGCACAGGCGGCTCGTGGGATGCTGGCAGACGGGTTGAGTGCTGCCGCTACAGCTGCAGCCTTGGGATATGATACCCCATCATCCTTCTGCCGAGCTTTTAAAAGGCTTACCGGGCAGACGCCTTCTGAGTATCAATCGGAAACGCAAAAAATGGACAGAAGCGGATAAGAATTGTCATTTTCTTTTTGGAAACAGTTCGGTATACTGGGGGTAAGGAGGAATGATTATGAGTTTGAATCAAGTCCATCGGGAACCTGACTTTGAAAATATCCGAAAAGTTCTGTGCTGCCAGAAACCTGATAGGCCGACTTTGTTCGAATTTTTTATGAACCCGGCAGTTTATGAAGCAGTAGCCGGTCCTGCGCCCGGAGATCCGGATCCGGTTGTTCAGATGGCATATCTGGCCCGAGCTTATGCCGCCTGCGGATATGATTATGTTAATTTTTCCGGCTGCGATTTGTATTTTCCGACCGGGGAAACAGAGCATAAAAGCACCATATCCCTGAACGCCCACGCATTGATCCGGAACAGGGATGATTTCAATGCGTATCCCTGGCCGGATGCCAAAAACGCAGACTATTCCCGCTTGGAAAAGATCAAGACATATCTGCCGCCAAAAATGAAGGTGATGACCCCTGGCCCCAACGGCCTGCTTGAAAATGTAATTTCCATTGTGGGCTATGATAACCTTTGCCTCATGCTGTACGATGATCCCGAATTGGTCAAAGCGATTTTTGACCGGGTGGGCGGAATTCTGCTGGATTATTATGAGAATTGTGCCAAATATGATACCGTAGGAATTCTGATGATTAACGATGACTGGGGATTCAATACCCAGACCATGCTCTCTGTCGCGGATATGCGGAAATACGTATTTCCCTGGCACAAAAAGATGGTGGAAGCGGCCCATCGAAACGGGAAACTGGCTGTACTGCATTCCTGCGGATATATGGTGGATATCATGGAGGATATCATCGAGGACATGAAGTTTGACGGCCGCCATTCCTATGAAGACAACATTGTCCCTGTAGAAGAAGCGTACCGCCGGTGGGGCGGAAGGATTGCCATTCTGGGGGGATGGATGTAGATTTTCTGATCCGTTCCGACGGGCAGGAAATCCTCCGGCGTTCGAAAGCGATGTTGGATCTGGCCTCTGAAAAGGGCGGATATGCTCTAGGTTCCGGCAACAGCATCCCCTACTACATTCCCAATGAGAAATATTTTGCAATGACAGCTGCAGTTGTCGACTAATTCCGTTGTAAACAGAAAACTCTATGCAGAAGAGCACCTTCCGCATAGAGTTTTAAATTTTTGATTATTTGTCAGTCCAGAAAAATGCCGCGGTCGGCATCGGAGGGCATCCGCCAGTCTCCCCGGGGCGACAAGCTTACAGAACCTACCTTGGGCCCATCCGGCAGGCAGGAACGCTTAAACTGGCTGGCGAAGAACCGTTTCAGGAACAGTTCCAGCCATTTGTCCACCTCGGCGGCGGAATACTTGCCGCCAAAAGCCCGCTGCGCCAAAAATGCCAGCTTTCCCCTTTCGCAGCCAAATCGCAGAAAATGATAAAGGAAGAAATCATGCAGCTCATACGGGCCGATGTTATCCTCCGTTTTTTGAGCGATCTTTCCGTTTTCATCCGGCGGCAGCAGCTCGGGGCTTACCGGCGTGTCCAGCACCTCTTTAAGGACAGCCGCCGTCCGCGCATCTGAACGGGAAGCCACGTAATCCACCAGATATCGTACCAGAGTTTTGGGCACCGACGCATTGACCCCATACATACTCATATGGTCGCCGTTGTAGGTACACCAGCCCATAGCCAGCTCCGAAAGATCGCCGGTTCCCACCAGCAGTCCGCCTTCCTTGTTGGCCATATCCATCAAAATCTGAGTCCGTTCCCGGGCCTGAGTATTTTCATACGTGACGTCATGGATCTCCGGGTCGTGGCCAATGTCCTTCATGTGCTGGAGGCAGGCCGGCCGGATATCGATTTCCCGCAGCTCCGCTCCCAGCGAGGCGATCAGCTCCAAGGCATTCCGGTAAGTCCGGTCAGTTGTCCCGAAGCCGGGCATCGTCACGCAAAGAATATTTTCCGCCGGCAGATTTAACAGCTTCATGGTTTCCGAAGCCACCAGCAGCGCCAGCGTGGAATCCAGTCCGCCGGAAATTCCGATCACGGCCCGTTTCAGGCCGGTATGCGCCATACGGCGTGCCAATCCTGCTGCCTGAATGGAGAAGATTTCCTGACAGCGTTCCTCTCTGGTGCGGCTGTCCCTGGGGATAAAGGGAGTCGGATCATAGGGCCGATCCATCTGTTCCACAGACAAAGGCGGCAACGTGCCTTCTACTGCCCGAAAGCTGGGGGCTAAGGCAGCTGCGTTGTCCCGGAAGCTGCCGTCTTTTCGCCGCTCTGAGGATAGACGCTCGATGTCCAGACAGGCTATCACAGAGGATCCTGTCTGGGAAAACCGTTCTCCTTCCGCCAAAATCGACCCGTTTTCCGCAATGGTACAAGCCCCCGAAAATACCAGATCCGTGGTAGACTCTCCTGTCCCTGCTGAAGCATACACATACCCGCAGATACACCGACCGCTTTGTCCTGCGATCAGTTCCCTGCGATAGGTGTTCTTTGCCACCAGCTCGTTGCTGGCCGACAGGTTGACGATCAGGTTTGCCCCCGCCAGGGCCATCTGGGAGCTGGGCGGTACGGGGACCCACAAATCCTCGCAGATCTCCACTCCCATCACGACCTCACCCAGCCGGAACAACAGCCTTCCAAAGGGGACCTCCTGTCCGCAGAGGGTTACAGTATCTCCGGGAAGATCCCGGCTGGAAGCAAACCACCGTTTCTCGTAGAACTCCTGATAATTGGGCAAGTATTCTTTGGGAACCACCCCTAAAATATTGCCGTTCTGTATAACAGCCGCGCAATTATACAATCCGTTAAATGCACGCACCGGAATACCAATCACAACGGCTGCACCGAATTGTGCGGTTTCCGCCAAAAGTTCCGCCAAAGACTCTTCGCACCGGCGGATCAGGCGGTCTTGATAAAAAAGATCCGCGCAGGTATATGCTGACAAATGCAGCTCCGGCAAGACGATGATCTGCGCTCCCGCCTCTGCCGCTTTCGTAATGGCATCAAGGGCAGAAGCCTTGTTTTTCACCGGATTGGCCACCGTCACTTTTGGGGACAAGGCCGCGACTTTTACAAATCCCATTTCTGACGCATTCCGCATGGTACCCTCTCCGTTTCTTCCGGCCGCTGCGCCGGACTATTTTCTTATGCTTCTGCTTCCTCCGGGAGAACCGGATAGCTGTTTCTTAAACGGCGTATCACGATAAAATACACCGGCAGCAGCAGCAAATCCGCTGCAATCCAAGCTGCAGGGTTCGCAAAACAGACCGCGTTGAAGCCAAATGTGCCTACCAGGCAAAAGGCCACCAAACTCCGGCCCACCAACTCAAAGATTCCCGCTGTCATAGCGGGCACACCGCTGCCCAGTCCCTGCAGCGAATTCCTGTAAATAAATATGATATTGAGAAAAGGATAAAACAGTCCGTTAATCAGCAGGAAATGCCGCACCTGTTCCAAAATGCCGCTGACATTTTCCCCGCTGATAAACAGTCGGGAGAGCTCCCCGCCTAGCAGCGAGACGAGCAGGCATCCAAACACGGAATAGCACATTCCCAGCAGTGTGCTGGTATGGATTCCCCGCCGAATTCTCCCGATTTTTCCGGCCCCCAGATTCTGTCCGCAATAAGTTGCCATCGTAAGGCCCAAGGTTTCCATGGGCTGGGTAACGACCAAGCTCACCTTTCCCGCTGCAGTAACCGCAGCCACAATGCTGGAGCCGAGTCCGTTTACGGCAGTCTGCAGAATAATGGAGCCCACCGCTGTCAGAGAAAACTGCAGCCCCATGGGAACACCCATGTAAAGCAGCCGCCGGATCAATACGATTTTTGGCTGCCAGTCCTCCTTTTTCATTCGGAGAATGGGGAAACGTTTCCAAATAAAGACCAGGCACAGCAATCCTGATACGGCCTGTGCAATTACCGTAGCATAAGCAGCTCCGGCCGTCCCCATCCCGAATGGAACAATGAACAGAATATCCAAACCCACATTCAATACGGAGGCTACGATCAAAAAGTACAGTGGTGTTTTGCTGTCCCCCAAAGCGCGAAGAATACCAGACAGCAAATTATAAAGCATTTGGGTTCCCGTGCCGGCAAACACCACAATGATATAGGCGTAGGCATCCTCGAAAATATCCTCAGGGGTCCGCATCAGCTCCAGAATCTGCCTGGTAAACAACATGGTTCCCAATGTGATCAGCACTGTGATTGCCAGTGCGATATAAACAGCATTTGTAACATATTTGCGCATTTTCTGGTGGTCGCCCGCACCAAAGGCCTGAGCGACAGGGATACACAATCCGCTGCAGGTACCGGTGGCGAAGCCCAGCACCATAAAGCTGATAGAACCTGTGGAGCCCACCGCCGCAAGGGCGTTTACCCCCAGGAACTGACCGACCACGATACTGTCGGCCATATTGTAGAACTGCTGAAACAGGTTTCCGATCACCATCGGAAGAGAGAAAAACAGAATCAATTTCAGGGGATTCCCTGTTGTCAAGTCTTTAACCAAAAAAGCCACCCGGCCTTCCCATTGAAAAAATATGTCCGATCCATTTCTGGATTCCCTTTGTAATGATACCCCGTCTGCCGTTGCCTGTCAACGGCAACTTTGCCAAAGAAAAATCGTTATTTTCCGCCGAAATACAGCGGATTCTTCTATCTTTTCAGCATGAGACAGCTCAATATTTCCTCTGGAGTTCCGTGTGGTATAGTTGTGGACAGTAATTTCTTTCACGCCATCTTAGCCGTTTGAACATTTTGCCGCGTCGATGGCCAAGACGATCATCAGGCAGACCAACGTATCCTTGGGGTCTGCAATCTCCAAAACGTAGGTGTCGGTCCAATGGAGCAGTTCTTTGCTGGCTGTCATCACCAGCCGGGAACCATCCATTACCTGATAATCCCATTCAAAAAAGTCGCCATGTACTTCCCAGCCGTTGCAGTCCAGAGTAAAAGCGGGTTTAAAAAGGGTAAATTCCTTGCGGATCTGGCCGATGCAGTCATCCCCTACATAAAGTGCGAATCGGGGAAGGAACGTCAGAATTTCTTCCTTGACCATACCCAGATAGTTGCCGGCGGCATCGCTGATTTCCAGCTTATGGCCCCACGCAAGCCTTCCCTGGACGGTAAACACAGTATTTCCATCTTCGTCGTAGATGTCATAGCTGTCAAACCAGGAAAAAAAGCGCTGTTTAAACAACAGTTTCATATTCGTCCTCTTACAGAAGTGCTGCCCGGAGTTCTTCCCCGGTTTTGGGGGAGAGATAAGCCGGGGGAATATCAAACAAGGTTTTACATCCGGATTGACCTTCCTGTTCCATACGGTAAGCAGCCCGGGCGCAGGCCACCAGCACGGAAGAAGTAAATTCCGGGTTGGAATCCAGCTTCAGGCGGTATTCGATCACATGAGTATTTTCCCGATCCCATCCGGTTTTTCCGCTGGAAATCACAAATCCGCCATGGGGGATCCCGCCATGATCCCGCAGCAGTTCCTCTTCTGAAATAAAATGGACCGTTGTATCGTATTCGTCGAAATAATTAGGCATGGTTTTGATTTCCCGTTCGATTCGCGCCAGATCAGCGCCATCCTCCGCCACTACGAAGCATTCCCGGGTATGTTTCTGCCGGGTAGTGAGATCAGGGTTTTTCCCGGAACGCACTGCCTCCAGAGCGCTTTCCACCGGGATAGTGTACTGCCGGGCATCTTTGACGCCGTCGATCCGCCGGATGGCATCGGAGTGTCCCTGGCTGACGCCCTTGCCCCAGAAGGTGTAGGTTTTTCCTTCGGGGAGGATGGCGCCGGCATAGAGACGGTTCAGGGAAAAGAGGCCGGGGTCCCAGCCCGCGGAGATGACTGCTACTTTTTTAGCTGTTTTGGCCGCCTGATCCACATCTGCAAAATGTTCCGGGATTTTAGCGTGGGTATCGAAGCTGTCCACCACGTTGAAAATGGATGCCAGCGCGGGAGTCTGCTTAGGCAGATCTGTTGCGCTGCCTCCGCAAAGGATCATGACGTCGATGGCGTCCTTGAGTTCGGCAGCCCGGTCCATGGCATATACCGGCACGCCTTCTGTACGGATCCGGATGCCCTCCGGTCCCCGGCGAGTCAAAACAGCGGCCAACTCCATATCCGGATTCTGACGGATGGCGGCCTCCACGCCTTTTCCGAGGTTTCCATATCCTGCAATTCCGATTCGAATCATATTTACCTGCTCCTTGTTTTAAACTTAGACGACAGCGCATCCCCGGATACCAGCCGGATTTTATCCTGTTGCTATTTTGTCCGATTTGCTGCATGTCTTTTTGCGCATATACTCTCAGCCTTTACATTCTAGCATGTTTTTTATGAATCCGCAAGATAAAAACCGTTTTCCTGCGCATAAGCTTTGCCAGAAGAAATGTAATAAGAAGTTTATTGCCGGACCATCCATAGATGATCCGGCAATTTTGCAGATAGCTTCGCAAGATCTTGATAAATGCAAACAGGTTTTCCCTTGCCGGACTTCAGTGGGCAAAAAACGATCCGTCAAAGAAGTGGTGCATCGTTGAATAGAAGAGACAGTAATCGAAAACGGCAGCCATTTCCATCTCATGGGCCTGAAGATAGCGGCAAAGCTTTATAAAACGTTTTTCCGCTTCTTGCCTTTCACCCCGCGCTCTTGCCTCTGCCGCTTCTGCCAGCAGTTCAGACAGCTGCCGATGCAGCTCTAAATACTCCCAGCTTTTTTCGACGTTTTCGGGCAGATCTTTTTCCAGATTGTTCCGGATGACCGCGGCAAATTTTCCGGTGATCTTGGGAACCTCCCTGTAACGCCCGGCGATCTCCGGGGAGACATCCTCGGTTTCTCCCCGGAAGTAAGCCGGCGTCATCTTTTGGGACAGATCCTCCAGATATCCTCGCACCAAAGCGCCATCCGGCCCGAAAGCTGCCCGAAAATACGTATCCGCCACCTGGTCGTAGTCGGCGTTTTCGTCCCAAAGAGCCGCAGCCATGGCCGTCATGCCGAATCCGCTGGGAAGCCACACCCGCTGGTTCTGACAGCTGATCATTCCGTTCAGGCCCAGCTTTTTCATCGCCTTCATGTCGTCGAACAGGACCCGGTTCATCTGCATATGGGCGATGTCCCGGAACAGATCCCACATATAGTGGTAGTCATAATCAAAGGAATCCCCGTTAAAGAATCTCTGCCACAATTTCAGCCACGCGAGATTTTCCTCCACCGAGCGGGGCAGCTCGCAGTGATTGCGCACATAAGGCGGCAGCTTTTCCGGGTCAAACTCCCCGGCGTCTCCTAAAGATTTGCTGTAAGTCCGGGTAATGGGGGCAAACATCAGCACAAACCGGTCCGGATTCCGGAGGGTTTCTTTTTCCGGAGGCCAGTAAAGGTCGCAGTACATCAGGAAAACGATTTTCGCAGGAAGCCCTTTTGCCGTCATCTTCTCATCGATGAGGTTCAAAATGTCGATATACCAGTCAGCCGGACGCTTTTGAATGCAGTTTTCACATTCGCAGTGGTTGTTGGTGTTATCTGCCAGCCAGACATGTACATAATCGATTTCCGGCTTAGCTTCGCAGTACTCCACTACCGCGTCGGACATTTTTTCCTGAACTTCCGGATTCGAATAGCAGAGGTTGGTATCCAGAGGAATATTGCCGTGGAGTTCGCGTTTCCCATTGACGCAGGCCAGCTTTTGGCGTACCTCCTCTGGGATGTCATATTCCCCGTCTGGGTCCCAGCCTCTTCCGGCAATGCCGAAGGGTTCGCAGGTCCAGCCATGCCCCACTGCATGATATAAAAGTCCCCGGCGTTTCATCTCGAAAACTGTGGTATCCCGTATCCCTTCCACGTCTGCGCCGCTTATCTTTTCGCCCCGGAGTTCCGGGTTGTACAGATGCCCGTACCAGCGCTCGTAAAAGGTGGCCGGGACAAGAAATTGATTGAAATAAGCATTCATCCCGACTTTAGGCAGCCAGTCGATCATATCGCAGACCATTTGCAGGGAATTGCTCCCCTCGATACAGACGCCTCTGTGGCGGCAGGAGGGTACTTCCCGGACAGACACCATATAATTTTCCGGCCGGCAGGCGGGCAACAGTTCCCCGTCTTGCCCCGGCCTGATCCAATCAGCCCCCAATTCCCGCAGGTATCTGTAAACCGCAATCAGCACCGCTCTGGGATTGGCCCCGGTGATAAATCCCTTTGCCCCCTTGACTTCGATCGCGATTGCGTCATCCAGGTGTGCGTCTTTTACGTTCGGCAGAAACTCCTTAAGAGCATCGTCCATTCCGACCCATAAAACGTCTTCCAATTCCCACCGATACGTCGGATAGGTCAAAATCAGCACTTCTGTTTCCCGGTCCATTTCCCGCAGGCAGCGCTGCAGTTCCTCCGCCGCATAGGCGATGACGGGATCGTAGCTGATGCGCGCGATTTTTATCATGGATTCACGTCCTTTCTTATGTTAGCGTACCCGATTTGAATATGGCGATTCGAATTTTAAAGATATCTTTCTGGGTTCATTATAGCAGCAATCCTCCCCCGCGGCAAGAGTTCTTTTGAAGGCCCCCAAAACCGGTTTGTCAATCGGAAAATCAAAAATGGCTCCAGATATCATCTTGCCAGGCCGGACTAAAAAATGTTGCCAAAAAGTAAAATATCTGTTGCAATTTGTCTGAAAATCTGCTATAATGTCAGTAATATCATGGAAAATGGGCATTTGCGGGCTGTCGTCAGCCGCGTGCCCCTTTTTTTGGGCAGAATTGGCCCGGAGCGATGGGCCGCGAAGGAGGAAATATCCATGAGCAAGTCAAAAACGGTCATCCCGGAAGAGGGTATTTTTGATGCCCGCCAGTTGGGGATCCCCAAGATGCTGCTGCTGGGATTGCAGCACATGTTTGCGATGTTCGGAGCAACCGTGTTGGTGCCGCTGATCTTGGCGAATCAGTATGGTCTGCCGATGAGCATCCAGACCACCTTGTTCTGTGCCGGAATCGGTACGCTGCTGTTCCATGTTCTGACGAAGTTTAAAGTCCCCGCGTTTTTGGGGTCCAGCTTTGCCTTTTTAGGCGGATTTCAGGCGGTCTCGGAACTGGATACCGGCATTTTCGCCGATATGACCGGTGATGAGAAGCTCCCTTATGCGCTAGGCGGTGTTGTGATCGCAGGACTTTTATATCTGGTGTTGGCTTTGATCATCAAGTTGGTCGGCGTCAAGCGGGTCATGCGATTCCTGCCTCCTGTGGTTACCGGTCCGATCATTATTGCCATTGGCTTGATTTTGGCCAGCAGTGCCGGGGATAACGCTTCTACCTGCTGGTGGCTGGCGGGGCTTTCTCTGCTGACTATTATCATCTGCAATATCTGGGGAAAAGGAATGATTAAAATCATCCCGATCCTGCTGGGTGTGTTGATCCCCTATGCGGTTGTGCTGATCCTCTCCCTGTGCGGTGTTATCAGCCCGGAAAGCGGCGCTTATGTCAGCTTTGAAGCTGTAAAAAGTGCAAAAATTGTCGGCTTGCAGCCCTTTATGCTGCCGAAATTTGATTTGACTGCGATCCTGGTTATGGCTCCCATTGCCATCGCGACTATGATGGAGCACGTAGGTGATATTTCCGCCATCAGCGCCACTACGAAGAAAAATTTCGTTCATGATCCCGGCCTGCATCGTACCCTGCTGGGCGATGGCCTTGCCACCAGCCTTTCAGCTCTGATCGGCGGCCCCGCCAATACCACCTATGGTGAGAATACCGGCGTGCTGGCCCTGTCGCGGGTATATGATCCCAATGTTGTCCGGATCGCTGCCGTTTTTGCCATCATCCTGTCCTTCAGCCCCATGTTCGACCAGATTATCTGCTCCATTCCCACTGCAATTATCGGCGGAGTTTCCTTTATCCTCTACGGTATGATCTCGGCCATCGGCGTGCGGAATGTGGTTGAAAATCAGGTTGACCTGTCCAAGAGCCGCAACGTGATTATTGCGGCTGTCATTCTGGTCAGCGCATTGGGCTTTTCCGACGGCCTGTCCTTTACCATCGCCGGAACCACTGTCACCCTGACCAGCTTGGCGATTGCGGCTATCTTGGGAATCGTACTTAACGCGGTCCTTCCCGGCAAAGATTATCAGTTTAATGATGAAACGCCCAATCCTTCCAAGCCCAGCGACCCTTTGACTGTACTCGGCGATGATTGAGTTCGGTAAAGTCACAGATTGTTCGATAGTTTTTCCCTTTCGGTAGTTTTATTAACAGCTATAGCGCAGAAAGAAACACGATTTGTCTTACTGCTGCTGTAGCTGTTTTGTTTTTGTGGCACGTCCGTCATGCATAAATGTAGCATAAATTGCAATACAATAGAACTATCACTTGTATGACAGGACGGTTTATTTATGAGAAAGTTTAAAATTCCTGCCGTGCCGCCCACTACGAATAAGTCGATCCGGTTTCCCAATGATGTGATCGAACAGGTGGAGGAGGCCATTCGCGGGAAGGATTGTACATTTTCCGCCTTTGTCGTGGAGGCGGTACGGGTAGCATTGGAAAATTTGAAGGAAGACGATTCATGAAACCAGTTCTTCGCCCATTGGCGGCAGCAGGAGTAACCTTTAGCATAGGGTTGCTGCTGTTTTCTTTTTGCGGGTATGAGAAATTGCTGCTGTTGACAGCGATATGCGGAGCTGTTTGCGGGAGTGCGGCAATTCTGGTTTTGATGAGGAAGATTCGACAGGCGGGAATCATTGTGGGGCTGTTGTTTTTCGCAGCGGCAGCGGCAGTATCTCTGACGGGAAGAGCCGAACTGTTGAAAAGGGTATCCGGATGGGCTGGTACAGAGGTATCCGTTTCGGGGAAAATCGAAGCGGTTTGGGCCGGAGACGCAGCGTCTTATTTGATTTGCGCCGAAAAAGGGGAGTTGGATCCGGGAACAAGGGTTCTTGTGTATACCGGTTCAGCGGCCGAGTTTGCTTTAGGAGAGCGGGTTTCTCTTGATGCGGAGTTGTCGGAAGATGCGCCAACCCGGAGTCAGATGGGAAAGGGCGCAGACCTGGTTTGTTATGTGCCGTCAGGGAATTTGCGCCTGGTGCAGGAAGCCGGCGGTTGGGCAAAATGGACCGGCCAGCTCCGGGAAATGTTGCGGCAAAGGTTATACCGGAATCTTTCGAAGGATTCCGCAGCTTTCTTTGAAGCCGTATTGCTGGGAAATGAAGAGGCACTTTCTCCGGATGTGTATCAGATTTTTTCGGATACCGGGACTTCCCATCTGCTGTGTATTTCCGGACTGCATATTTCCATGATTATGTGCTTTTTCGGATGGCTTTTCCGACGGTTCCCGGGTGGAAAGCCGGGATTTTTTCTGACGCTTCTGGCAGGCGGAGCCTTTGTTCTGTTTACCGGCGCGGCAGCTGCTTCCGTGAGAGCTTGGGTCATGGCATCCTTTGCCCTGTCCGCAGCCGGATTTTGTAGGGACTACTCCCCTTCCAATTCCTTGGGAGGAGCCATGCTGCTGCTTTGCCTTGTCGATCCGCGGGTTGTTTATCAGACTGGCTTCTGGCTGTCGGTGATAGCAACTGCTGCTATGTTTGGGGCAGCACCGCGGTTGACAGAAAAATTCTGCAGCTGTCTCCCTGTCAAAGCAGGCGAAAATCGTTTTGTCCGGAAAGCGGCAGGGATTCTTTGCTGCACGGTGGCAGTCAATCTCTGCTGTTTGCCGGTATTTGTCCTGTGGTACGGGAGTATCCCGCTGTTCTCGCCGCTGGCAAATCTGCTGATCTTGCCGATATTCCCGTTTTTGATGGCAGGCGGAATGCTCTGCATGTTAGGAAGTTTTATGTATCCGCTGGGAACCGTGCTGAGCAAAATTTTGGAAGGCTTTTTCTGGCTTTTGGAAAAGCTGGCCTCCATCCCCGGCGGATATCTTCCGTTAGGGCTGCCCTGGCTGGGTGTTTGGGCCGCATTTTCAGGAGTTCTGCTGCTGATAGGTCTCTTTAACAATCGGAAACACCTTGCGTTGTCGGTGTCCTTGTCCGCCATACTCCTGACTGCCGGAGCCGGCAGTTGGACTCTCAGCCGGAGAAATGTTTTGACGATCTCCTGGGTTTTGACAGATCAGGGCGGCAGTATTGTTTTACATACCGACGGATGCGCAGTGTTGATCGGCTGCGGCGGCGACAGCATGATCGGCGGGAAAACGGCTGCCTACCTGAAAAGCGTTGGAATCCATCAGCTGGATGCGGTGGTAATCCCGGAAGAGACTCGACGGTGTATGAGCGGTGTGGAAGACTTGTCACGGCGCTTTGCAATGGAAACTCTTTACTCAGAAGAGGAAAGCAATTGGTATCAGACCGCGCTGGACTCACCCAATATCGAAAGCTGCCTGTATCTGGAGGCCGGGGAATACTTGCTTTTTGACCGGTTCCCCATGGAGCTGGTAAGGGTTGAGAACTTTGTCCGGATTCGGGTGACCGCCGCCGAAAGAAGTATCCTTTTCCTTTCTAAGGATGACCCGGGTGTAGAAAAGATTTCAATGGGCGCCGACGCGGTATTTTTCTATGATGAAATTCCGGAAAAGGATGGAATTCTTTCTGCGGAATATGCTATAATAAACAGGAAGCTGTCCTGGCTGGACGGCTTTGGAGAATTTGGAGAATATTATGCGGCTTCCGGCTATTTGAACATTGCGCCTGACGGGGAGATGTCGGGCCGGGGCCTTTGAGAAGGATTGAAACGATGCCCTATCTGACAGATTCTGAATTGGGCCGCGCGCTGCGGCAAAATGAATTAAGCCCGGTCTACTTCCTTTACGGCCGGGAGGTTTTTCTCTCGGAGGGATACCTGCGGAAAATTCAGGAAAAAGCGGTTCAGAAAGGTACGGAAAGCTTTAACCTGCAGCGGTTTGACGGCGCGGAACTGGATATGGTTTCCATCCAGGTGGCGGAAGAAGGCATGCCGATGATGTCGGAACGGAAATGTGTTACCGTGATGAATCCCAACCTGGAAAAGATGCGCAAGGAGGACTTCGAGGCCTTGCTGGAAATCGTCAAGGATCCAAATCCAGCCTGTGTGTTCATTGTCTATGTCAATGCCTTTGATTTGAATGTGAAAAAGATGGCCCGGGTGAGGAAGTTTGCTGAAGCAGCTGCTAAAGTCGGAACAGTGGTAGAATTTTCCCAGCGTACCCAGGGGGATCTGGTGAAATTTTTAAAAGCCCGGTTCCAAAAGGCAGGGCTGACCATCGAAACGCCTGCCGCTACGGCTATGATTGCCCGCTGCGGCAGCACGCTGGAGATCCTGTCCGGTGAGGCGGACAAGCTCATCGCCTATAAAGGCGAGGGCGCCGTCACCCGGGAAGATATCGAATTGGTGACAAGGAAAAGCCTGGAAGCATCGGTGTTTGACCTTTCCAAGCTGATGCTGCAGAACCAATATAGCCGGGCCTTCGCCGTGCTGGAGGATCTGTTCCAGCTCAGGGAGGAACCGCTGGCAATCTTGGGCGCATTGAACAGCGCGTTTTTGGATTTATACCGGGCGAAGACCGCCATGCTTTCATCCCGGACTGCAGAAGATGTGCTGGCGCTGTTTCCCAGCTATCGGGGAAAGGAATTCCGGATCCGCAACGCGTTCCGGGATGTTTCAAAATATTCGGTGGTGACGCTGCGGGGCTGCCTGCAGATCCTTTCAGATACCGATGTCCAGCTGAAATCTACCCGCTGTGACGATAAAGCCGCAGTCGAACAGGCGGTCGCTGCCATACTTAACCTCTCCAATACTGCGTCGGGGAGGGCTTCCGGATGATTAAATGCAGAATGCCTATTGTGGTAGAAGGCAAGTACGACCGGATTACCCTTTCCGGGCTGGTGGACGGGGTCATCCTGGAAACAGGAGGCTTTGGCATCTACCGCAATCGTGAATTGCTGGAAATGCTGCGGGTGATGGCCAAAAAAACCGGGATCGTAGTTCTGACGGATTCTGATGCAGCCGGATTTCAAATCCGCAGTCATATCCGTTCCGCCGTCCGCGACGGGAAAATCGTCAATGTCTATATCCCGGATATCTACGGAAAAGAACGGCGGAAGGCTGTGGCTTCCAAGGAAGGAAAACTCGGCGTGGAAGGGATGACAGCCGCTGTCTTGGAGGAGGCCTTTCGGAAAGCCGGAATTGGCACGGAGGAAGTTGCCTCGGCCGGGAAACCGGTGACAAAAACGGATCTTTATTTGTGGGGACTTTCCGGAACAGACAGTGCGGCAGAGCATCGCCGGATTTTGCTCAAACGGCTGGGATTTCCTCAAAGGATGTCGGCAAATGCCATGCTCAATGCGATCAACGTTTTGTATAATCGAGATGAATTTGCTGAAAAGTTAAATGAGTGGTTCCCAACGGAGGAGGAAGACAATGAATTGGCGGATTGCTGAATCAGCTGTTGCCGCGCTGGAAAAGGCTGTGGAGCGCGGAGAACCGATAGGAGCCTATCTGGCATGTGCTGCGGTGCTGAAGGCGCTGCTGGAAGCCTGTTATGAGGAAGACGGAAAAGGGCTCCCGCCGGCTGAGGAACTGTTTGAAGGCTTGGCAGAAACCCGGCTGGGACGGATATTCCTGCCGAACCTGGAGGCATATGCCCGGCTGTGTATCCGGCTGGACGGTGTAACACCGGGCCGTAGCCCGGAG
>CALXBD010000117.1 GCA_944386445.1 uncultured Clostridia bacterium
GGCAGCATCCCGAAGTTCCGGCGGGAAAGCCGGCGGCTTTGGAAGATAGCTGGAGATCAGTTCCCCAAGGGAGCAGGTCTTGTCTGAATTGCTTAAAAGGTAAGCCTGCAGTTTGACATCTTCCAGCTCGCCCATTTCAATTTTCCGTTCCAACGCGGCATGATAGACTGGCTTCGCGTCAAAAGTGATTTTGGGCAGGGAAAGTTCCGCCAACCGGGTAAAAATTTCTTCCAAATGCTTTGTGCAGATTTCCATGCGGTTTTCCCCAGTTCGGAAAAGGAACCGCATAAGGCCTTCGGAATTGGTTTCCAGTAAGAAAACTGCTTCCCCAAATTCAGCAATTCTCGAAAAGAGCGCAGCGGTATCCGGATTTTCCAAAACCTCGGCATCCGCAGCCGAAACCGTCAGTGGCAGCTGTTCCTCCTTGGAAAAGCCAAAAGCTTCCAGCACGGAGGTCAGCTCGTATTTCCGAAGCAGGGCTTCCAGCTCTGCTTGTTTTGACTCTTTTTTTGACAGGAGTTCCGGGTCAAAGTCCATCGGGACATGGCGTTCAATCTCACCAAGCTTCCGGCTGAGAAGCGCTTCCTCCCGATGTTCCGCAATAAGCTTTTTGATCCTGGGAGTAGCGTCAATCTCATCTAAATGGTCTAGAATATTCTGCAAATCATGATTTTTTGCGATCAGCGATAAGGCGGTTTTTTCGCCGATGCCCTTCACGCCGGGAATGTTGTCAGAGGCATCGCCCATCAGGGATTTGACCTCCACCAGCTGCTGCGGCTCCAGACCGTACTGTTCCCGGAAAACTTCCGGCGTATAAAGAACATCCCCTTTATTGGTGGCCAGGCTTACCGTCACCTGCTCTGATACAAGCTGCAAAGAATCCCTGTCCCCGGTGGCAATGATGCAGGATACGTCCGGATGGGTATCGGCATAGCAGGCGATGGTGCCCAGGACGTCGTCGGCTTCATAGCCCTCTACTGCCAGGACTGTACCGCCTGCCAGATCCACAAATTCCCGTCCCACAGGCATTTGCGGCCGCAGCTCCTCAGGCATAGGGGAGCGATTGCCTTTATAGTTATCGAAAAGCTGATGGCGGAAGGTGGGAGCCCGCAGGTCGTAGGCCGCCACCACCACGTCCGGGGAATGGGCGTGGATCAGCTTCAGATAAGTTTTTGCAAATCCCAGCAGGGCGTTGGTTTCAAACCCTTGGGAGTTGGAAAGATGACGAATCGCATAGAAAGAGCGATTCATCAGCGAGTTGAAATCGATAGCGAGGATTTTCATAATTTTACCCTTTTCAATTTCGATTTCCGACGCTTGACGGGCCGGAAAGTTTTCATTATAATATATCCAGAAACTGTACACTGTTGCGGCACAGCAGTATTATTGAGAATATTATACCATAGCTTTTCCCATTCTTCAACGGAAAAGAACTGCTGTCAGGGCTTTGCCGCCTCGATTTCTGCAGAGAGAAGGAATTTTTTGGATACCATTCAAATTGGAACGGTGAAAATAAAACGAACAGCTGCGTTGGCACCGATGGCGTCGGTAGCGGATCGAGCTTACCGGGAAATCTGTAAAGAGTTTGGAGCCGCTTATGTGGTAGGGGAGTTGGCTTCGGCAAAGGCGCTCACCTATTCTGACCGAAAGACCGAGGAATTGCTTCGTATGACGGAAGCGGAGCGTCCCGCGGCGGTCCAGCTCTTTGGCAGCGAACCGGAAACCATGGCAAAGGCTGCGGAGATCGCCCTGAAATACCAGCCGGATATTCTGGATATCAATATGGGTTGCCCGGTGCCGAAGGTAGTCAGTACTGGAGCAGGTTCCGCTTTGATGAAGACACCGGAGTTGGCTTATGAAATTGTGCGGGCAGTTTGCAGCGTGAGTACCGTTCCTGTGACGGTAAAAATGCGGCGGGGCTGGACCGAGGATACCGCTGTCCCTTTCGCGGAGTTGATGGAAAAGGCCGGAGCCGCTGCTTTGACGGTTCATGGACGAACCCGGGGCCAGATGTACCGTCCGTCCGCCGACTGGAACTGTATCCGGGAGGTAAAGCGCGCAGTCTCCATCCCAGTCATCGGGAACGGGGATATCCTGACAGCAGCGGATGCTTTGCGGATGTATGAGGAAACCGGTTGCGATTTGGTCATGATTGGTCGGGGAACCTATGGAAACCCTTTCCTGTTTCGGGAGATTGAGGCACTGTTAGAGGATGGTTCCGTATTGCCGCCACCCTCCTTGGAGGAGAAGCTGGAGGTCATGCGGCGGCATATCCGATTGACAGTGCAGTATAAAGGAGAGTATATCGGAATGCGGGAAAGTCGGAAGATCGCTGCCTATTATATCAAGGGGATCCCGGGGGCGGCAAAATTTCGGGGCGCCTGCGGTTCCCTGAGAACGCTTTCCGATTTGGAAGAACTGATTGGCTCGTTGGGGCGTTGACGCCTCTTACTATCGTACACGAAAGATTAACTATTAAAAGTCAAGCCCTAAAAATGAGTGGTGGTGAAACAGATGGCTCAAAAAAGGTATAGCAAAGCAAAGGTCTTGTCAGACCTCTGCTGGCTATTTCAAGTAGCTGCCCTCA
>CALXBD010000118.1 GCA_944386445.1 uncultured Clostridia bacterium
TGAGGGCAGCTACTTGAAATAGCCAGCAGAGGTCTGACAAGACCTTTGCTTTGCTATACCTTTTTTGAGCCATCTGTTTCACCACCACTCATTTTTAGGGCTTGACTTTTAATAGTTAATCTTTCGAGCCTGCTTCCCTGCTGGGAAAGACAGCAGCGTCCCTGGGCGCAATCGTCGCGGCTGCCGTTGGGATTGCGCTCTATCTGGAGGCGGATCTGGGATGTGGCCCCACAGATGCCGTTATGCTCTGCCTAAACCAAAGGACACCACTTTCCCTGCGGATTTCCAAAATCCTGCTGGATGTAATTTTCACGTTTGCGGGTTGGGTGATGGGCGGTGCCGTGGGAATGGGCACTTTAGCAGCGGCTTTGCTGACCGGGCCGATATTGGCTGCCGTACAAAAAGGATTAAATCTTGTTTTTTGCGAAGGGAGAAGGCCGGATGAAACGAATCTTTTTGATCGTCCTGGACAGCTTCGGCATCGGTGAACTGCCGGATGCCGCCGTTTATGGGGATGAGGGCAGCAACACTTTAGAAGCTGTTCGGAAAAGCTCTAAATTTTCAGTTCCGAACCTAGCCCAAATAGGGCTTTTTCACATTGATGGGGTAACGCCGGAGGCAGGACAAGGTCAAGGCTTTACTGGGTGCATTGGGCGCATGACAGAGGTCTCCGCAGGCAAGGATACGGTCACCGGTCATTGGGAAATTGCAGGACTTCCCCTGGAAAAGCCGTTCCCGACTTACCCTGATGGCTTTCCGGAGGAGTTCTGTCGGGAGTTTTCCCGGCGAATCGGCCGGAAGCTCCTCTGCAACCGCCCCTATTCAGGAACGGAGGTCTTGAAAGATTTTGGCAGGCAGCAGGTGGAAACCGGCAGTCTGATTCTTTATACCTCCGCGGACAGCGTCTGCCAGCTGGCAGCTCACGAAGAGGTGGTGCCGGTGGAGGAACTTTACCGGTGCTGCGAGATTGCCCGGGAGATGCTGCCAGTAGGAAGGATTATCGCGCGCCCTTTCCGAGGGGACGCGCCGCCTTATGAGCGGACTTCCCGACGCAGGGATTTTTCCCTGGCACCATCGGGGGATACTATGCTGGATTTGCTGTTTCGGAGTGGGCTTGACGTAATCAGCGTGGGAAAAATCTGGGATATTTTTGCCGGACGTTCCATTTCCCGGGAATTCCATACAGAGGACAATGATGACGGAATGAGAAAAACAGCTGCGTTGGCAAAGCAGGATTTTACGGGGCTGTGTTTTGTCAATCTGGTAGACTTTGACATGAAATACGGTCATCGCAACGATGTTGACGGATATGCGGCGGCTTTAACTCGATTTGACCGATGGCTTGGGAAATTTTTGCCTTTGCTTGGACCAGAGGATGCGGTCTTTCTGACAGCTGACCACGGCTGCGATCCCTCCACACCCAGCACCGACCACTCCCGAGAGTACACGCCCTTCCTGGCATGGGGGCAGTCTCTGCGGCAAGGCGTCAATATGGGGACACGGAAAACCTTCTCCGACATCGCGAAAACTGTACTGGATGCCTTCCATACTGACAATTCACTGCCTGGGTACTCTTTTCTCAAAAATATTCTACGATAAAAAGCTTGCGCCGTCCTCAAAAATGTGGTATACTGTTCCAAGAATTAAAGAAAGGGCAAGGTATTATTGATATGTATATCCGCTGAATTCTCACAAAATACACATCTTGACAGGTGCGGGGGCAATGCCCCTTGTTTTGTGCTGGATTCGGCGGTTTTTTGCGCCCTTTTTAAAAGGGCTTTTTAGCCGTGTCTCCCGGTACAGACAGCTGCGCCTGTTTGACTGGGGGAATTTTTTATGGCAAAATTACTGCTGGAAACAACCCGCTTAAGCCACAGCTTCGGCGGGAAGCAGCTTTTTCAAACCGGCCCTTTACGTGTCTGTGAAGGCGATCGCATCGGCATCGCGGGACCGAACGGTGCAGGGAAAACAACTCTTCTAAATATCCTTTCCGGGGCGATCACTCCGGATGAGGGAACCGTGATCCGGCATTGTCCTATCACCTACCTGCGGCAGTTCGACCTGCTGCCTGAAGAAACGGATGGCCGGCTCCTGCGGGAGTTTGGTATGGCAGGTCGGAAAAATGTCCAGGGTCTCAGCGGCGGGGAACAAATGCGCCTCCGGTTATCTGCCGCCATGGGGCAGGCGTCTGTCCTGGTTTTTGCCGACGAGCCTACCTCAAATCTTGATGAAGAAGGCATCCGGCTGGTCTGCGAGAAGCTATCCCAGGCGGAAAGCTTCCTGCTGATTAGCCATGACCGGGCAGTTCTGGATAGGCTCTGCAGCCGAGTCTGGGTGCTGGAAAACGGTACCCTGACGGACTTTCCGGGAAACTACTCTGCCTGGCAGGAGGAAAAGGTCAAAGATCTGCGGCGGCAACAAACAGAATATGAACAATATATAGCGGAGAAAAGTCACCTGGAGGCTGCTCTCATAGAAAGAAAGCAGCGTTCCAGCCGGGTTAGGAAAGCTCCCTCCCGGATGGGGAATTCGGAAGCCCGACTTCACAAGCGGGCTGCAACGGAAAAATCTGAAAAGCTCGATAACGCCCGCAAGGCCATAGAGACACGCCTGGCCCGGCTGGAAGTCAAGGAACGTCCCCGAGAGCAGGAACGGGCGAAAATCGATTTTTCTTTGACGAACCCGCCTGCCAACAAGCTGGTTCTGCGTGCTGAGGGACTTACCTTCGGATATGGAACCCGGCTATTATTTGAAAATGCTTCCTTCCAGCTGCCCCGGGGCAGCAAAACCGTTCTTTGGGGACCAAACGGCTGCGGAAAGACGACCCTCCTAAGACTGATTGCGGAAGGCCACCCGTCTATTATCCTGGTCCCCAAAGCAAAAATCGGTTGGTTCTGTCAAGGGTTCGAGCAGCTGGATCTTTCCCGAACGGTTTTGGAAAACGCAATGGCCGATGCCGTCCAGCCGGAATGTATCGTCCGCTCCATTTTAGCAAGGCTTCTCATTCGTCGGGAGGACGTTGACAAGCCTGCTGGCACTTTAAGCGGCGGAGAACGAAATAAGTTGGCTTTTGCCAAGTTGTTTGCTTCGCCGGCCAATCTGCTTTTGCTGGATGAGCCTACCAACTATCTGGATCTTCCTGCCTTGGAATCCCTGCAGGAAATGATAAAAGACTATGAGGGAACCATTTTGCTGGTCACCCATGACCGGGCCTTTGCTGACGGTTGCTGCACCCGTACCATCCGATTTGCAAGCGGAAAACTTTCTGTATCCGGCGGTGGTCCATCCACTCCGGCAGAGCAGGAGCGGCCTCGGATCCCCATGGACCGAGCTGTGTTGGAACTTCGACTGGCACAGGTAATCGCCCAACTTTCTGACCCAAACTGCTCAGAGAAAGAGGCGTTGGAACAGCAATTTGCAGAACTGCTCCGTCAAAGGGAGTCCATCGGCCAATAAAGTATGCTACAGCTGTCATTTCCTGCACAATATTGATCTCTAAAACCTTTCCGAAGTGCGGTTAAGAGCAAAATGAAAAGTTTTATTCGATTTTTTGAAAAAAATCGCGGGGTGAAGGGGGCACGCACTCTTCATCTCTTCGCGGCTCGGACGCGAACTATAAAAATAAAAAAAGCTGCCGGACCATCCAGTGAATGGTCCGGCAATGGCATATATAAATGAATTTTGTGGGCTTACTTTGAAAGGCGCTCAATGGCTTCCAGAGTCGCTTCCCGGCTGCCAAAGGCCGTCAGCCGGAAAAAGCCTTCCCCGTTTTTACCAAAGCCTGCTCCAGGCGTCCCCACGATGTTCTTTTCCTCCAAGAGGTAATCAAAATACTCCCAGGAACTGCGGCCGCCAGGGCACTTCAGCCAAATATAAGGAGAATTTTCTCCTCCGGTAAACCAGATCCCCAGATTCCGCATGGCTCCGGCAATTGCCCGGGCATTTTCCATGTAATATTCAATATTTTTATGGATCTGTTCCTGTCCTTCCGGTGTAAATACGGCTGCTGCTCCTCGCTGGACAATATACGGCACCCCGTTAAATTTGGTGGTCTGACGCCGGAGCCAGAACTTGTTCAGGGAGGCCCCTTCAAATTCCAGTTCTTCGGGAACTACGGTGTAGCCGCAGCGGGTACCGGTAAAGCCGGCTGTCTTGGAGAAGGAGCAGAATTCGATGGCGCAGCGTCTTGCGCCTTCGATCTCAAAAATGCTCCGGGGAAGCGCAGGATCATGAATAAAGCATTCATAGGCCGCGTCAAAAAGCAAAACTGCTCCGCAATCCAGCGCATAATCCACCCATGCTTTCAGCTGCTGCCGGTTATACACAGCCCCTGTGGGATTGTTGGGAGAGCAAAGATAGATGATGTCCGCTTTTACCGCCGGATCAGGCAGCGGCAAAAATCCGTTTTTCTCATTGGCGTCCATATAGAGGATTTTTCTTCCTGCCATAATATTGGTATCCACATACACCGGGTAAACCGGATCGGGAATCAAAACGGTATTGTCCGCCGAAAAGAGGTCCAGGATATTGCCGATATCGCTTTTGGCGCCGTCACTGATGAAAATTTCTTCGCTTTTCAGCTGGACGCCCCGCTGGGCATAGTAATCCCGCACCGCGTTCCGAAGAAAGTCGTAACCTTGCTCCGGGCCATAGCCACGGAAGGTTTCCGCCTTTCCCATCTCCGTGACTGCCGCATGCATGGCGTCAATCACTGCTGGGCAAAGAGGCAGTGTCACATCGCCGATTCCCAAACGGATAATTTTTTTATCAGGATGCTCGGCCTGATAAGCAGAAACCTTGCGGCCAATATTGGTGAACAGATAACTCTGTTCCAGTTTCAGGTAATTCTCATTGATTTTCATCAAAAGCCCTCCTCATTCGCCGCGTTTCCGGCTCTGTTCTACGGAAGCGGCAATAAATTCCTTAAACAACGGGTGAGCACGATTGGGGCGGCTCTTAAATTCCGGGTGGAACTGCACGCCCAGACAGAATCTCTCGCCCGGCACTTCCACAGCCTCCACAAGACGACCATCCGGAGAGGTACCGCTAAGGACCAGCCCTGCATTGACAAAATCCTGGCGGAAATCATTGTTGAATTCATAACGATGGCGGTGACGCTCGGAAATTTCTTCCTTACCGTAAGCCCGCTCCATTTCAGTTCCGGGTTGGACTGCGCAGGGGTAGGCGCCCAGACGCATGGTGCCGCCTTTGGGAAGATTTCCCTGCTGGTCCGGCATCAAATCGATGACGCAGTGGGTGCTTTCCGGATGGAACTCGCTGGAGTCAGCATCCTGCCAGCCCAATACTGACCGGGCATATTCGATCACTGCAATCTGCATACCAAGGCAGATTCCAAAATACGGAATGTGATGGGTTCTGGCATAACGGGCCGCCGCGATCATTCCCTCGATTCCCCGGCCGCCGAAACCGCCTGGTACGATAATACCATCACAACCTGCAAGGGCGGCTCCGACATTGCCTTCGTCCAGCAGTTCGGAATCCACCCATACGATATTGACTTTGGCACTGTTCTCATAGCCTGCGTGGTGAAGCGCCTCTGCCACGGACAAATATGCGTCATGAAGTTTCACATATTTTCCTACCAACGCAATATGGATTTCCCTGCTGCAACTGTTGATACGGTCCAGCATCTCTTTCCACTCAGTCAGATCACATGGGTTTGCCTGAATATGCAGTTCCCGACAAACGATATCGTCCAGCCCGTTTTCCGCCAGCATCAGGGGAGCTTGATACAAAACCGGCAAGGTCAGGTTTTCCACAACACAATCGGGCTTTACATTGCAGAACAAAGCGATTTTCTGTCGGATAGAGGGATCAATGGGCTCATCGCAGCGGGTGACAATGATATCCGGCTGGATACCAAAGGACTGCAGCTCCTTGACGGAATGCTGAGTGGGCTTGGATTTATGCTCGCCGGAGCTCTTGATATATGGAACCAGGGTAACATGGATAAACAAGCAGTTTTCGCGGCCCACCTCATGAGAAACCTGCCGGATCGCTTCCAGAAACGGCTGGCTCTCAATATCGCCGGTGGTGCCGCCGATTTCGGTAATGACCACATCGGCATTGGTCTTTTTGCCCACCGAATAGATAAAGGATTTGATCTCGTTGGTGATATGGGGAATTACCTGGACTGTCTCACCCAGATACTCGCCCCGGCGCTCCTTCTGAATTACATTCCAGTAAACCTTGCCGGTAGTGAGGTTGGAAAATTGATTCAGATCCTCATCGATAAAACGCTAGTAGTGGCCCAAATCCAAGTCAGTTTCGGCGCCGTCATCGGTGACGAACACCTCGCCGTGCTGATAAGGACTCATGGTACCGGGATCCACATTGATATAAGGGTCCAGCTTCTGAGCGGCGATCCGCAGTCCGCGACATTTTAACAGCCGCCCCAAAGACGCCGCGGTAATCCCTTTCCCCAGACCGGAAACAACACCGCCGGTTACAAAAATATACTTCGTCATCTTTTCCATCCTTTCCTTACGCTTCCCAAACGCCGTCAAACACCTTGACTGCGCCGCCGGTCATAAATACCGCTTCAGTCGTACAGCAAATTTTCAGATCGCCGCCCCGCAAATGGACGGTTATTTCCTCGTTGGCAGGGCAGAAGCCATTCAGCACAGCAGCCGTCGCCGCAGCGCAGGCGCCGGTCCCACAAGCCCAAGTTTCCCCGCTGCCCCGCTCCCAAACCCGCATTTTCAGGGTATGGGAATCTATAACCTGTATAAATTCCGTATTGACCTGCTCAGGGAAGAGAGGATCCTTTTCAAACAAGGGACCGATTTTTTCCAGTTCCAACAAATACGGGTCTTCACCGAATACCACACAATGAGGGTTCCCCATGGAAACACAGGTGATCAGCCGATTTTCCCCGGCGATGTTCACCGGCACAGCCACTGCCCGCTCCCCGGGAAGATTCACCGGTATTTCTGCTGGCTTCAGGATGGCCGGGCCCATATTGACCCGGGCCGCAGTCACCAAACCGTTTTCCGTAAAAAGCTCCAGGGTTTTGATGCCGCTCAGGGTTTCGATGGTAACAGTCTGCTTCTTTACCATGCCGTGATCCCACAGATACTTTCCCACACAGCGGATCGCGTTGCCGCACATCTTTCCCTCGCTGCCGTCGGCGTTGAACATTCTCATTTTCGCGTCCGCGACGGTCGACGGGCAGATCAGTACCAGCCCATCCCCTCCCACGCCGAAGTGACGGTCGGAAATGACAATGCTCAGCGCAGCAGGGTCTTCCACCTCCTGTTCGAAGCAGTTTACATAGACATAATCGTTGCCGCAGCCGTGCATTTTAGTAAAACGCAGCGCCATTTATCTCACCCTTTCTAAAAATGTTCTCAAAATACGCTCCGGAGACACAATGTCTCCGAAGCGCGATTTCAACGGATTCCGCCTCCGTCAGAACAAGTCACTCGAACTCGACAAAGCCTAATCAATTTTGTTTAGATATTATTCTCTGTCGTATTCGTGGTGCTTTTGATTATTTGATGTATCCATATTATCCTGCCTATATGGGCTAATGTTATCAATTTGTTATCGGGGCTGATAACACTCGCCTTCCTTAGCATGGAGCAATACCATCTCGTCCAAAGATATTGTAGCAGATTTCAAGTTATATTGCAATAAAATTTCAAATTTTAGTTTCACAATATTTTGCATCTGTGTTTTAAAAATTGTTGATATTGAGACGCTTCTATGATATAATATTTTCCGAACACAGTATCAATAAGCTGTGGTTTGAAAGTTGGTGAACAAGTGGACAAAAAGGAAACCATAAAAAACATAATAAATAACAACGACGGTATTGCAAAAACTGCTGATTTTGTTGCCGAAGGACTTACCAACTATGATGTAGCCAACCTCTGCAAAGAGGGATATATCGAGCGTGTCAGACATGGCTATTACCGGCTCGCTGAGCAGGAAGATATAAAGGAAGAACAGGTGCTTGCCACTCTTCTTCCCGAAAGCATCGTATGCGTGGAATCGGCGCTGTTTTATTACGGCTATAGTGACTTTTCGCCCCGGCAATGGTCAATTGCCGTCCCCCGCACCTTCTCACGGACAAGGCTGCATATCGATTCTTTGGCGACAAAGGTGTATTTTGTACAGCCCACCTTGTTTGAAATTGGAAAAATAAGTGGGGATTTTAATGGAGTGCAGCTTGCTGTTTATGATCGGGAACGCACCATTTGCGACTGTTTCAAATACCGCACAAAGCTGGACAACGAAATGTTTAATAAGGCGCTCAATGCCTATGCTGCC
>CALXBD010000119.1 GCA_944386445.1 uncultured Clostridia bacterium
GTCGGCAAATCAAGACCCGCTATACCCGGCGGGTAAACGAGCGGGAACGCGCCGGCGCTACCTTCGAGGAGATTGAAGAGCTGACAGTAGGCTCTCTGCGTCGGGCAGTCCAGAACGGTGATAAGGAAAACGGCAGTTTCATGTGCGGGCAGATCGCAGGTCTGGTTAAGGAAATCCGCCCCTGTGCCGCAATTTTGAAGGATATCTTTGAGCAGGGCGAGGAAGTTATGAAATCCCGCCTGAGTCTTCTGAAATAAAAGTTGAAAGGTTGGTTTTTGAATATGGCGAAAACTGCACTGATTACCGGCGCCTCACAGGGACTGGGTGCCTGTATGGCCAAAACCTTGGCTGCTGACGGATTCAATATTGCAATTAACTGCTTGGGTGAAAAAGAACGGGAAAACGGCGGCAATCAGGTGGCGGAAGCTTGCCGGGCTTTGGGCGTAGAGGCGGAGTGCTTCCTGTGTGATGTTTCGGATTTTGCGGCTTGTGAAGCTATGACCAAGGCCGTCAAAGAACGGTTCGGAACCATTGATGTGTTGGTTAACAACGCGGGAATCACCCGGGACGGCCTGCTGGCTCAGATGAGCGAGGAGCAGTTTGATGTGGTCACTCGGGTCAATTATAAGTCTGTTTTCAATATGATGCGCCATGTGGGTAAGGTCATGATCCGCCAGCGCTCCGGACGTATTATCAATATTTCATCTGTAGCGGGCCTTTACGGCAACGCTGGACAGATGAATTACTCTGCTTCCAAGGCGGGTATTATCGGCATGACCAAAACCGGTGCTAAAGAACTGGGCAAACGGGGAATTACCGTTAACGCAGTCGCCCCCGGATTTATCCAGACCCCTATGACTGAGGTGCTGGGAGAAGAATATAAGCAGGAAATTTTAAAGCTGATTGCTCTGCAGCGGTTGGGACAACCGCAGGATGTTGCCAACGCGGTGGCGTTCCTGGCTTCCGATAAAGCTGCGTATATTTCCGGCCAGGTGCTGGAGGTTTCCGGCTGCCTGTCTATGTAAAAGGAGAACAGATTTCATGAGACGAGTTGTCATCACCGGTATCGGGGCCGTTACCCCCGTTGGCAATGACGCACCTACTACTTGGGAGAGCATCCGTGCCGGCCGTCACGGCTTTTCGAAAATCGACCGCTTTGAAACTGATGATATCGGCGTTTCCGTGGCCGCTTTCTTAAAGGATTTTGACCCTTCGGATGTGGTGGACAAAAAGGAACAGCGCCGTACAGATCCCTATTGTCAGTACGCCCTTTGCGCAGCTACAGAAGCCCTCCGGGACTGCGGCAGCGACTTGAAGGATTTGGATCCTTACCGGGTGGGCGTTATTGTGGGCAGCGGCATCGGCGGTATGCAGACCTATGAGGAGGAAATCCATAAATTTTTCGAAAAAGGTCCCAAACGTGTTTCGGTGTTCTTTATCCCCATGATGATCAGTAATATGGCTGCTGGAAATATTTCCATTCGCACGGGCTTTAAAGGCGTCAATTTTGCGCCGGTGACTGCCTGCGCTTCTTCCGCCCACGCAGTGGGAGAGGCCTTCCATCAGATCAAGAATGGATACCTGGATGCTTGTATCGCAGGCGGCGCGGAAGCCACTGTCACCCGTTTTGCGATGGCGGGATTCAATAACATGGGCGCTCTTTCCCGTTCGGAGGATCCCGACCGTGCGTCTATCCCCTTTGATAAGGAGCGGGATGGCTTCGTGATGGGAGAAGGTGCCGCGATTCTGGTTCTGGAAGAACTGGAACATGCTCTGGGCCGCGGAGCGAAGATTTATGCAGAGATCGCCGGTTACGGTGCTACAGGGGACGCTTATCACATTACAAGTCCCTCTCCAGATGGGGAAGCCGCCGCAAAGGCTATGCAGCTGGCTTTCGAGGAGGCAGGCCTGACGGCTGCCGATATCGACTACATCAACGCTCACGGGACTTCAACCCCCGTCAATGAGCGGTATGAGACAATTGCCATTAAAAAAGCCCTGGGCGATGCCGCTAAGACCGTGGCGGTATCTTCCACCAAGTCCATGACAGGACACATGCTGGGCGCGGCAGGCGCCATAGAGGCGATTATCACCGCTCTTTCCCTTCGGGACGGCATCATTCCGCCTACGGTAGGGTATCGCGTGCCGGATGAGGAATGTGACCTTGACGTGGTGCCTAATACCGCCAGAAAGCAGAATATCAAAGCCGCACTTTCCAATTCGTTGGGCTTCGGCGGCCATAACGCCACCCTCTGCCTGAAAAAATATCAAGGCTGATTTCGCAGAAAGGAAGACCGCTGATGTCTGAAATGAAACTTACGGTTTCCGAAATTAAGGAACTAATGGAAAAAATGTCCAGAACCGGTTTGACGGCTTTGGAGCTTTCCGAAGGAGATTTTTCTCTGACCCTTCGGGCAGAGCAGCAGGTTGTTACCGCTTTGGAAACTGCTGTTCGGCCGGTACCCCGTCAGGAACAGCCTGCGGCTCCCGCTGCGGAGGAGGTTTCCGGAAATGTGGTGAAATCCCCACTGGTAGGCACCTATTACGCAAAGCCGGCTCCGGATAAGCCTGACTTTGTGACCGTTGGGCAGCAGGTTAAAAAGGGCGACATCCTGTTTATTGTGGAATCCATGAAATTGATGAATGAAATTCAGAGCGACTATACCGGTACTGTTCGGGAAATCCTGGCACAGAACGGCCAGTCGGTGGAATATGGCCAGCCCATTCTGGTCATCGAATAAGAAAGGGGAGTTTTCATGGCTGTTTTGAATCTGGAACAGATTAAAGAAATTATTCCCCATCGGGATCCGTTCCTTCTGATTGACGAGATTGTTGAGCTGGAACCCGGTGTCCGCGCTGTCGGAAAAAAATATTTGAAGCCAGATGAGTTCTGGTTCCGGGGACATTTTCCTCAGGAGCCGGTTCAGCCTGGTGTTCTGACTATCGAGATGTTGGCTCAGACCGGCGCTGTTTGTGCCCTGTCCCTGCCGGAAAACAGAGGGAAAATCGCTTTCTTTGCCGGAATCGATAAAGCTCGGTTCCGCGGAAAAGCCGTCCCCGGAGATACTCTGACCCTGGAGGTGGAGGTCACCAAGACTGTCCATGGGATTAGCTTCTGCAAGGGCGTCGCTACCGTGAACGGCAAGAAGATCGTCACCGCTGAGTTCTCTTCGGCAATGGGGGACTAAGGCATGTTTCGTAAGATTCTCATTGCGAACCGCGGGGAGATCGCGGTTCGGATTATCCGAGCCTGCCGGGAGTTGGGAATTGCCACTGTCGCAGTTTTTTCCGAGACGGACAGGACTGCCCTCCATGCCCAACTGGCCGATGAAGCCATTTGTATCGGCCCCGCAAAGACGGCCGACAGTTACCTTAATATTAAGGCAATTTTGGCAGCCTGTGAAATTACCGGCGCTGAGGCCGTCCATCCTGGGTTTGGGTTCCTTTCCGAAAATGCTAATTTTGCCCGAATGTGCGAAAAATGCGGCGTGACTTTTATTGGGCCGCCTGCTTCCGCGATGGAGCAGATGGGGGATAAGGCCACCGCCAAAGCTTCTATGAAGGCGGCAGGCGTGCCGGTAATTCCCGGCTCGGATGGGGAGATCCGGTCTTTGGAAGAGGCGACGCGGATCGCAAACCAGATTGGCTATCCCGTGATGGTGAAGGCTTCCGCGGGCGGCGGAGGACGGGGAATCCGTCGTGTAGATTCAGAGTCTCAGCTGGAGGCTGCTATTACGGCGGCTAAACAGGAAGCCGCCAGCTTTTTTGGCAACGACGGCGTTTATTTGGAAAAATTTATTGTAAATCCTCGGCATGTGGAAATCCAGATCATTGCCGATAATTTCGGCAATGTGGTACATCTGGGGGAACGGGATTGCTCGCTTCAGCGACGAAATCAAAAGATGATTGAGGAGTGTCCCTGCCCGGTGATGACCCCTTCCTTGCGAAAGGTGATGGGCGAGGCCGCTGTAAAAGCAGCTAAAGCCTGCGGCTACCGGAGTGTGGGAACGATTGAATTTCTCCTGGAAGGAAAAGAATTTTACTTCATGGAGATGAATACCCGGATTCAGGTGGAGCATCCTGTTACTGAAATGGTGACAGGGATCGATTTGGTGAAAAATCAGATCCGCATAGCAGCAGGTTTGCCTCTGCCCTTTTCTCAGAATGATATCAAGATGACCGGTCACGCTATCGAGTGCCGGATCAACGCTGAAAATCCTGCATTGGGCTTCCGTCCCAGCCCAGGCCGTATCGAAAGCCTGCATATGCCCGGAGGACCCGGAATCAGAATCGACTCCGCAGTCTATCAGGGCTGTGAAATTACGCCTTTTTACGACAGTATGATCGCGAAACTGATTGCGTATGCTCCTACTCGGGAGGAGGCGCTTATGAAAATGAAATGGGCTTTGGCAGAATTTATTGTCGAAGGTGTTGACACCAATATTGATTTTCAGTTAAACTTGATTAAGGACGCTGATGTGGAAGCGGCTCGCTATGACATCGGATTCCTCAGCCGGCGCAAAGACCTGTTCCCTAACGGGTGATGCCGGACTCTTTTCCATGCCATAAGGAAAACGGCATGGTCGGAAAGGCAGGGTGAGATATGCTGCAGGACCTTTTTAAAGTCGTTAAATCCCGTCTGGATTACGACAGCACCAATGCTGCTCCGGTAAAATCCAATATTCCCAGCGATCTGCTGTTTAAATGCCCGCGATGCCAGAACGTCATGTTTATGGATGACTATAAGGCAGGGCTGAAGGTCTGCTCCGCTTGTTCTTATCATTCCCGGATTTCCGCTCGGGAGCGATTGGACATTACAGTGGATAAAGGCAGCTTCGTGGAATATGACGCGGATCTGATTTCAAAGAACCCTTTGGATTTTGACGGCTATCCTGAAAAAATTGCCCAGGCTCAGGAAGCTACCGGCCTGAAAGACGCAATTATTACAGGAGAATGTACCATCCGTACCCGTAAATGTGTCATAGGAATTATGGATTCCCGTTTTATGATGGCATCTATGGGCTCCGTGGTAGGCGAAAAGATCGCCCGGGCTTTTGAACGGGCAATAGAAAAACGGCTGCCGGTGGTGCTGTTTACCGCTTCAGGCGGCGCCCGGATGCAGGAGGGGATCCTTTCTCTGATGCAAATGGCCAAAACTTCCGCCGCAGTGGCGCGCCATTCCGATGCGGGACTTCTGTATATTACAGTGCTGACAGACCCCACAACGGGAGGCGTTACGGCTTCTTTCGCGTCATTGGGCGACATCATTATTGCAGAGCCTAAGGTGTTGATCGGATTTGCCGGAAGGCGGGTCATTGAAGACACCATCAAGCAGCGACTTCCTGACGATTTCCAGTCGGCGGAATTTTTGTTGGAGCACGGATTTGTGGATATGATCGTCAGCCGGGTGAATATGCGGCGGACCATTTCCAAGCTTTTGAAGCTGCATCTCAGCGCAACGGAGGAACCAAGCCATGAATGAGTTGACAGCCTGGGAACGGATTGAACTGATCCGGCACAAAAACCGGCCGACAGTTCACGACTATATCCCGATGATATTCGATGAGTTTTATGAGATGCATGGCGACCGCTGCTTCGGGGATGATGCGGCAATTTTAGGCGGCGTCGGAAAAATAAGCGGAATTCCTGTGACGATCTTAGGACAGGTCAAAGGCAGGGATCTGGAGGAAAACCGGCGGACAAATTTTGCGTGCCCCCATCCGGAAGGATATCGGAAGGCGCTGCGTCTGGCAAAACAGGCGGAAAAGTTCCATCGGCCGGTAATTTGCTTCATTGACACCCCTGGCGCCTTCTGCGGAGTAGCCGCAGAGGAACGAGGGCAAGGAGAAGCAATCGCACGGAATCTGCTGGAATTTTCTCGGCTGAAAACGCCGATCTTGTCCATAGTCCTGGGAGAGGGAGGCTCTGGCGGCGCTTTGGCATTGGGAGTCTGTGACGCTTTGGCAATGCTTCAGAATGCGGTCTACAGCGTGATCTCGCCGCGAGGCTGCGCCAGTATCCTTTGGAAGGACGCCTCCAAGGAGAAGGAGGCTGCAGAGCGTCTCCGGATGACAGCCGAGGATTTGGTTGGATTTGGAGTCTGTGATACCATCATTCCGGAACCGCCTGGAGGTGCTCATACCGATCCTCAACAGGCCGCGGAAAATATCGCGGATTATATTTTGGAAACTCTTCCCGTTTTCATGCAAAAAGGTGTTGCAAATTTGCTGGAAGCACGCTATAATAAATTCAGAAAAATCGGGGAGTTCGAAGAGAACTCCACAAAGTAAAGGTTATAACCGCTTTTTGTGTTATAATAAGATTAGAATAAGGAGGAGAAGACTCATGGTATTTGAGAAGGTTCGCGACATCCTGGTAGAACAGTTGGATGTTGAAGAGGACAAGGTGACTATGGAAGCGTCAATCACTGACGATCTGGGCGCCGATTCTCTGGACGTTGTTGACCTTGTTATGTCTCTGGAAGAGGAATTTGATGTGGAAATCCCGGACGACCAGGTTGAAAACATCAAAACCGTCGGCGACATCGTACGATACATTGAAGACAACGCGTAAGCCTGTAGTCTTGACTTCAGGGGACGGCCGGGAGGCCGTCCTTTTTGCGTGATAGAAAGATTTTTTGTGTAACACATCGGAGGCCTCCTACATAGTATGGGATACATCACACGAAGGAGGTTCTCTTATGAACTGTTTTGGTGGAAATTGCAGCTGGATTCTTATCATCATCTTGCTCCTGGTCTGCTGCTGCGGATGCGGCAATAACAGCATGAGCAACAATGGTTGTGGCTGTGGCTGCAACAACGACTGCGGCTGCAACAACGGCTGCTGTTAAGCCCCCCCTATTTGCTGCGGAGGATGCATCCTAAGGATGCATCCTTCCTTTTTATGCTTCAGAAACCATGGGGCAGCATAGTGCAAACGAAAATCTTATCGGATATCGTCTGCGGTAAAAAATATTTATTGTAGAAAATGTGAAAATTGACCGTTTTTTCAAACTGACGTAACAATTTTATGGTTCACTATATTTATTAACTTGCGTCCCGGCACCGGACGTGAAAATAGGGAGGCATCCCCATGGCCAAAAAGAAAAAGGATCCGTATATCGATCCCCAACAGCGGGAATTGCGTGAATTGATTGAATTGAAAAAGATGCAGCAAGCCGCAGCCGCTAATAAAAACAGCGATACAACTCAGTTCTTTGAAAAAGAAGAGAAGATTGTCCCTAAGACATTCAAAGAAAAGTGGAAGAACTATTGGTATCACTATAAAACCACCACTTGGGTTTCAGTTTTAGCAGTTATTTTTGTTGCATGGCTGATTAAGGATCTCTTTTTTGGACCTGAATACGACCTTACCGTGGCAGCTGCAACCAAATACTCTTTCAGTGCCGTGAATCAGAACATAGCGGATAATATGGCAAAATATATCGAGGACTATAATGAGGACGGAAAAGTAAACGTTTCTTATGATGAAATGGTGCTTGATTACGACCCGGAAAGTACCCTTGATCCCCAGACGAATGTCGTTAATATGCAGAAGTTTATGGCGGTTATGGCGGCCGGAGACGAGCTGATTTTTATCATGGATCAGGACGTATACGATTCTGTGGTGGAGAACAGCGGCGAGGATATCTTTGTGGACCTTGAGGAACTGTATCCTGATCAAACGGATACTGTAAAAGGGGATAAGCTGATTTTGAATGATACCCGTCTGGGAAAGCAAATGAACATGGATGGCCTGGATGAGGATATTTTTATCTGTGTCAGGGCGCTGACCGGGACTGCGGACGGAACGAAGAAGAAAATTTATAACACGTTCTGCAACAGTATGGATTTTATCCATAATATTATGGTTACGGAATATCCTGTGCTTCGCGATACGGAAACACCGATGCCGGATGATGTCGTGCCACCTGAAGAATAATATGTATAGAACAGAAGATCCCGCAGCTGTAAAATGTTTCACAGCTGCGGGATCGTTTCATCTGTTCATTTAAAGCTGCAGTAATTCAGAGGGCTTGCGGATCAGGAAATCCGCACCGGCGGAAATCAATTCTTCTTCGGGACGAAACCCCCAACTGACGCCGGCTGAGGGCAATCCGGCATTTTTAGCCGTGAGAATATCTACATTGGAGTCCCCGATAAATAATGTCTCCCCACGGGAAATCCCTTGTTCCTCTAAAATTTTCCAGACTGCATCCGGAGCGGGTTTTTTGGGAACGCTGTCTTTCTGCCCCCGGATCACATCGAAAATTCCGTCGCCAAAGAGACCTTCGGTGATTTTTTGCACAAAGTCGTCGGATTTGTTGGATAGGACTCCCAAGCCTGCTCCACGTGCCTTGAGCTCTATCAGCACTTCCATGATCCCCGGATAGGGACGGGTTTTATCCATGCAATGTGCTTCGTAACGAGCGTCAAAAATTGCTTTATGCGCCAGTACCTCCTCGGCTTTCCTATGCCCTTCCGGAAGACAGCGCTCCACCAGCTTATAAACTCCATTCCCTACAAAATACCGGTACTCTTCCAAAGAATGGGTCGGAAATCCTGCTTGTGACAGCATCCAGTTGGCGGCATCCGTCAGATCCTCCAGCGAATTAATCAATGTGCCATCCAAGTCAAATAGATAAAAGGTATACATCCAAGATGAGCCTCCGTGTTTTGATTCTGAAGATATGATACCACGTTCAGAGGCTGATGACAATCCACAATTCACATGGAAAAGGCGCCCTCCTGCACAAAATACTGTGACAGTTTGACGCCTGTGTCTCAGTGCGCCCCTTCAGGGCCGGTAATCTTCCCGGATGAAGGGCTCCCGTATCTCTGTGCGGACTAAAGCTCCGTATTTCAGGGGGTGGCGGTATGCGTTGCCGAAAGCTTCCTTTGCCCGATACGCCCGCAATGCTTCCAGGTCAAGGGACGCGAGGTAAATGCCGGCTTCTCCCGGCGCCTCCAGCAGGCACATGTCATAAGCTGCTTGCCCCTCCTTGAAGGCGATGCCGTCAAACACGGTGGAGTGTCCATTGCAGTCGGGTACGCCTGCCGGATAATTGCAGGTGGCAATGCAGAGCATATTTTCAAAGGCCCTGCTCCGCAGCTGGGACAGCCGGTTGATCTCCATAGGGCAGGCATTGGGGACCAGCAGCAATTCCGCCCCCTGCAGCATCAGGATCCGGGCGCTTTCCGGGAACTCCCGGTCATAACAGATCATGGCGCCTGTCCGGACCATTCCGGCGGCGGTGTCCAGTTCCGCCGTGTGGAAACCGTCTCCCGGTGTCAGATCCCGTTCCACATCAAAGTCGCAGGTATGCACCTTGGAATATTTCAGAACCTGCCTGCCATGCCTGTCAAACAGGAGCAGCGTATTTTTGGGGGCACCTTCCCACCTTTCCAGGAGGGTAACGCCTATCGCCATCTGAAGCTCCGCGGCAAGGGCCCGGTAGGCTTCTGCAAATTCTCCGTCTGCCGGGATCGCTTCCGCAGCCCAGACCTCTTTGGGCCTGTCATAAATGTAGTAGCCATTGCTCCACATCTCAGGGAACAGGGCAATATCCGCCCCGGCGTTCTTTGCTTTCCTGCAGGCGTCCATCCCGGCGTCAAGGTTCCCTTCCAGGCTTCCTGCAGGCGGGATCTGCAGCAGAGCAATTCTTAATCTGGGTATGGCTCCTCCCTCCAATCTTTTTATGCCTGATACCCCAGCCCGTTGATGACGGCCTTCAGATGGGCTTCGTCCAGATTTTTTCCTGTGACGGTTACGGATTTATCCTCCAGGGAAACCACGGCGTCCGCCACCCCTTTTTCCTTTTTCAGCCCTTCCGATACCCGGGCCGCGCAATGAGCGCACATCATTCCTTCCACGTGAATGGTTACTGTTTCTTTTTTACCGAACATATTGCAAACACTCCTTTCAAAAGTCCCTTTGCGGAACAAGACTATTATACTCCACTTTTATTAAAATTTCAACTTACATAACAATCCGCCTACCGGATTGCCGGCAGGCGGATATGAGATTACTCCTTATTTAGTTGATCCGTTGCAATCAACTTTTCACCGTCATAATCCACTACCAGAGTGGAATTAGGGCGTACTTCGTCGGCGATGATCATCCGGCCGATTAAGGTTTCCACCTTCCGCTGCAAGAACCGTTTCAACGGGCGGGCACCGTAGATTGGGTCGTAACCTTGATCCACGATATATTCCTTGGCCTTATCTGTCAGTGTGACATCCAGTTGTTGCTCTTTCAAGCGTTCGCGGAGGTCTTTCATCAACAAATCAACAATGGACAGGATATTTTCACGCGTCAAAGGTTTGTAGAAGACGATCTCGTCCAACCGGTTTAAGAATTCCGGACGGAAGGATTGCTTTAAGAGTGCCTCCACCTTTTCACGAGCTTCCGCAGTGATCTCACCTTTGCTGTCGATGCCGTCCAGCAGATACTGGGAACCCAGATTACTGGTCAGAATGATGATGGTATTCTTGAAGTCTACTGTCCGGCCCTGGGAATCGGTAATCCGACCGTCGTCCAGCACCTGAAGCAAAATGTTAAAGACATCCGGATGGGCCTTTTCTACCTCGTCGAACAGGATAACAGAATAGGGTTTCCGACGGACCGCTTCAGTCAACTGGCCGCCCTCTTCGTAGCCAACGTATCCGGGAGGCGCTCCGATGAGCCGAGACACCGAGAATTTCTCCATATACTCGCTCATGTCGATACGGACCATGTTTTTCTCGTCGTCAAACAGGGTTTCCGCCAATGCTTTTGCAAGCTCGGTTTTGCCGACGCCTGTCGGCCCCAGGAACAGGAACGACCCGATGGGACGGTTGGGGTTTGCAATACCGGCCCGGGAACGAATGATAGCTTCCGTGACCTTTTCCACTGCCTCATCTTGGCCAACGACCCGCTGATGCAGCACGTCGTCCAGATGCAGCAGTTTCTCGCGTTCGCCCTCCATCAGCCGGGACACAGGAATTCCTGTCCACCGCTCGATGATCCGGGCGATTTCTTCATCTGTTACCTTATCACGCAGCAAAGAGGAATGTTTCTTGCTTTCCTCCGCTAGGGCCTCTTCCTCCGCCAGCTCCTTTTGCAGGGCGGGCAAACGGCCGTATTTCAGCTCTGCGGCCTTGTTGAGGTCATATTCGCGCTGAGCTTTTTCGATTTCGGCATTGACCTGTTCGATTTCCTCACGGAGCTTCTGAACCTTGGTAATAGCGTTCTTCTCGTTTTCCCATTTGCTCTTCATGGACTTGAAGGTATCCCGCTCTTCAGCCAGTTCCTTCTGAATCTCAGCCAGATGCTCTTTG
>CALXBD010000120.1 GCA_944386445.1 uncultured Clostridia bacterium
TCATGTTCACGGCTCATAATCTCCCCTCACTTAACAGCTGTTCCAAATTCCGAAAGGCAATTTTCTGTTTTTCATCTTCCTCAATTTCTGCATAGGTCAGCAGCGCCACCGCAGAGGCACAGCTCGAAACCGGCATTCCGCTACCGAACAACAACCGTTCTGCGCCGAAATCACGGCAGATCTCCGTAAGGCCGCAAAACGGCTTATAGCCGGAGGTTTCCACCCACAGGTTGTCGCAGCGGGAAAGCAGCGGGTACAAGTTCCGGTCGATCCGAAAAGTCACATTTGTTAATACCAGCCGCAACCCGGGCCTTGAGAGGGCCAACTGTCCGATTCCATCAATGCCGCATTCATTCAGACTCAGGAAAAGCGGAATCCGATACTGCTCCAGCATATCAAACAGCGGGCCGCAGTTAATTTCTGACAGAGAGAATCCATGAGTAGCCGGAAACATTGTGGCTGCGCAGGCGTGATGCGCACGCATTTCCTCCGCGACCCGGTCCGGCGACGGGAACTCCCCAGTGTAATGGGGCAGAAGAGCCGGTACTGGCAGCAGTTGCGAATTTTCCTCGATTTCCTGATAAAGAATCCTGTTTCCCTCAGCAGGATCATACTCCTTTGAAAGAGAATGCCAAACCAAAGCTTTTTGGATCCCGAACTCCCCCATTTTTCGCAGCAGCGTCTCTTTTTCCGTAAAGCTTCCCGGATGCCGGAACTGCCGGCTGCCAAAAGAAGCGTTGCAGTCAAAAAAGTGCAGTGGTATCATAATGGTCCTCCTCCTTGCGTTTTCTTTCAGTATAACAAAAAAGAAAAATAAAAACCAGACGCATTATCTTGAAATTTGGATGGATTCTATCATTTTTTAAGCGCAAACAGATTCATAGAAAACGGAAATAATCGCATATAAAATGCACAGATTTTTTTGCAGATTCCGCTATACTGAAAATAGCACCATAGATTTAATCTGCCGCGAACTATTTTCTGGTAAAGGATGTGTTTGAGCATGAATGAAAAGTTAGCAATCAACGGTGGAGAACCGGTCCGTTCTACGGCATTCCCCCCTTATTATCCTGGCGCAATGCTGTATGACTCCAAAGAGGCAAACGCCACCTCTGAAATCACCTTTTCTCACTCCCCTTTCCGCTATTACGGCCCGAATCTGATCGGAAAAGTTAAGCAGTTTGAAACGGAATTGGCGAAAAAGATGGGGGTTCAATACGCCGTTGCCGTCACCTCCGGCACCGCTGCTGTCATTACTGCGCTGAAGGCTGCCGGCATTGGACCAGGTGACAAGGTAATCGTACCAGCTTGTACCTTCATCGCAACGGCGGGAGCAGTTATCTGTGCCGGGGCAGTCCCTGTGTTTGCAGAGATCGATGAAAGTCTGAGCCTCGATCCGAATAAACTGGAAGAGGTCATTGACAAGGATACCAAAGCAGTCATCCCCGTCCCGATTTTAGGGAATCCCTGTCCTATGGACCGGATTATGGAAGTGGCAAACCGCCATCATCTGATTGTTATTGAGGATGCTGCCCAATCCTGCGGCGCTACTTACCATGGCAAGGCTATGGGCACCTTCGGCCATATCAACACCTACAGCCTGCAGATGAATAAGATTATGACTACCGGTGAAGGCGGCGCAGTGGTTACTGATGATCCGAAGCTCTACGAGCGCGCCGTGCGTTACCATGACCAGGGAATGTTCCGTGAGGCGGAAGGCTTTTTGAGTACCAATCCGGAAGCGGATATCTTTGTGGGCCAAAATTATCGTATGAGCGAATTCACCGGCGCGGTAGCAGTAGAACAACTTCACAAACTTGACCAGATGCTCTCCAATATGCGCAAAACTAAACGCGCTTTACGGCAAGGTCTGCAAGGAATCTCCGGATTTCGTTTCCGGCATATTCATGATGAAGAAGGCGACGCCGGAAATGCACTGATTCTGCTGCTGGATGATGCCTCCCGGGCAGTACCGTTTGTGAGAGCCATTCAAGCAGAGGGAATTCCCTTTGGACAGCTTTACAATGGGCAGCCTGTTTACATGCAGCCCCAGATTCTGCACCAGAGGACCCCAGATCCCAGCGGATTTCCTTTCAACATGGTTCACCCGCCTGTGCGCTATACACCGGATATGTGCCCCGAATCCGTCAAAATCATGGCGCGCAATGTTGACCTGATGATCGGAACCACCTGGACCGAGCAGGATGTGGATGATGTGATCCGGGCCGTCAAAAAGGTGGCCGATCAGGTGCTTTGAGTCCTGTCAACTGCTGAAAAGGAGCTGGTATCATGAAGCTAATCCCCCTTGCGGAGCCGTGCCGCAATTTTTCAATCTTTAATGGGCTTTTAATCCCCTGTGATCCCAAAGACGGTCGCGAAAAATACGCCTTTGTAAATTATGCTGCTGACAATATCGGTAGCCTGCACATAGTGGACACTGAAACCTTGGAAGGCGAAAGCTGGCTTTTCCCGGACGACGCCGGCGCCTGGGCCATGCAGTGGCTCCCTGACCGCGGGGAGCTGGTCATTGGCACCTGTGACCGGTTGGGCTGCCTGCATTCCTTTGACATGGCGAGCCGGACATTCCGGGAGCCGCTTCGTCTGGAAAGCGAAACCTATCTTTGGGACTTTGCCCTGGGCAAAGACGGCTGCGTTTACGCAGGGACCTATCCTGGGTGCGTCCTAGTAAAATATGATCCGGAGCGCCGCACCCTGGAAAAGGTGGGACGGGTTGGCAGTGTTTCTGAAAACCAGTACACCCGGCCGACCCGCACCAACGCCGACGGCAATATTTTAGTCGGAGCAGGCTTTTTCGGCTGCCAGGTCTGGATGTGGGATATTCAAAACGAACAGTTTATTAAAATCGGGCAGGATGGGGACCGTCTCCGCTGTGCCGGCGAAGACTTCATCTGCCTGACCCGCGGAAAAGATCTGGTCTTTCTGGACGCATTCACCCATGAAGAGCTGGAGCCGCCGCTGGATCCGGACAAGATAACGGAATCGGCTTCCCGGCGGCCATCTGTAGCCCGTTACCTGGAAAGTCTGCGCAATCCGATCTGTCTTCCTGGACTTGCGGAAGGCACCGCGGGATTGGTCACGGCTTCCGGTGCCCGAATAGGGATCAGGGGGCAGGAAGTCTTCCGCTACCAGAATGGTCATACAAAGTTTCTTCCTATTCCCGGAGATCCGCCTGCAACCTCCATAATGACTATCGTGGCCTATGGACGGGAATTGTGGGGTTCCAGTGAAAACGGACAGACACTGTTCCGGTATGACCCGTCAACTGGAACATATGAAAACACTCTTGGCGTTGTCAAGAAAAACGGCGGAGAGGTCTACGGAATTGTTCCCTTTGAAGGGAAGCTCTTTTTGACATCCTACGCCGGCGGAGATCATCTGGTTTACGACCCCAGGGAACCCTGGAACCTGTCAGACGATGTAAATCCCCGTTCTCTGGGCAGTGTGGCACCGGAGATGATCCGTCCCCATGCTAAAAGCATCTTAGGTGCGGACGGCGGTATTTGGACGGGCTGGTATGCCAATTATGGCAGCTATGGCGGCGGTGTAAGCCGGATTGACCCTCATACACTGGAGGTCAAATCCTGGTTTGACCTGATCCCGGGACAAGCTGTGGAACATATTGCTGCCGGAAAAGATGCGCTGTTTATTGTGACCAGCGGCGAGGCCAGCGGGATGGAACGCCGTGCCGACTGCTTCCATGTAGCAAAGCTGAATTTTTCCGGCAATATTCTATGTAAGCGGGCGTTTCCTGCCGGGATAACCTTCCGGCGGGTGGCAGTTGCGGACGGCAAAGTCTATGCAACCTTGCAGGATCCGAACAAAAACGAAAGCCGCATCTGGATCGGCGATGAAACATCCCTAGAGGAACTGAACAGTGTGGTAATAGGAGATGCTTCTCAACAAATTACAGATGTCCTGCTGTGGGAGGATCGTCTTCTGACCTTCAGCGACTTCGAAGCACAGCTCTACGCACTTCCTGACTGCCGGCTGCTGGATTCCTGCCCTGTTCCGGGATGGGCCGGAACTTCCGCCAGAACCGAAGATGGTCAGATTTTCTGTGCAATTCGCCGCACTTTATACCGAGTTGACCTGAAGGCATAGTTTTCAGAAGACATTCTTAACCGTTTATAATTGCCCGTACTGCAAATCATATTACCCAGCCGTCCTGTCTGTGGCGGCTGGGTTTCTTTTTCTCTTAATTCTGTTTAAAGATGCGACCATAACAAAAGTTCCAATGAAAAAGTGCGCTCCCTTAAATTCGGGAACGCACTTTTCCATGAACATTAATAGGAGGTCTCTGCAAAACGCTTACTTTGTTGCAGCCATGAAACGATCGTATGCGGCTTGACGTGCAGCGCGGATCTCGGAAATTTTGTAAGTCTCCAAGGATGCCAGATACTCGTCAAAATTGTCCAAAGACTCCTCGCCAGTGATAAACTTGGTTTCCATCATCAACTGGTAGGTATCCAAGTCGGTTCCGTACAAACTGATAATCTCATTTTCCTCTTCTGTGTACTTCACCATGGTATTGGGATAAACGTCCACATAGTAAGGAACCTGCTTTTCAATGGCTTCTGACACCTTCTGCTCCATGTAGAGGTTGCTTGCCTGGTATACAGTGGAGACATCCACATAGCCAGGCAGATTGGAGGTGACAACCACACTCTTATTCAGATCGCTGGAGTTGGTGATCGGCGGAATAAATTCATATTTAGTCTTGGTGTCATCACACCACTGCCAATGTTCGCCTTCGTAACCCAACATCATAACCTTACCGAAGAAACCGTCCACAGCGTGGTCTTCATCAGCGTACATCATATCGAACCAACGCATAAGTGCCTCTACATTTTCACACTTATTGCTGACTGCGCCTGCATAAGTAATCAGGTCGATCGGCTTGGGCAGAACCTTTTTGCTGTTCGTGGGTGAAGTCAAAGGCGGCAGACAGATCTGATTTTCACCCCGAGCTTCCATCTCTGTTCCGTTCAAAGTAGTGGGGCTGCAGTTATAGAAGCCGACTAGATTAGATTTGGCTTTTGCATTCCGTTGGTCGCTGGTCTGGGTTGCAAATTCCGGATCCAGCAAGCCTTCTTCATACATCTTATGAGCGAATTCCAGATATTCTTTAAAGCCGGGCTGCTCCGGAACGAATACAACTGTCCCGTTTTCATCGAGATCCCACCACCAGCTCTGGTTATATCCTGCGTAACCGGTAAATGCAGGAGCCAGGAAGTAGCCTACCTGACGGGCGCCAGTTGCTGTATATGGGATTTCATCGTTAGGATCCCCATTACCATTGGCATCCTTTTCCTTAAAGGCAACCAGAAGCTCATAGAACTCGTCGGTAGTTTCCGGGACTTTGTCAATCCCAACATTTTTCATCCATTGTTCATTGAAGAAGGAAGTGGTAGGAACGTTGCCGGAAGACGGATAATAATAAGGCAGCGTGTAAATATTACCGTCCGTACTGGTTGTTGCTGCTTGGACAATAGGTTCATTTTCGAACAGGAGTTTCAGGTTGGGCATATACTGTTCAATCAGATCGTTCAGGGCAATAAACTGTCCGGTAGGTCCGTATGTATCGCCGCTGCTAGGCCCGAGACCCCGCATAAAGATATCAGGATACTCATTGCTGGCCAATTTCAGACCCATTTTTGTTTCATAGGCTTCTGCAGTTTCCTGCTGCCACTCGATGTGGATATTGGTCATCTCTTCCAAGCGCTGGAAAACCAGAAGGTCATTCCAGTCATCCGGCTGACCCGGATCCGCAAGAACCAAAGCAGAATAGGTTGTCAGTTCTTTGGTAATGGGATATTCACCCACCGGATTCATATAATCCGGCACACCGCTGGAGTCGTCTTCCTCAGAGCTTGTGGAACTCGTCCCGACGGTTGAGGACTGAGTCTGGCTGCTGGAAGGTTCCGATTCGCCTGACGATTCTCCGCAGCTGCCCAATACAGTTGCCATCATTGCAGCACACAGCAGAAACGCCATACTTCTTCTGAGTTTCATAATATGCCTCCTTTTTAATTATGCACATATTTATCTGAATGCGGCCATATATGATGCCGCAATCATCAACCATTGATCAGGCTTTGATTGAGCCAACCATAATACCTTTTACGAAGTATTTTTGGATAAAGGGATAGATAATCATAACCGGCAAGGTTGCCACTACAATCAAAGAGTAACGAATCAATTCCTGCAGCCGCAGGGATTCTTGCAGATCACCCACATCCATAAGGCCCTGTTCCACCATCTTCGCATTAAACTCTGCCTGCATCAGGATTTCTCTCAATACCAATTGCAGCGGCTTAAGCTTGTCATCATCCAAATAAATCATTGCAGTAAAGTAATTGTTCCAATGACCGACTGCGGAAAATAATGCCATAACTGCAATAATCGGCTTGGATAATGGAAGGATAATCCGGAAGAATATCTTGAAATTGGAAGCGCCGTCAATTTGAGCAGCTTCCTGAAGTTCCGCGGGGATACTGCTGATAAAGAATGTACGGCTGATCACGATATTGCTCATTCCCACGGCACCCACCAGCACTACCGGCCAGATTGTTCCGACCATTCCGATCTTTTGAAGGGTCAGATAAGAAGGGATGAGGCCACCACTGAAAAACATCGTTACTAAAAAGAACTTGGTAAAAACAGAAACATAGACCAAATCCTTGCGTGAAAGAGCATACGCCGCCGGCAGTGTAATTGCCAAGGAAACCAGAGTTCCTAAAGCGGTATACAAAATACTGTTGCGATAGCCTAATAAAACAGCAGGATCCTGAAACACGGCTTTATATCCGCTAAAAGTAACATCCTTCGGCCAGCAAATCATTTTGCCTGTGTTCACGGCAACAGGATCGCTGATGGAGGCGCATAGAACGAACCAAATAGGATATAAAACCAGCAGAGTAATAATTACCAATGTCACGAGATTAACTACGTTAAAAACCTTATCTGTTCTGGTATCATAATTTACCATACATTTTTCCTCTTTCTCACCACAGCGAAGTGTCGCTCACAGTACCGGAAACTTTATTGACTGTCAGAAGCAGCGCCATATTGATAAAGTTTGTCAGCAAACCGATTGCTGTGGACAAGCTGAAATTGGTCTTAACCAATCCGACTTTATACACATATGTATTGATAACTTCAGACACTTCCAGGTTCATATCCGTCTGCATCAGAAGGACTTTTTCCGCACCCACATTAATTAAGCTGCCTGCACCCATAATCAGCATGATGATAAAAGTAGGTACAATAACAGGAATGTTAATATGGATGATCCGTTGGAATCGCGAAGCTCCGTCGATAACCGCAGCTTCATGAAGTTCCGGAGAAGCGTTGGATAAAGCGGCAAAATAGATAATAGAACCCCAGCCGGTCCCCTGCCAAACACCGGACCACACATACAAATCATCAAAAATAGAGTTTTTCATCAAAAACAGGATGCTTTGTCCGCCAAACAACTTAATAATCTGGTTGATGACGCCGCTTCCGCCGAAAAACAGGTTGACCATACCAACCAGCACGACTGTTGATACAAAATACGGGATATATGTCGCATTCTGCACAATCTTTTTAAAGGCCACTGAACGGACTTCATTGATCATCAGCGCCAACACTACCGGCAGAATAGTACCTACGATAAAGCTGTAAATCGCCAGTATCAATGTATTCCGAATCGTTGTCAGCGCCCAGGCAGAATGAAAAAAGTCCGTAAAATTTTTGTACCAAGGGTCTGCCCACGGACTGCCCCAAATACCTGCTCCCGGATTATATTTCTTAAAGGCAATCAGCACTCCATACATGGGAGCGTAGTTGAAAATAATGAAATATACAACTGCCGGGAGCAAGAACAGATACAGCTGCCAGTTACGAATAATTTTGTTCCATTTTTTGTGCGAATTACTTTGTCGTGTTCGCAGCGATGAATCTGTCATATTCTGAACCTCCATACCACACCTTCAACATATCAAGAGCGGTCTTCTGCCGCAGAAAGCTGCTCTTTTAAGACACAAATCATTTTTGCCCGTTATGATTTCTATCTCGGTTCTGGTTACAGTATAAGGCTGCATGGATTTCGTTTCAACTGACAAAGTGTCAGAAACGGCCATCATTTGGTAATCATCGGCCGCAAACGCCGTAATTGCGGAGGTTTTTAAGCAGTTTTAATAATAGTAATCCTGTTAAAAAATAGAAAGAGTCCTTTTTGAATCAGGTAACTATTTACTCGGGCCAGCATCACAAGTGGAATATTTCAGGCGAAATTCTCCTGGTGTACACCCTTCATATTTCTTGAACAGTCGAAGCAGTCCAATTTCATTGGAGCCGATTTCCTTTGCTACGTCCCGGGTTAAAAGATTGGTTTCCAAGAGCAGTTTTTTAGCTCGCTGAAGTCGAAGTTTAGAAATATATTCTTTTACGTTTTCGCCTTTATACTTTTTGAATATCATAGAGAGATGCTGGGGTGTAATGCCAAATTCATTTGCAACAGAATTTCGATCCAACCAATCCTCCCGAATATTTGCATTGATGAAGTCTGCCATATCACTTACTAGCTTTTCTGCTTTTCCCATAGCGGACCTACTGGAAATTTCCTCAATTTCATCGATAAAGGTTTCATATTCTTTGCGGGCTAAATCAAAACTGGCGCTTTGGGGCAATTTTTCTTTTGCTGCCTCCGCATCCAATGGCTCCATGTTCCGTTTTAACCGGATCGTATTCATGGTGCGCAGCAACGTCGAAGAAATCTCATGAAGCAGGACCAATATTGTACTTTGCTCTAGAGAAGGGATCTCCATATTGATATCGAGAATATGGTTCAGCAGCTTTTTACCTTCTTCAAAACGTCCTGTTCGAAGAAGGTTGGAAAGGCTATATTCCATTTCAATTGAGTAAAAGTAATTATTCTTTACATCTTGCAGATTTCCGTAATACTCTAGAGGATTATTGCTGAAGCTGCAATGCTCCAAGGCCTTTTGCGACTCGTCCATACATCTGGAAAGATTATCAAGTCCAGGATGGCACATACTGACTCCGATTCGAACATTCAGCTGATAATTTGAATCCGTAAAACGCATCAATTCTTTCAAACGTTCGATGGCAGTGTAAACCGGTTCATCCGGATACTCTTCCAGAGTATCCCTGCGGACATTCAGCACAAATAGTGTCTGCCACTGGTCGATTGCCAAATCAAAGCATAAAAAATTGCGGTCTATCAATTCATGCCCGACATTTTGTACGATGAGTCTTGCCAGCGAGTGATTGGTTTCCAGGTTACCGCCGTCTTCCAGAAAGAAATCACAATGGGGATCAATTTCTGCCAAAACCGTGATGTACTCGTTGGAATAAAGCGCGACTCCCAAGGCCTGCAGTCGTTTGGATGCATTTGCATAATCCATATCCACACCTTTTACAAGCGCCATGATATAGTCTCGCTGAAGAATCGGAAGCTGATCCTCCAATGTGGAAACAAGTTCCTGGTCCACGTGAAACTGCTTGGTAATTTCTGATTTGATGCGGTCAAATTCATTGACGCCCTCTGACGAAAGTAATTTTTTCCCCATATGCTCTTCCAGCAATTCTTGCAATTCTCGGACTGGCCGGTAACTCCGACGGGTAAAATAGTATACGATTACCAAACCACCCAGCAGGTAAACCAGAAAGATAAAAAACCACTGAATGGAAAAAGGGATGAACTCATGGTAATACACTGAGCGTGGCGTTATCATAACATATTTCCATTGGGAATCAACATTTGTGATCTGTGTACCATAAAAAGATTCTCCGTTTCCCCTGAATTGGAAGTTTGCTTTTCCTTGCCGCAGCTCATGAAGCAAATTGGGATCGACTGTTGCAGCAGTGTCTGTTGACAGAATACATTCATCATTTTCATCCAGTATAAAGATCTCAGCCTGAAAATCCGTCTCAATTTGACGCATCAAATCCAATGTTTGAGCCAGATCGATGAAAAAGCAAAACTGCACATCCGGAGACATATTGGGAATAATCCGAAAGGAATTAAAATAGGGAAGGACCGTGCGTTCTTCCCCCTCCAGCTTGATTTTCAGAACCTTTCCTACCTTCTCAACTAAGGTTGGCATGAGGTACTGCTCTTTAAACTCCTCGTAATCCTGTTGCTGCAGTTGGCAAAAATAACGGAAATAAATCGGAGCGGATAATTTAGATCCAGGGCTGGCCACCGTATCCTGCCGGCGAAAATAAATAGCAACATTAGCATAGTATTCCGGAATATAGGCACTATCCATGTCCTTGAAAAGTTCCGTGTAACTATATCCTCCATACCCTCTGGCCAACAGCAGCAGGTCGCTGGTGGACAGCGTATCCCGCAAAACATTGGAATACTCTATTTTCCCTCGGATATCATCCTCCAGTTGCTCCAACAGCGTGATCTGCATTTTCTGTGTATTCTTGGCTGTTGTATTGGAAAAGAAGACATAATAAATAAATTGACAAGATAAAGTCAGCAGTAGAATAATTATGTATGATAAAAAGATCGTATGGCGTACGCTTGCTTTTCGAATCTTATGAATATTTTGCATGTGCAGTCATCCTTTCCCGTTATTGTTTTCATTAGAAAACAATACAGAAATATATTGGCATAAAACAGCTTTTATCGAAAACATGTGGTTGAGCTGAGATTCGTTTCAATATCTTTTGTAATGAAACTCTGCCCCACTTTCATTATACAGATATTTTGGCGTCATTTCTATCCAAATTATATAAAAAAATGTATATATCCTATGCCTTGTAGTTTCGCATCAAAATTCATGACCAATCCAATTATTTCTCTTGACATTCTTGAATACATGTGATAGAATAGAAGAAATTATTTTACGGGGAGGAAAAAACGATGCAAATTCTGTGTGTAAAATTTGTCCTGAATAATAATAATTTGCACAAAGGATCAGCAGTCGTTCTTTCCGCTTCCCGTCTGCCGGCCCTCTGGTGCCGCTCGGACTTCTGCCAATAGGCAAAAAGCAGAAATGAACCGCACTTCTGATCCTTTGAACTGCACCCCATTTGTTGGACAGTATGGTATACTGGATAACAAGTGGGGTGCTTAATTATGCCAAAAGGAATACCGAACAAACGCTACACGCCGGAATTTAAGCAAATGGTAGTAGAGACA
>CALXBD010000121.1 GCA_944386445.1 uncultured Clostridia bacterium
GTCTTACCCCTCACCTGCAATATCCAGATCCTGCATTCCCGCTCGGTCGATCTCAACCTGTACGTCATAGGAAAAGCTGATCTCGTCCAATTGGTCCGGCCATTTCTCCCGCAAGGCCAGCCAAAGTTCCGGTTGATCATTCCATACCAAATCTCCCAGCTGAAACACATCGCTGCTGAACCGGACACCGCTTTCCTCCCACGCAGCCCGGCAGTCCGACTCAATCCGCTTTTCCAGCTCCTCCTCCAATCGATTTAGGGATTCTACCGTGAATGCTTTATCTTCACGCAGAAATTTCTCCACCAGCATTCCTTCTGCAGAAATTTCCACATGAAAATGAAGCTGTTCCTTTGATACCTGGGGAATGATACGGGTTTTGCTGCTGTATAGTTCCACGGATGCCTGCCGGTAATCTTCGTCTTCCAACGTGTACTGTGCTAACTCCAGCTTATCCTGCAAAAACAGTAGCCCTCTGGCTGCATCTCCGCTTAAAATTCCCTGACAGCCTTCCTTGGAAAAGATTCCCAGTCCTGTCAAGGCAATCGCCTTTAAATCCCGCTTTTCGCTGTTCTCTTTTTCTACCAGTTCAATGATCGGGATCACTGCGGCCCGATGAGGCTGCATCAGCGCTTCTGCAACATCTATTAACAGTACCTCCTCCGAAAGCCCGTTGCGCTGAGCGTTTCGAACGGTGCTTTCAATCGAAAGTGCCGGCAAAATGGTTTGGGAAAGTCCCGTATCCAAAATCGAGGCGGCCTCACCGGGAGTGGCCAGCACTGTTACATCCATCCTGGAATCGGGGCTGTTGGCAAAATAGCCCAGAGATTCTTCCAGCGGCCGCTCCATAGTACCTGCTCCCAGAATCAGAATCCGGTTATGCCCCAGATAAAATTCCTTTCCCTGATTGGCAGCGGAAGCTGCTACGGCTTCCGAAACGGACGCCCCCCTACAGGTGATGATCCGGGCATTTTCCTGGGAAGGGTCTACTACGGTTTGACCGCCGGCACCATCCGGACTGAAAACCTGCATCGTTACCTCATATACTCCATTCTCCCAATCTAGCCCCACTCCCTGGACGATGGCACAGTTTTGAAGATCCGTTATGGAAATCCACTGGCATCCGCTTAAAAGTACTGCGCATACGATCAGTATGGCAATTGCCTTAACCCGCATCCTGTTGCGCCCCCTTTCTCAGCCGTCCGCGTAACAGGCCGATGATCAGCATGAAGCCTGGTCCTACAATCAGAACAATCACCAACGGCCAACCACTACTCAGAATGTCCATAACCGCCCTTAACAAAACCTGATCCCTGGTCAGAACCGAAGCGCCGCATGCAACAGCTATCATAAGAAAAGGAAGGATCCATTTCCGGCGCATAGATGTCTTCCCTTCCGGAAGAAAAGGCGCCAGCAGCTCTTTACATGCCCGGAAACTGACAGCGACCCGTAAAAAACAGACCGTTACCCAAAGACCCAAATACACCGCATCCATTCTCTGAAATACCGATACGCGTGCAATTGTCGTCAGCGAAAAAAGAGGGAACGCCTGTTCAGATGCCAAATCTCCCGATACGGTTGCAATCAGAAATGTCACCAGCTCCTGTAAAACCAATGTAGCTGCTAAATACCAGATAAAGCCTTTCCCAGCGCCATTCCGTGTGCGTGAAGCCAGCATTACATAAAGAAATACCGGTGAAGATCTGCCGGTTATGATCCAGGCGTCCCGTATGACAGACTGAATCGGATGCTCATCTACTATAGGACGAACGTTGATGATGTCAATCCGGCCGGCAACTCCGATCAGCACCAGGATCAATCCGATGATCAGGGCCGTACAGAAGATCAGGGCGGCTCGTGCAATCCCCTCTATTCCCAAACTGGCTGCGTAGCCCGCGGCCAGCACCAGAGTGACCACAAAAAATACTGCTTCCGCGTCGGGGAAAGCTGCGTTTACCAAAAAGTTTGCCATACTGTACACAGTTAGTGAAGTAGTTACCAACAGGTACACCGTGCCTAATATCGAAAACCAAACGCCCGGTTTTCCCATAGTGTAGGAGGCTGCTTCTCCAAGCCCGCGGCCTGTCAGCTTCATCAATCCCCACGCAGGCAGCACCATCAAAAGCTGAAAAATCCCTGCGACCAGGAATGCTATCATATGAATCAGGCCATACTCTTCTCCCACATCATGAAGCGTGGCAGTAAACAGATTAAAAGACCGGCAGACAAACAGCAGTATAACCAGTTGAAGCCATGAGATCTGATGCTTTTCCACCAAACTCCTCCTTTAGTGATGCAGATCGCTTCCCCGAAGATTCTGAACCTGTTCGGGTTTAGCCAACCGCTTCCAGCCTGCCCGCACAAGAACATCCCGCATGGCCCGCAAGGTCAAAGGAGTCACCGGCGCGGTAAACGGAATCCCAAGGTTGTTGATCTGACAGATATTTACCAGCAGCACTGCCAGAGCCAATGAAATCCCATAAAGTCCCGTCAATCCCCCCAGAAGGATAAAGACAAATCGAAGTATCATGACCGGTTCATACAATTTGGGAACCACAAAGGAGCTAATGGCTGTCAGCGCAACGACCATGACCATTGGAGAACCGATGATCCCGGCTGTAACGGCAGCATCTCCGATGACCAGGGCACCCACAATGCTGACAGCGTGGCCTACCGGCCTAGGCAGCCGCAAGCCTGCCTCCCGCATGATCTCGTAAATCAGGTGGATGATCAGCGCCTCGACTACAAGGGGGAACGGTGTTGCCTCTTCAGCGGCTGCTATATTGAAGAGCAGCGCATGAGGCAATGCAGCCGGATGGAAGGTCGCAACTGCCACATAGGCTCCTGGCAGCAGGATGCTGACAAAAAAGGAGATATATTTCAGCAGCCGGATAACAGTTGCAAAATACGGACGATTGGTGTAATCGTCAAAGCTTTGAAAATTCTCCACAAACAAAAAAGGCACCAGCAATGCATATGGGGTTCCATCCAACAGCACTGCAACCCGGCCTTCCTGAATCTTAGCACATACCACATCCGGACGCTCCGTAGTTCCCACTTCGCTGAACAGGGAAAGCGGCTTTCCTTCCAGAAAAGGCTGGAGGTATCCTGCATCCAGAACAGTTTCCAGCGGAACTGCCATCAGCCTGCGGCGCACCTCTTTGACAAGTCTTTGGTCTACGACTCCAGGACAATACGCAAGGCAGGCAGAGGTTTTGCTTTCAGTCCCTACGTCCAGCATTTCAAACCGAACCTGTCCTGACTTCATCCTTCTCCGGATCATAGTCACATTGATTTTCACCGGCTCAGTAAAGCTTTCCCGAGGACCTTTTTCGTTTACTTCACTCTGCGGTTCGGATATGGACCGGTACGGAAATCCCTGTACTCCCATCACGATTGCCGCACGCACGCCATCCACCAAAATTGCCACAAAGCCGGACGCCACCAACTGGATTAACCGTTCAAATTCGTAAACCTCCTGGACATCCCCGACGATGGCTGTTTCACGGATAAATTCGAATGCCTCCTGGCCGCTTTCAAACGCAGGATGCGTCATTAGCGGACGGATTACTGCCTGGTCCAATTTGGAAAGGGTGACCATCCCTTCCATGAGGACAAAACTCATCTCCACTCCGCCCACAGTGACCGGCCTTGTCACCAGGTCGGAAGAATTGTGGAGCTTCTCACGAATCAGGATCAAATTCCCGCTCAGATCTTCCCTCAGACGTTCTGTCCCGGCAGGTGCCGGCTGCAGGTTCTCCTTCATGGCACACACCTCTTTCCGGTATAAAAATCTTCCCAGCGGCGATACTAACAGTATCCAGCCTGCCGGAAGCCTTAAATTCAGTATGCGCGGCGGACGGAAAAATTATACACTGGGAAAGGAGAACCCTAGATGATTGTTTTGATCCGTGCCATACTTCTTTATTTGCTGGTCATCTGCTGCATGCGACTCATGGGGAAACGCCAATTGGGCGAACTTCAGCCTTCGGAACTGGTGATCACCATTCTGATCTCCAACATTGCTTCCCTGCCCATTGAAGACAACTCTCTGCCCATGATCATGGGGGTCGTACCAATCCTAGTGCTAGTCGGCTTCGAGGTGATTATTTCTACCCTTTCTCTTCACTCCAAACGGCTGCGATCGCTGGTTTCCGGCAAGCCCATCGTTGTCATACGCGATGGAAAAGTGGATCAGAATGCTATGAAGAAACTTCGATTTTCTATCGATGATTTGATGGAGACCTTACGTGCAAAGTCCATCTTCAACATTCAGGATGTCCAATATGCAGTGGTGGAAACAACTGGCCAAGTAAACGTCCTTCAAAAACATTCTGCCCAAACGGTTACCGCGGGGATGCTAGATTTGAAAGGAAAGGATGAGGACCCCCCTGTTGTGGTTATCAGTGACGGAAGGATTATTTCTTCCTCACTTGCTTCCTGCGGGCTGACACCGGCGTGGCTTGCAGCGACGCTCCGGGAAAACCGAAAATCAGAAACTGATATTTTCCTTATGACCGCTGATCGAAATGGAAAATACTTTATTGTTCCGATGGAAAAAGCACCGGTAAAGGGGACACAGAAGTGAAAAGAGTCGTGATTGTATGCATCATTCTGATAGTAATTATCGGGTCAGCAGCCGGTTCCCTCCTCTGGCTGGGAAACTACACGGATCAGGTGGCCCAACGGTTGGAAACGATCTCTCAAACGGCCGAAGAAGACCGTCAAAAGGCTTTGGAAGATCTGGAAAATCTCCAGAAAGACTGGCACCAAAAAGAGCACTGGATCGGGGTTTTTATCCATGAGGATCCTCTGGAAGTCATGAGCGACCGATTGAATGAATCCATTGCATTACTTAAGCAAGGGCTTTATGACGAATTCCAGATACGAATCCGCCAAACTATTTTCACCATCCGAAATATCTACCATCAGGAAGTTCCTAATATTGAAAATATCCTCTAGCAGCAGAAAAATGAAAAATCGCGGCCGCACCTGTATTTCGGATGCGCGCCGCGATTTTAAGCGCAAAATAATGATTCCTTCTCCGGGTATTTCAAAAATTTCACAAACAGAGAGTTCAGTCAGGCCATATACAAAAATCACCGTTTTGATTGTAAAACGAAAACGCCCCAAGCGCAAAGCTTAGGACGTTTCATTCAACAAATCACACTTCAGCCGGCAAAGGACGCTGCAAAACGCTGGCCGAGTTCTTCTGCCTTTTGATAATCCTCTTCCGTAGGCACAAAAGTTACGCGGAAGGGTTCTTCAAAAACAGACATCTTCAAGCCTTCCAGACGTGCTTTAATATTAGCTGCTGCTTCTCCGCTCCACCCGTAAGAACCGAAAATCAACGCAGGCCGCTTGGCACTGTTGATTGCGTCCACATGGCTGAGGAGAATCCAAACCGGCGGAACCGCGTCGCGGTTCAGAGTCGGGGAACCAATTGCAAACCCATCGCAGGAATTGAGCAGTGCAGCCAGTTCGGTCATAGGATGCTTAATAATGTCATAAGTCGCTGTTTCTGCCGACGGAACTGCTTTTTTGATTCCGGCACAGATCCGTTCTGCCAGCCGGCGGGTATTGCCATATGCGCTGCAATAAAATACAGGGATGACCGGGACCGCGTTTTTCCGCGGAGCAGACCATTGCGCATACATTTCCTTGGTATATTCCAGTCGGCAGCCTTTCGTCAAAACAGGGCCATGGCTGTTGCATACCATCTTGATATCCAGATCGGCGATTTTATCCAACCCTTTCTGCACATAGGTAGGGAACGGCCCGAAAATAGCGTCATAATAACCTTTAAAGGCTGCTTCATACGCTTCCGGTTTGGTAATGTTATAATCCCATGTATAGGGCTCGCAATAATGGGCGCCGAGGAAATCACAGGAGAAAAGAACCTGATCCTCCCGCAGCCAGGTAAACATGGAATCCGGCCAATGCAGGAACGGCGCCATTCTGAATTCCAACGTTCTGCCGCCGATATCAAGGGTTTCCCCATCTTTGACAACATGAAGCTTCAGATCTGCACGGTTGGTAATATTGCGAATATAGATGGAAGCCGCCTGAGAGCAGTAAATCTCCATATTGGGATTCAATTCCAGCAAACGGGCAACCGCACCGGTATGGTCAGGCTCGGTATGGTTCAGGATCATAATATCAATCGCGGAAGGATCGCAAACCTCACGGATATTCTCTACATACCGATCAAAAAAGCTCAAATGGCTGCATTCGATCAAAACAGTTTTTTCTTTGCCTTTCAGCAGAAAAGAATTATAAGTAGTACCATATTCAGTTGACATCACAATATCGAAGACCCTCAATCCGGGATTCAGGATTCCCACAGAATAAAGACCCTCAGCAAGTTTCACAGCTGACATATTCTAATTCCGCCCTTCTCTTGTTATTTTTTTAACGTAGTCTTCCCAAAAACAGCGGACGGTTTCCCGTCCGCTGCTGCGATTACTGAGCCTCGAACATATCCTTGCCGACGCCACACATGGGACATGTAAAGTCCTCCGGCAGGTCTTCAAATTTTGTGCCGGGAGCGATGCCCTGATCGGGTACACCCGCTTCTTCATCATATTCCCAACCGCAAACGCTGCAAACGTATTTCATTCCAATAACTCCTTTCATTTCTGCGTCTTGAAATCTTGTTAACAGTATATCATGTCTCCAAACTTTTGTCAACGCCTTTTTAAAATAATTCTAATCTTTTAAAGTTTTTTCATTTGTCCGTAAATCTATTATTAGGATTACCATTCACATGATTTTTATAACTCAACTCTTTTTCCGATTTGGAAGGCAGTTCCCCCATATATTTCTTATATGTTTTGGTAAAATAAGAAAGATTGCCAAAACCGCTGCGTTCTGATGCCTCACTGACGTTATATCGTCCGGACGCCAGCAGTTGTCTGGCATAGCCGCAGCGGGTATAATTGATATAATCTATGACCGTACGGCCTGTGATCTCCTTGAAGCCCCGGCAAAAGTAATATTTGCTGAAGCCTGCTGCAGTGCTGATCGCTTCCACCGACAATTCTTCCGAAAGGTGTTCCCGAATATATCGGATTGCCGCCTTCACCATATCCAAACGATTATCCCGCTTGATCTCTTCAAAGTCCCACGCATCCAGCCAATGCCGGCAAAGATGCACCAACAAACATCCCAAATCCGCTTTAACAGCCGATTTATAAAAAGCGTTTTTCGTCATCATTTCGTCTACAATCATATCAAAAAACTCCCGCGCTTCCTGATCGCATACACGCAGACGAAACCGCAATTCTCCAATAGGCGCGCCTAATCGCTGACACAGGTCCCGTTCCGCCAAAAGACAATAATATCTGCAGACCGGTGATATTGCCTGCACATCATGGATATGATTGCTGTTTATTACGGCTATATCACCCGTCGCAAATTGCTGACAGACCGTATCAGACCGCACTTCCGCACGGCCTTCCACAAAATAAAGCAGTTCCAAGCTATCCTGCCAGTGAATCGGAAACTGCGATTCCGGATGGAGTATATCCAGATGAAAGATCACCGGCAGTTCCGGATCAGGAAATGTTGCCGCCTCATACTCTGATGTCTGCATACCTGCGCACCTTCTTTCTCCGAAAAATCGGCTGTATAAACAACTGACGTATATGCGATGCAGCACCTCATTTGAATAACAAAAGGCCGGCAAATTCTCGGAGTTTCTAAAAAAGCAATATTGTGTTAAATTGGGGCAAATTCATGCCTTTACAAATTCTTCTCCTATTATATAATAAAGGTGTCAGAACGTCAATCGTCTGGTAGGAAAGGAGTATGATTATGTATCAGTTCCCAATCGGTGTTATCCTTGATTCTTTTCGTGTAGACATCCCCACCGCCCTGAAAAAAGCCGTGGAAGTCGGCGCTCAGGGGATTCAGGTGTATGCGACTCATGGCGAAATGTCCCCGGAAAATCTTGTTGGTGAAAAGCGCCGTGATTTTCTGAAAATGGTTAAGGACAATGGGCTCGTTATTTCAGCCCTCTGCGGTGACCTCGGCCATGGCTTCGGCAATGCAGAGAAAAATCCTGACCTGATCGAACGCTCTAAACGCATCCTTGATCTCGCTAAGGAACTGGAAACGAATGTGGTTACAACCCATATCGGCGTTGTTCCCAACGATCCCGCTCATGAACGCTATAAAGTAATGCAGGACGCCTGCTTCCAGTTGGCACAATACGCGGATTCCCTTGACGCTCATTTCGCAATCGAAACCGGCCCTGAAACCGCAGTCACCTTGAAAGGGTTCCTGGATGCCCTCCATTCTACCGGCGTTGCCGTCAACCTGGACCCCGCTAACCTCGTAATGGTTACCGGTGACGATCCCGTTCAGGCCGTCCATACCCTTAAAGATTATATCGTACACACCCATGCCAAAGATGGACGCCGCAACTACTATCGCTCTCCGGAAGAAGTTTACGGCTTGGTCGAATCTGAAATGCTGGCCAGCCCTTCCTTCGAAGAACTGCCCCTGGGCGACGGACAGGTTCCCTTCCCCGCATACCTCAAGGCACTGGAGGAAATCGGATACAAGGGCTTCCTGACCATCGAACGCGAAGTCGGAAATAATCCGGAGGCTGATATCCGCAAGGCTGCCAACTACCTCAAAGATTTGATGAAATAATTGTGATGAGGGTCCGGAAAAATCTTTTATTGTAAAGACGGATCCCCCTCTTATTCTCTAAGAAAGAAGGACTCCCCCATGAGCCAGAAACTGAAAATTGCAATTATCGGTACCGGTAATATTTCCGAAGCACATATCGGTGGATATCTGAAAAATCCTAACGTTGAATTGTATGCATTCTGCGATATTCGCGAAAACCGTTTGAAAGAAATGGGCGAAAAATATGGCGTTACCCGGCTCTATACCGATAAAGATGTCATGCTGAAAGAATTGCCGGAAATCGATGCCGTCAGCGTCTGTACCTGGAACAATCAGCATGCTCCCTGTGCCATTGCAGCTTTGAATGCAGGCAAACATGTTCTCTGTGAAAAACCTATGGCGACTTCTGCTGCCGAAGCACTTGAAATGAAGGCTGCCGCCGAAAAGGCTGGAAAACTTTTGATGATCGGCTTCGTCCGCCGCTATGGAAATGACTGCGCCGTTCTGAAAGACTTCATCGGCAACGATTACTTCGGCGACATTTACTATGCCAAAGCAACCTACCTTCGTCGGAACGGAAGCCCCGGAGGCTGGTTCGGCGATAAATCCCGGTCTGCCGGCGGTCCTTTGATTGACTTGGGCGTCCACGTCATTGACTTGACTCGTTATCTGTTGGGAAATCCGCAGCCTGTTTCTGTGTATGGTGCAACCTTCCACAAACTGGGTGACCGTCGGGAACTGAAAGATAAAAAGGGCTATACTGCCTCTTCTGCCACCGGCGATGAAGTCTTCGATGTGGAAGACTTGGCTACTGCTATGATCCGGTACGATAATGGTTCGGTGGTTTCCGTCGAGGCCTCCTTCTCGCTGAACATTAAGCACGATGAGGGAAAAATTCAGTTGTTCGGCACCAAGGCCGGCGCAATGCTGAACCCCGAACTGGAAATGTACAGCACCGTCAACGGCTATATGGCGGATGTGAATCTCTGCGCCCCTACCGCGCTCAGCTTTGATGGACTTTTTGAAAACGAAATCAACCACTATGTAGACTGTATTCTGAATGGCACTACCTGCAAGTCCCCGGCTCAGGATGGCGTAACATTGATGAAGATTCTCGACGCTGTATACGAATCTGCCCGCACCGGACATGAGGTCGTTATTCAATAAGGTAAAAGATTTCGAAAGGAGAAAATGCTATGAAAATTTCTGTCAGCTCTTACAGCTTTTCACAGTATATTGCTGATGGCCGTCTGAATCAGCTTACTTGTGTCGCAAAAGCAAAAGAGATCGGTTTTGATGCCATCGAATTCACTGGTTTAACTCCCCCTGACGGAGTCAGCGTGGAAGATTATGCCCGGCAGATTCGCGAAGAATGCGATAAACTAGGGCTGCCTGTTTCCAACTACACCATTGGTGCAGATCTGCTCAATAATACCGATGGCGGGAAAGCGGAAGTGGAACGACTTAAAAAAGCTGTGGATGTCGCCGCGATTTTGGGCTCTGCCAGTATGCGCCATGATGCGGCTTGGGGCTTCAATGAGAATAATCCCAGAAATTCCCGCGGATTCAATAATGTCGTAAAACAGCTGGCTGACTGCTGTCGGGAAGTAACAGAATATGCCGCTTCCAAAGGGATCCGTACTATGGTAGAAAATCACGGCCAATTTGCTCAGGAGCCTGATCGGGTAGAACTGCTCATCAATACCGTCAATCATCCGAACTTTGGCTGGCTCTGCGATATGGGCAACTTCCTGTGCGCCGACTGTGACCCCGCTGAAGCTGTTGGAAAAGCTGCCCCTTACGTATTTTATGCCCACGCCAAAGACTTCATCGTCAAGAGCGGAAATGAGCCTAACCCCGGCCGCGGATTTTTCGGCACCCGTGCTGCCAACCATCTGCGCGGCACCATTATCGGACATGGCGCTGTTCCTGTAAAACAATGCCTGCAAGTTCTCAAGAACGCCGGCTACGACGGATTTATCGGCGTGGAGTTCGAAGGTATCGAGGACTGCATCCTTGGCCTGTCGATCGGTTTGGAAAACCTTCGCCGCTTTGTCGGAGAAGTGTACGGAGAATAAGGAACATATCCTATATCGGAAACAGGGCCGCTAGAAGCGGCCCTGTTTTTGTTTGATTTTTACGCAGCAATGTTTTATAATATAAAAAACCGGTTGCACAGCAAAGGAGGAGGCAAAGTGGAAAAGGCATTGTTTATCTGCACGCCACTGGGAAAAATTTCCGTAATTGAAGCTGATAGCACAATAACCAGGCTTCTTCTTCCCGGAACTACCCTTCCTAACGGGATAAAACAGCAGGAGACTCCCCTATTGCTGCAAGCTGCTACTCAAATAGAAGAATATTTCCAGGGAAAGCGGAACTATTTTCAGCTGCCTCTTCGTCCAGCAGGAACTCCGTTCCAAAAAAAGGTGTGGGAGGCACTGCTGACGATTCCATACGGAGAAACTCGTTCTTATGGACAAATCGCAGCACAAATCGGCAGCCCCAAGGCCTGCAGAGCCGTCGGGCACGCAAACCACTGCAACCCAATCCCGATCATCATCCCCTGTCACCGCGTAGTCGGCACCTCCGGGAAGCTTACCGGCTATGCAGGAGGTTTGGAGGCGAAAGAACTACTGCTCAAGCTGGAGCGCGCAAACTGCCTATAATTTGTTTTCCGGCGGAACCCTTTTCGGTTTATCAGAATACCCTGAATCATGAAGGGGTGAGGTTGATGCTGATACAGGACTGGCGGCTACGAGATCTGCGGGTACGGGTCTACAGTGAACCCTGCACGGACGGCGAAATTCTTCGGGTGCTGGTCACCCGCGGGAACTCCGGGGGAATTGCCCAACTGGAACTACCCGCTGGCGGAAGCCCTCAAGATCGGGAACGAGTTATCAATCTGGTAACGGCAACAGCCATCCGTGAAATCTGTGCGGAACTGGATGGAAAAGAAAATGACTCTTAAAAGGAGAGGCTTTTATGAAAAATACTTCCGGAAAAACGATTTTGGAAACTGAACGACTGCTCCTCCGGGAAATGACAACAGCGGATTTTGAACCGCTTTGCGGAATCCTTCAGGATCCGGAGGTCATGTACGCATACGAACATGCCTTTTCAGATGAAGAGGTCCGGAACTGGCTCAACAACCAGCTGCGGCGGTACCGGGAGGATGGATTCGGTCTTTGGGCTGTGATCCGAAAGACGGATGAAACTTTCATTGGGCAAACCGGCCTCACGATGCAGGATATCGGGGATCGGCAGGTGGTAGAAGTGGGCTATCTCTTCCGGAAGGACGCCTGGGGGCAGGGCTATGCCACCGAGGCTGCCCAGGCCTGCAAAAAATATGCGTTTCAAGAACTGAATCTCCCAGAGGTCTGGTCCATTATCCGGGACTCCAACACCGCTTCTCAGGCGGTTGCAAAGCGAAACGGTATGGCCCCGGCGGGCAGTATCGTGAAACATTATTATGGAATGGACATGCCGCATATTCTCTATAAAGTTACCAAAAAGTAAAATTTTCCTGCGGCCTCGGTTTTTATGCCGGGGCTTTTATTTTGCTGTAGCTATTTGTTGATGAATTGTAATTGCTTTTTGATAGATAGTTTTCTATAATGAGTACAGGCTGAATCGGCATTAAAGGAGGATTTGTTATGAAGCATTGGGTAATTGCTCTGGCTGCTGCTGTTTTACTGACATCCTGCAGCAACCCGGTGTTTGAATCTTTAAGCAGTACCCCTTCTGAGGAGGAATCTGTATCGGATTCATCTGAATCATCAGAATCGTCTGTCGCACGCCCGGAGGATGTCAGGACTTTTGTGCTATGGCTGGGAGATACCCATCAAATCGTCAATACGAATGGTGAAATGATCTTACAAGACCCTAACGCCGAACTGGTTTACGATATGATCACATGGAAACCCCAATACATCGTACAGTACCGCCATGAAAAACTGGCCGAAAGCGAGGACGGATGGATTACAGACTCCCGCACCTGGGCTAATATTTACGACCTGAATGGAAACCTGCTGCTGGAAAACCTGGACATCTCCTATGTCAATCTCTTTGGGAAATGCCTTTACTGTACCTCCGGGGGAAGCGGCGGGAAGCTGCTGAAGCTGCCTTCAGGGGAAACCCTGATGGACCATGTTTCCTTTGTTTCTGCCGTCGGAGACAAATTCCTGATGCTCCATGACGAAAACGGGCAGGCCATCGGCTTTGCGGATGCCGACGGAAATATTACGGAGACTTCCGGGCCGGCCCTCTATTCTTTCGACGAGCACGGGTATTATATCAGTGTCGACTGGGAGACCGGCCGGTATGGCCT
>CALXBD010000122.1 GCA_944386445.1 uncultured Clostridia bacterium
TCCTCGTTCCGAGCGCAGTACGGGGTTAAAATTCACTCTAAGGAATTTAAAGAAATGCGGTGGGATGAATTTGTGGATTTATTATCAGGACTTGGCCCGGAAACTCCTCTTGGCAGAATTGTAGCAATCCGCCTGGAAGATGATAAAAATATCCTGAAGCAATTTACAAAGGAGCAGAGGCGGATTCGGAATGAATGGCGTCTGAAGAAGGCAAAATCCGTGAAGCCGGAGGAAATGGGAAAAGTACTGGATGGTTTCAAAAATGCCTTTATCCAAATGGCGGGAGGTGCTAAACCATTGAAAATGAAAGATTAAAAGTGAAATGTCCATATTGTGGGCATGAGCAGAAAATTCAGTATGTTCCGGATGCAAAATGCCGGGGAGTTTTTATACGGTGTCAGGCCAGACATTGCAGAAAAGAATTTGAAATTACAATAAATCAGGACAAGTAGTGCCTTGTGTCGATGTCCTGTCCTATAAGGCAGGTGAAAGATATGAGCGCTACGAGTGTAGGCCAGATCGGGCTGGATCTGGTAGTCAACCAAAAACCATTTCAGAAACAGATGTCGGGTATACAGAGCCTGGCAAAAAAGGCAGGGGCCGCGTTGGTAGCGGCCTTTGCTGTAGATAAAATTGTAAAGTTTGGGGCAGAGTGCATAAACCTGGCATCAGATTTGCAGGAAGTGCAAAATGTTGTCGATGTCACCTTCCCCAATATGACATCTCAGGTAGACTCCTTTGCCAGATCGGCGGCATCCTCCTTTGGACTATCGGAAACCATGGCCAAGAAGTACACAGGTACCTTTGGAGCAATGGCCAAGGCTTTCGGCTTTTCCGAGCAGCAGGCGTATGACATGTCTACTACGCTGACCGGTTTGGCCGGCGATGTGGCGTCCTTTTATAATATTACGCAGGATGAAGCCTATACAAAGCTAAAATCCGTATTCTCCGGGGAGACAGAGACGCTGAAAGACCTTGGCGTTGTCATGACTCAAAATGCCCTGGATGCGTATGCTTTATCCAATGGATACGGCAAGGTTACTTCCAAAATGACGGAAGCGGAGAAGGTTGCCCTTCGGTATGCTTTCGTACAGGATCAGCTCTCAGCGGCCCAGGGGGACTTTGCTCGGACATCGGATTCTTGGGCGAACCAGACAAGGGTTCTATCTTTGCAGTTTGACCAGCTGAAGGCATCCATAGGATCCGGCCTGATTGCTGCTTTTACTCCGGTATTAAAAATTATCAATACTCTTTTAGGAAGACTGCAGGTATTGGCAGACGCATTTGCAAACCTAATGAAGGGTATTTTCGGGGATGCTTCGGGTGGAGGAGGAATGCAGCAGGTCGCCGATGCGGCGGAGAGCGCAGCTGCTTCTTCCGGAACCATGGCGGATAATGCGTCCGCTACAGAAGCAAGCACGAAAAAAACAGAAAAATTTCTGGCAGGGTTCGATGAAATTACCAAGGCTTCCTCTTCTTCATCTGATAGCAGTTCTGGAAGCAGCGGAAGCGGCAGTGGGATAGCAGTTGGATCCGGAATTATCGGGGCGGAGGTTTCCAGCGTAGAGAAAGCCTCCAACGGGGCAATAGAGCGCATTAAAAAGCAGTTTGGCGGATTGCTTTCCTATGTTCAGAAAAAGTTTGCGCCGGCCTTTCAGGCCGTGTGGAAAAAATTTGAAAAGCCGCTTCAGGGTTTTGCGAAAAACTGCGGAATGGTATTTTCCGACATTCAAGGTCTTGCGCAACCCCTCTGGGACTATTTTGACGGATATGTAGTCCCGTTTATGCAGCAGTTTGTTTTGACAGCTGGAACGATTTTGGCAGGGCTTTTGGACAGTTTTAATCGGGTATTTGGCGACATTTGGAATGTAGCTATATATCCTGTCGTTGAGAACCTGGTTACGGTAGTTCTCCCTACTCTGACAGACTTTAGTACGCAGGTACTTGCCAACTTCAGCACGTTGTTTGATGAAATCAAGCTTCTGTTTGATCTTCTGTGGTCGGAAGGAATTGCTCCAGTATTAGAACTGTTGACAGAAGTATGGATAGATTTCTGGAATACGGTTCAGGAATTTTGGAATAAATGGGGAGCTCCCATTTTTGATAATGTCCGAACGGCAGTTAAAAAAACTGGAGATACGTTCCGGAATATTTGGGAAAACATTATCGGGCCTGTGTGGGATGCCTTTATGGATACGGTAGATGATTTATGGAACAATCATCTGCAGCCATTGGTATCAAACTTTTTAGACCTGGTAGGCGAGTTCGCAAACGGCGCTCTGGAAATTTATAACCGATTTATTCTTCCTATTGTGAATTGGTTTGTGAATGTCCTTGGACCGCCTATTTCCCAGGTTTTATCCGGCATCGTATCCGGATTCGGGAGCCTGATTGATACTGTCTTGGATGTAGTGAATGGTGTGACAACCAGCTTAAAGGGAATTATTCAGTTCATTACAGGGGTATTCACCGGGAATTGGGAAAAGGCCTTTACCGGCATCAAAAATATCTTTAAAGGCGTATTTGACGCCTTGGTTGGCATCGCAAAAAACCCGATCAATGCAGTGATCAATATTATAAACGGACTGATCCGCGGTGTGGTAGCCGGTATCAATGCAGTAATCAAAGCCATAAATGGGATCAGCTTTAAATTGCCGGATTGGCTTGGAGGTTATAAAGTCGGCTTCAATTTAAAGAAGGTAACGGCGCCACAAATTCCATTACTGGCAGAAGGCGGTTATGTACAGCGTAACACACCACGATTGGCGGTGATTGGTGATAATACCAGATACGGAGAAATCGTTGCGCCGGAAAACAAAATGATGGAAATGGCACTGGCTGCAGCAGAAATGGCCGGCGGCAGTAACAAAGAAGTTGTCCAGCTGTTGAGGCAGTTGATCAGCCTGGTTCAGGATGGCGGAGATGTGGTTTTGATGATTGGAGATGAAGAAATCGCAAGAGCAAGCCAGAACGGCTCCATGAAACTGAAACGGCGTTTTATCACAACGGACGTTGTAATTGGATAGGTGAAGGAAAATGAAAATGATACTGAAAGCCGGGGATACGATTCTTCCGTCCCCGGTATCCTTATCCATTGATGATGAACTGATATGGACGGAGGATACCGGAAGGACATTATCTGCTTTGATGGTGGGAGATGTACTGGCGGAAAAGAAAAAACTATCAATTTCCTGGGGGATATTAACAGAAGAAGAACTGGTAC
>CALXBD010000123.1 GCA_944386445.1 uncultured Clostridia bacterium
GCCCCGCACCCGCTACAATATCGCTTTTGAAACTCCATATCCCACGGCGCTTCGATAATCGGAAGGGAACGCAAGAACCGCCCCAGCCCTTGCGCGTCCGTCGCGATTGCTTCAAAATTTGTCTTGCTCATATTGAATAGCCCTCCTTTATTTGCAGAAGCTCGAACAAATTTAATTGCGCGGCTTCCATTTCAAGTCTTGCGTTTATTGCATTCGCTTTCCTGTCAGCGTCCGCGAAGCTATCTTCGTACTTGAAGCGTGTTGAAATTGTGTTTTCTTCTTCGCTCAACCGTCGTAATTCGTCCCATAGTTCCGGATGTGTTCTTTTTAGCCACGCTATTTGCGAATAGCTTTGATTTGGACAAAACCAGCAACCACCGCGCCGCGAAATTTCATATATCGGTGAAATAAGATCGTATTCCTTGCATAGATCGAACGCCATTCTTTCTGTATATCCGAACTGTTCAAGAAGCGATATTTTGTTTGTTCCTTTCAACCTATCCAGCCGGATCGGTTCGTCAATGGCAATTCCTACGTATTGCGTATATTCCGCCCCTTCAAGATCAAGCGCTTTGTAAAAATCTTTAATCGGTCGAATTTTCAATTCACGATTTCCGCTACAACGTCCGCCGATTAAAAATCCGCACTTTTTCCCAATCCTTTCCGGCTTCGACGATCGTTCCACTATGTGATGAAAAAGGTCGATATAATCTTTTCCCGCGCGGACGATTTCAACTTTATATCCCCAGCTTTCAAATAGCGGTTTTGCCTTGTTCATAACGAAGTCGATATGCTCCGGTAACTCTCCAGAAATTCCGCGCTTCTTGTCGAACATAACTTCTGAAAATATAATTGTTGACGGCGGTAATCCGTGTATATGGTCAAGGATCACGCTTGCTGTACTGTCTTTTCCGCCGCTCCAAGAATGGAAATAAAGCATTTATGCCTTTGCGAAGTATCCGCCAGAAGAAAAATCCCATTCAATCTTTCCGTCGTCATACTTCGTTACACAATGCGCTTGAAACGTCCAGCCGGAAGCAATATTGCGAAGCGTCGTGATCTCCCGCCTCGTGCTTTCAATGCAAAGGAAGCTTCCTCCGCCCTTGTTTTCGTATATATTGCCTTTCTGCAATCTCGCATTACGCTTCATTGAATAGCCCTCCTTCCTTTTATCTTTCAGCGGCGGCGCGTCTGTTGCCTCTGCGCCGTATGTTTTCCTGTGCGGTCGTCTGTGCAAGATCGGCGCTGTAAACAGGACGCTTGTTTTCGTCAAGCTCTCCCGTGTATCCGCGTTTAAGCTCTTCGTAAATAGCGGCAACGCTTCTTCCGATCTTCGCGGCAATATCCACCGCGCGTTCGCCGTCGCTGTAAAGTGCTTCGATTTCGCGGCGCTGATCGAACGTCAAATACGAATATCCGTCCATTTCGCAAGCCTCCTTTCGCCGTCCGGATAAAAAAATAAAGCAGGAAAACCGTTTCGGTTTTCTCTGCTTTTAATGTTACTCCGCTCATTTTTAATTTTTTTGAGAAAAACTATTGACAGATGCCGTCGCTTGTGATAGAATATCTCTTGTTCCCGCCAAGACGCGGCGCGGCACTTATGGCGGCATAGCTCAGTTGGCTAGAGCATTCGGTTCATACCCGAAGTGTCGATGGTTCGAATCCATTTGCCGCTACCATTCGGCCCGTTGGTCAAGAGGTCAAGACACCGCCCTTTCACGGCGGTATCGCGAGTTCGATTCTCGCACGGGTCACCAATTCAGTCTCGGATGCAGTAGTGTCCGGGACTGTTTTTATTTTGCAGTGGCCTGACAGAAATCCCGCATTTGGGTGTCGCTGACAAATCAAAGCTCTTTTTCAGGCATCTTATATCGACAAGAAATCCATCCGTCCCTGTTCGCCCGGGCCGGATGGATTTTTTTGATTAATAGGATTGGTATTCCGTACGCCTGATGATGTGATCCTGATATTCCCGGTCCAGTTCTACAAAATAGCCGCTCCAGCCCCAAACCCGGACGATCAGGTTCCGGTATTGCTCCGGATGGCGCTGCGCGTCCAGGAGCCGATCCCGATTGACAGCGTTGATCTGGATCTGATGACCTCCGGCAAGAATGTAAGACCGGATCAGAGCCGCTACCTTGGAAATACTGTCCGGGGTCCGGAACAGCGTGTCGTGCAGCTCAATGGTCAGCGGGCCGCCGTTGATGGTCCGCTGCAAATTTGGAGCGCTGAAGGAGTGAAGAACGGAAACCGGGCCGGGGCATCTGGCAAAAAGGCTGGGAGAAAAATTAGCCGGAATTGGTTCACCTGCCCGGCGGCCGTCGGGGGTAGCTCCCAGATTTTTTGCGTGCCAGAGGTAGTACATGGCGGAACCAGTGCCTGCCCGATAATGCCCCCCGCGGTCATTGGAAAGGCCTTCAAGGCCATCGGCAAAGGCTTCCAGAAGCTCTGCCCCAATACAATCCGCCTCAGGGCTGCCGCAGCCCATCTTGGGGGCCTCAAACCGCAGCTTATGAAGCAGCTCTGGTTCCCCTTCAAAATCTGTTTCCATGGCCTTGCAGAGAGTCTGTTTGGGAACAGATCGATCCCCATACACATAAGCCTCTACAGATGCCAACGAATCCGCAGCCGTCGCCAGACCGGTGCCGTGAATCCCGTAATTATTATAGACGCATCCCTCCGAAATATCTCTGCCCAATTCAACACAGCCTTCCATCATCAGCGAAAGGAACGGAGCCGGATAAAGATAAACCGTACCGATTTTTTCACAGATGGCTTTGGCCTCCAAGCGGATATCTGCGCAGACTTTTTCCAGAAGAACATCAAACTCCCCGCACTCCGACAGATGCTCCAAAATGGACTTCCGGGTGACCTCCGCAAAGGACAGGGCGTCGATATTGACGATCTCCATCCCCTTTTTGGGAATGATAAACTCCCAGCAAGCCGCAATGGCGTAATTTCTTGCATCCTCAGGGGCATATCCCTGGGCAATCAGCCCCGGAATCACCACGTCGTCGTTGGAATACTGGGGGAAGCCCAATCCCTGACTGGTCAGCCGGGTCCCCAGCTCATAGACCGACAGCGGCGTTTTCCGGCTGACCCGGAGATTTACTTTGGGGTCAATGAGCCGCAGTTCCAGGCTTGCTTCCAGCGCCATCCGGCTCAGCCGATTAAAGACCGGCTGCCCGTCAAGGTCGCAGCCTCCCAGAACGATGCTCTGGCCGTTATCCCCCTGCTGCATCCCGGGATACAGGTCGCTGTCCAGATTGAAGGTCAGGAAAAATTCTTCCAGCAGCTCAAAGGCCTCCGCCTCGGTGAGAAGTCCTTTTTCCAAGTCCCGTTCCAGCCATGGAGACAGATAGCAGTCGATCCTGCCCAACGTATTATGGTAATTTCCGCCAAGCCACATGGTAAAATGGACGATCCGCATCAGCTGCAGCGACTGGGCAAAGGTTTCCGGCGGCCCCTTCAGCAGAGCTGAAAGCGTATCGGCAGCAGGATTTCCCTGACGCAGGGCCTCATCTCGGTAACGGCCTACCAGGTCCGTTAAACCCCGGAGAACTGCCAACTCTCCTGCAAAGAATCCCGGTGTCACCTCGCTGCCTGCCCGCGCATAGCATTCCTCCAGCTTTCGGATCATTCCCGGCAGCCCCAGGGTCAGGAAGGTCTCGTAGTCTACGCAGATATTGGAGATGTCCCCCCGCTCATGGATGTGGTATTTTTGACGCAGAGCGGCTTCCTCTTCCCGGCTGAACAGCTCCGGCACCGATGGGATCGTTCTTACAAACAGGATCCGCTGTTCCGGGAAAATCAGCGGCTTTTCCTCCTCAAGCAGCTGCGTCAGCCGCCGGCAAGCCCGGTCAAAAGGAGAAAGGCCCTCCTGCCGAAAGCCTTTGGCTGCCTGTTCCGGGTCCCACTTCCGGCGGAAGGGGTGATGCCCCCTTTGGGTGATGAAAAAGTCTCTTAAGGCTCGAATCCGCTCTGTCATAATACTTCACACCTCATTCCATACGCTTCAAATAATTTCTGCCAGGTCCGGACAGGCTGCTTTTCCAAAAATTCCGGACGGTATTCCATGGAAAGCATGGGGTATTTCGCACCGGCGGTCAGGTGGTAGGGCAACAGTTCCACCCGCTCCGGAAGTCTCCCTTCCGCCAGCAGCCGGGCGGAGGCCTCCTGATTTTCACGGGTGTCGGTGACGCCGGGAATCAGCGGGATCCTTATAATATACGGCTGTTCCGATTCCTGCAGGACTTTCAGATTCCGCAAAATCGGGCCGTTGGATTTCCCGGTCCAGTATTGATGCTGCTCCGAGTTTACCAGCTTCAGATCCATCATTACAAGGTCCAGCTCCGCGATCACCCTCTCAAACAGCTCCCGAGAGCAAAATCCGCTGGTTTCGATGGCCTTGTGGACCCCGGGAAGGCCCTTTAACACCTCCAGCAAAAACTCCCCCTGCATCAGCGGCTCTCCCCCGGAAAAGGTCACCCCTCCTCCCAGGGCGGCGTAGTAATCCGCCTGGCTGAGGACCCGCCGGATCAGCTCTTGGGAGGTGACAGTTTCCCCGCAGATCTTCCGCAGCCCCTGGGGGCACACCCGGACACATTCCCCGCACTGCACGCAGCCTTCCGGGTGGCGGCAGACGGCGGCACAGTTTCCGCATCCGGTACAGCCATTGGTGCTGACCATCAGCTGGGGCGTCGCGGAAAGCCCTTCCGGATTATGGCACCAGCGGCAGCGAAGCGGACAGCCTTTCAAAAAGACGGTCTGCCGGACTCCCGGCCCGTCCTGGACAGTGAATTCCCGCAGTTCAAAAACAGTTCCTGTCAGCAAAGGCAGCGCCCCTTTACATTATCGTTAATGTATGCTTTTAGGGTACACTATTTTAAATCGGTTGTCAAGACAATTCTTGAGTATTGCGAAAAGAAGGACTTGCCCGGAAGTTTTCGCTATGCTAAAATAAAACAGAAAGGAGGCGTTTTATGGACGAGAAGCGAAACCGCCCCGTGACCCTTAAGGATATTGCCCGGGAAACGGGATTTTCCGCCAATACGGTGTCCCACGCCTTAGCCGGGAAAAGCGATATTTCAGAGAAAACGACCCGGCTGATCCGTGAGAAGGCCGAAGAGATGGGATACGTGGGGAACGCCTTTGCCAGCTCGCTGCGGTCGGGAGTGAGCCGGCTTGTGGCCGTGATCGTAGGGGATATCGCAAACCCCCATTTCTCCATTCTGATTAAGGAGATCCAGGCGCGGCTGGGCCGGGAAGGATACACCGTCATTGTGTTCAACACCGAGGAAAAACAGGCAGCGGAACGGCGTGCGGTACTGGCGGCTTTGGGGCAGAAGGCAGCGGGAATTTTGCTGTGTCCGTCACCGGATTCCGCAGGAAACGTCTCCATATTGCAGGAGAGAAAGGTGCCGTTTGTCCTGTTGGGAAGGCGGCTGGCCGGCTCCGGAGTGGACAGCGTTATCTGCGACGACCGAGGCAGCGGTCGGCTGGCAGGAAAATTCCTGCTGGAAAACGGCCATCGGGAAATTCTGTTTCTCAACGGACCTGTGCGGATCTCCAGCGCGGCTGAGCGGCAGCAAGGCGTTTTGGACGCTCTTTCCGAGGCAGGACTGCCGATACAAACCGTTTCCGTCCGGACAGTGCCGGTAATTGCCGAGAAAAGCCGGAGTCTACTGCCCCGACTGCTGACGGAAAAGCCCTATACAGCGGTACTGGCTTTCAGCGACCTGCTGGCGTGGGAAACCGTCTGCGCCTTGAAGGAGCTGGGCAAACAAGTGCCGGAAGATTGCTCGGTCATGGGGTTTGACAACATCCAGTCCAGATTTTCCTACCCGCTGCGGATGTCTACCGTTTCCTCGTCCAAAGCGGCCATGGCAAACCGCGCTGTGGAAATGCTGCTGGACCGTATCGGCGATCCCGGACGGCCTGCTCAGGAATTGATCCTTCCCACCCGGCTGATCCGGGGAGAGACCGTAAGCCCTGTTTCCGGTAAGGCTTGAAGCGATCAGATATTGGGAATCATTATGAGGAAAGGTGTTTTTTATGAAGAACGCAGCAATCCGCGTCGATAGAGATTACCAAATTGGCCGGGTAGACGACCGGCTTTATGGGTCCTTCATCGAGCATTTGGGACGGGCCGTTTACGGCGGAATCTACGAGCCGGGACATCCTTCTGCCGACGAGCTGGGCTTCCGGACCGATGTTCTGGAGCTTGTAAGAGAGCTGAAGGTGCCGGTGGTCCGGTATCCGGGCGGAAATTTTGTCTCCGGGTACCGCTGGGAGGACGGCATCGGCCCCCGGGAACAGCGCCCCCGGCGGCTGGATCTGGCCTGGAACTCCATCGAAACCAATCAGGTCGGGGTAGACGACTTCGCCCAATGGGCCAAAAGAGCCGGCGCAGAGGTGATGATGGCCGTCAACCTGGGGACCAGAGGCCCGGAAGAGGCCCGACAACTGGTGGAATACTGTAATCATCCCGGCGGAACAGCCCTCTCGGACCTGCGGGTCAACAACGGCTTCCCGGAGCCCCACAACATCCGGCTCTGGTGCCTGGGCAATGAGATGGACGGCCCCTGGCAGATGGGCCATAAAACGATGGAGGAATACGCCCGGATTGCCTGTGAGGCTGCACGTCTGATGAAATGGGTGGATCCTTCCATCCAGCTGGTAGCCTGCGGCAGTTCCGGCGCCGGAATGGAAACCTTTCCGAGGTGGGAAGACGTTGTCCTGACGGAAACCTATGACCTGGTGGATTATGTGTCCATCCACACCTATTTTGGCAACCCGGAAGGGAATCTGGGCAGCTTTCTGGCCCGGCCCTGTCAAATGGAGGACTATATCCGGAACACCATTGCCGTCTGCGACTACGTGCGTGCTAAGCGCAGGGGCCGAAAAC